>VBEO01000146.1 GCA_005881825.1 Chloroflexota bacterium | reverse complement strand
CCAGGGATACAGAGGAATCCGCAGCGGCTGGTGCAGCCGGTCCTCCAGGGCCACGTTCAACCGATGCCAGTCCCGGTTGTGCAGGAGGTGCACCAGCGAGGCCACCCGAGCCAGGTTGAACACGGCGTCGGCGCGCTCGACCTGCGCCGGCAGCGCCGCCCGGGCCGCCTCGGTCGACAGTGGGTCGGCGGCCAGCAGCACGGCCAGCTCCAGGTCGGGGATGGGCAGTCTCTGGACCTCGTCGCCGACGACCGCCACCACCCCGCCGACCACGGCCGCCGCCACGTTGTCGTAGTGGCCTTCCTCGCGACCGGCCTCGCCGATGGGGTCCTCGCTGCCGCCCAGGGTCGCCGCGGCCACCCGGGCCGCCGCCGAAGAACCGAGGCCGACGCCGACCGGGATGGCGTTGCGCACCCAGCCCTGCATGGGCAGCCCGGAGAGTGGATTGGGCGCTCCGCGCAGCAGCTCGGCGCCCTCGCCTTCAAACTCCCAGTCCGGGCGGCCGGCCGGCTCGGCCTCGACCTCCAGCCAGAGATCGACCGCCATCGCCAAGACGTCGAAGCCGGGGCCCAGGTTGGCGATGGAGGCCGGCACCTTGACGTGCACTAGGTGACTGGTCCGGGGCGGCGCCGCAAGATTCGGTGCCTCGGGGCGCCGAAGCGAAGGAAGGGGTGGCACGAGGAGGAGCGCAGCCAAAGCTGCGTGACGACGAAGGGCCGGGCCCCCTGACGCACGATGCGGCACCCTAGGCGCCGAAGATGCTGTGACCGTCCCGGAGCGGTCACCTTAGATGGCGCCCTGGAAGCGGATCGAGCGCCGCCGGTAGCCCATCCGCCGCTCGTAGAAGGGCGTCGCGGTCGGCCCGTCGACGAAGCTGTCGACGAAGAGCACGGTGGCCCCTCGTTCCTTGCCCCACTTCTCGGCCGCGCGCATGAGCGCCTCCCCCACCCCGCGGCGCCGAGCCGGCTCGGCCACGGCCAGGGCGTCGACGTAGAGCCGGGTGCGCCCCAGGTCGCGCTGCAGCTGCCGCCAGGGCTCGGTATTGGGCGGCTCCAGGTGGGCGCCGCAGAAACCTGCCAGCTCGCCCTCGAGCTCGGCCACGAACACGGCGCGTTCCTCCGATTGGCGAGCCAGCGAAGCTTCGAACCACTGGTCCAGGCCTGCCTCCTCGGGCACCTGGAAGCGGGTCTGGTCGACGTCGATGTAGTGGCGGCCGGCGTCCGCCCAGCAGCGCGCCATTCCGGCCCCGTCGCCGGCCCGTGCGAGGCGAATCGAGATCAAAGTTTCAGGGCCTTGGCCAGCGAACGCGCGTCACCGTCGAGCTGGATCGGCGGCTCCACGTTGGCCAGCGCGGCTTCTGGATCCTTGAGACCGGAGCCGGTCAGGACGATCACGGTCGTCGAGTCGCGCTGGATTCGCCCCTCCTGGACCAGCCGCACCAGCAGCGCCAGGGGCGCCACCGAGGCCGGCTCGGCGAAGAGGCCTTCGCTGGAGGCGAGCCGGATCTGGGCCTGCAGGATCTCGGTGTCGCTCACGGCCTCGATGGCGCCCCCGGACTCGTCGCGCGCCGAGGTGGCCCCCTCCCAGGACGCGGGGTTGCCGATCTCGATCGCGCTGGCCACCGTCTTCGGCTTCTCCACCGGACGCCCGCGCACGATCGGCGCCGCACCCTCGGCCTGCGCCCCCACCATGCGCGGCAGCTGCCTGCTGTGCCCGGCGGCCAGCTCTTCCTTGAAGCCCTTCCAGTAGGCCGTGATGTTGCCCGCGTTGCCCACCGGCAGCATCAGGTAGTCGGGGGCCTCGCCCAGTTCCTCCACGATTTCGAAGGCGGCGGTCTTCTGGCCCTCCAGCCGGTAGGGGTTGACCGAGTTGACCAGGGCCACCGGGTAGTGCTCGGCAAGGTCGCGCACGGTGCTCAGGGCGGCGTCGAAATTGCCCTTGATCTGCACCACCTTGGCGCCGTACATCAGGGCCTGCGCCAGCTTGTTGAGCGCGATCTTGCCGTCCGGCACCACGACGATCGCGCGCAGCCGCTGGGAGGCCGCGTAGGCGGCCGCCGAGGCCGAGGTGTTGCCCGTCGAGGCGCAGACCAGGACCCGCGCGCCCTCCTCCATGGCCTTGGCCACGGCCACCACCATGCCCCGGTCCTTGAAGGACCCGGTCGGGTTCAGCCCCTCGTACTTGAAGTAGAGACGCTCGAGGCCCAGCGCGGGACCGATGTTGCGGGAGGGCACCAGCGGCGTCGAGCCCTCGCGGAGATCGACCATCGGCGTGTGCTCGGTGACCGGGAGGCGCTCCCGGTAGCGGGCCAGGACTCCCATGGGGGTCAGAGAACCCTGATGAAGGAGGAGACCGCGCGCACCGGCTCCAGGGCGGCGATGCGCTGGCGCGTGCGGCGCAGGGCCGCGTCGGGCGCCGGATGCGTGGTGACCACGAACTCGGCCGAGGCCTCGCCCTCGAACACCTCCTTCTGGATCGCGCTGGAGATGCTCACCTGCTCCTCGCCGAAGACGGTGAAGATTTGAGCCAGCACGCCAGGCCGGTCCGCGACCCGGCAGCGGAAGTAGGCGCGGGTGGTGACCTCGTCCATCGGCACCACGGCGATGTCGTCGAAGGTGAAAGGCGCCCGGTTGCGGACTTGCCTTTGTATGGAGCGTGCGAGGTCGATCAAGTCGCCGATCACGGCGCTCGTGGTGGGCCGCGCGCCGGCGCCCAGGCCCTGGAGAAGGACCTCGCCGACCAGGTCGCCCTCGATGAAGACAGCGTTGTGCACGCCGTCGACCACCGCCAGCGGATGGCTCAACGGGACCATGCAGGGGTGCACGCGCGCCTCCACCCCGCGCGGCGTGCGCTCGGCCGAGGCCATGAGCTTGATCGCGTAGCCCAGCTCCCGGGCGTAGCGGAAATCCACGGGCTGCACGGCCCGAATCCCCTCGCAGTACACCGCGCGCGGATGCACACGGGCCCCGAAGGCGATCGAAGCCATGATCGCCAGCTTGGCGGCGGCGTCGTGGCCGTCGACGTCGGCGGTCGGATCGGCCTCGGCGAAACCCTCGCGCTGGGCGTCGGCCAGGACCTGGGCGAAGGTGCTGCCGTCGGCCGCCATCCGGCAGAGCATGTAGTTGGTGGTGCCGTTGATGATCGCGGTCACGCGCTCCAGCTGGTTGGCCGCGAGGTCGACCTTGAAGGTGCTGATCAGCGGGATGCCGCCGCCGACCGCCGCCTCGAAATAGACGTCGACGTCCATCTCGCCGGCCAGCTCCAGGAGCTCCGGGCCGTGCGCCGCCATCACCACCTTGTTGGCGGTGACGACGTGCTTGCGGGCGCGGATCGCACGCTCTAGCCAGGAGCGGGCCGGCTCCTCGCCGCCCGCCAGCTCGACCACGATGTCGATGCCGGGGTCGTCTATGACCTGGTGGGGGTCGGCCGTGAGCAGCTCGGGCGGCACCCGGGGCCGGGTCTTGCCGAGGTCACGCACGGCGACGCGGCGCAGCTCCAGGCCGGCGCCCGCGCGGCGGCGGAGCGCGGGCGCCCAGGTCAGGAGGCGGTCGGCGACCTCGGCGCCCACGGTGCCGGCGCCGATGAGCCCCACGCCCAGCTCGGCGGCGGCGGCCATGCCGCGTATTCTCGCTAAGGCCCCTTCGTCACGGTCTCCAAGCGCTCGTCGTAGCGCCAGTCCTCGGCGCCCGTCAGGTGGACGCCGCCGATCCAGCGGTCGAGGCCGTTCAGCCGCACGTGGTCGGCGCTGCCCTCCAGGACCTCACGCCCGACCGGCGTCAGCCGCAGGCGATCGCGATAAGGCCCCGGCGCCAGCAGAGGATGCCGGGCTTCGCTGAGGCGCTTGATCACCTCGAAGGTGGGCTGGTCGGCCAGGAAGGGCCGGCGTTCGCGCTGCCAGAGCGCGAGGAAGATCTCGCGCGGCCGATGGGCGCCTTCGTCGACGGCTTGCAGGATCCGTCGCTCGGTGAGCGAGAGGCCGTCGACTCGGGACGGGTACTCCTGCATCAGGCGGGCGAAAGCCTCGCCCAGGAAGCGCAGCTCGGGCGACGACGCCCGGGCGATGGCCGGCAGGCCGCGCGGCCTGGACGCCCGGTAGGCGCGCCAGGCCTGCTGGGCCAGCTGCACGTCCTCAACGTTGAAGGTCACGGCTTCAGGCAGCAGCGCCGCCAGCTGCTGGGGAGTGAGCTCGCCGAGGCCGCCGAAGTGGGCTTTGCCGCGGTACTCGCCGATCGAGACCAGGCTGATCCGGGCCGGCTCGGCCTCGAGTTTGGAGAGGACCTCGATCAGCAGCAGCTGGTCGTACAGGTCGGCCTCGAACCAGAGCACGTAGCGATCGGCCTCCTGCAGCGGGCCGGGATAGGTGAGCACCTCGCCCGGCACTCCCGAATCGCGCAGGCTGATCGAGGTCGACTCGCCGTTGGTCACGTTGAGGACGCTGGGCCGGCCCCGATCGAGATGGGCCCGGGCGGCCGCGTAGCTCTCGCCGGTCGCGGACATGCGCGCGCGCACGCGTTCTTTGAAGCCGGACTGCCTGGTCATGGCCTGCCTCCGTCGAACCGCGGCGACGTCATCCCCTCGGCGATGCCGCGTCGCGGCGCGGAAACAGGTCGACAGCCCATCCGAGGTCCTTCCCCTTTGCCTCCAGGGTGGCCCGGCCGGGGCGGGCGGCGGAGGTTCGGCGGAGATGGCCCGCCGTTCCGCCAGTTTAAGGAAGCAGGCGGTCTCGGATCGGCTCCAGTCCGAGTGGCAGCGTGTGGGCGACGGTCATCACGAGAGCGATGCCGACCACGGCCACGGCCGCGACCAGGACTGCGGCTGAGAGCAGGAACCGCTGGACGCGGACGCCTTCGGCCCGGGCCATCAGCTCAGCCCAGTCCGGTCCTCGTCGCGGCTTCCAGGTTTCCGATTCCATGTTCAGGGCGCGGGTGATCTCGTCTTTCGACGACCCGCCTTCAGCGAAGTGCACCTTCATCCAGCAAACGCCCGGTGTCCGATTTCTGGTCGCCGAGCTTGCGGCGCATCGTCGCCACCGCCTTGGCGAGGCGCGAGGCGACGGTTCCGGAGGGGATGCCCAGAGTCGCGGCGATCTCGTCCCGCGTGTAGCCCTGGAAGTAGTGCAGCGCCACCACGGCGCGCAGTTTGGGGCTGAGGTCGGCCAGCGCTTCCTCGACCACGCTGCGGGCGTCGGCTTCGTCGTACTCGCTGTTGGCGGCCGGTACATAGAGGCGGACGGGCAGCAGCCGGCTGAGCTTCTGGCGACGCAGGTAGGAGATCGCCGTGTTGACCGCGATCCGGTGCAGCCAGGCCCCCACCGGCGCGGTGGGCTTGTAGCCGTGGCGAGCCCGATAGGCCTTGACGAACGCCTCCTGGGTCAGGTCCTCGGCGGCGGCGGAGTCGAGGACGATGGCGCGCACAGATCGGTACACCGCGGCATATTCGCGCTCGTACAGATCGCGGAACTGAGTGACGGGATTAAGCCCGCCGGCGGTCATGCGACAGAGGTTAAGGCTGGGCGGGCGGCGAGGACTTCGGCAGATCGACGCACCGATGCGAAGGAAGGGGTGGCACTAGGAGGAGCGCAGCTGGAGCTGCGTGACGACGACGAGCCGGGCCCCCTGACGCACGCAGCGGTCGGCTAGCTGGCGAAGGACCGGTGCTCGCCCGGACTTGACCTCTCCAGACTATGGGTTAATCGGGAGTACGCACGCGCGCGGTCCCGGCCCTCGCGCTTGGCCTCGTACAGGGCCTGGTCGGCGCGGTCGATGAGCGACTCCACCGACTCCCGCCGCCGCCAGGCCGCCACCCCCGCGCTGGCGGTGATCTCCAGCACCCCTCCCGAGGTCCGCACCGGCCGCGCCCGGATCGTCCGGAGCAGTCGCCAGGAGGCCTCCAGCGCCTGCTCCTCGGCTGCGTGGGCGAGAAAGACGCAGAACTCCTCACCGCCCAGCCGGACCGCGAAGTCGCCGGCCCGCAGGCTGCCCCGGAGCCGAGCCGCGAACTCGGCCAGGACCAGGTCGCCTACCCGATGGCCGTAGCTGTCATTGATCTGCTTGAAATGGTCCAGGTCGAGCAGGACGACGGCGACCTGGAAGCCGTGCCGGTAGCACTGCAGGAGCAGCTGGGCGCCCAACCGCAGTCCCTCGCGGCGGGTGTGCAGGGTGGTGAGGAAGTCGAATCCGCTCTCCTCGTGTAGGCGCTGGTAGGCGGCGCGCATGCGCAGGTAGGCATAGGCGCCGAGCACGAGCTCCGCGCAGAGAACCAGGGTTGCGATGAGAACGACGAGAGCAGCGACCGGCAACCGCGCCGCACCTTACGCCGTGCGGGCGGGTTTTGTTCCCCTTTTAAGCCAGCTGCGCCGCCAGCCGTTCGGCCCCGGCAAAGCCGTGGTTGACGGCGCGTACCCGCCCGTCCGCAGCCAGGATCACCGTGGTCGGGGCGGTCAGGACCCCAAAGCGGCCGGCCACCTCGGGCCGGACCGAAGCGTCGACCTCGATCACCCGCACGTCCTGCAGCAGGGCGCGCTGAGTCGCGCATTCGGTGCAGGAGGGCGTCTTGAAGAGGATCACCGCCGGGCGTCCATCGGGTTGGGCTTCGAGAGCCTGCCAGACCTCGGAGGGCGTCAGCCCCCGCGCACGGAGCGTGCGGCTGCGGGCCAGCACGCGAGCGCCTAGCGCCAGGACCAGGAAGCCACCGGCGAGGGCGGCCAGGATTAGGAGCCGGTCCATCCCCTGCGGTCGAGCCGACCCGCGACGAAGCAGAGCGCGCAGAAGTCGAAGGCGGCGTCGAGGGCCACCATGAGGGCGATCAAAAGGGCGATGGCCCAGGCGGCCAGCGTCGCTCCGAGGAGCAGCAGTCCGGCGGCCGCCAGCCAGGCGGCGCCGCCGATGATCCGCGCCACCCGGCGCGTCTCGTGGTCCTCGACCCGCTCCCTGCGCCTCAGGATGCCGCCCGGCTCCAGCACCCGCCAGGTGAGCTGGCGAACCAGGTCGGCCGGCCACCAGAAGCGGCCCGCCAGCATTACGGCCCCGGCCAGCGCCAGCGGCACGGCGCCTTTAGGCTCCCCCAGCAGGAAGCCGGCCACCACCAGCGCTACCATCGTCCACTGGTGCGCCTTGCGCGCGGTCACGTCGAAGGTTTCCATCGCCATATCACTGTCCAACCCATGGCCGCTGCCGCTTCTTCCGTGGCCCGTTACCAGCTCCGGTATGCCTGAGCATGAGAATGCGGAGCTTCGCGCACGCGCTGGCAGTGATCGGTTTGGTATCCACGGCCGCCTGCGGTGGGGCTGGGTCCTCAACGGGCGCGGCCTCCACGCCCACGGCTGCGCCGACCCCGCCGCCGGTGGTGAAAACCGCCATGGCGACCGTCGACGGCAAGTCGATGACGATCCTGGTCGACGCCGAGAAGGGCATGACCCTCTACTGGTTCACGCCGGACAAGGGAGCCGGCAAGGTGACCTGCACCGGCGGCTGCCTTTCGGTCTGGCCGCCGCTGGAGCTCACCGACGCGACCACCAAGCCGACCGGTGGCGCCGGTGTCACCGGGACCCTGGGCACCATCACGGACCCCAACGGGAAGCCGATGGTGACCTACAACGGCTGGCCGGTGTACTTCTACGCCAAGGACAAGAGCCCCGGCGACACCACAGGCCAGAACGTGGGCCAGAAGTGGTTCGTGGTCACCCCCGACCTGACGCCTAACGCCTGAGCGTCCGGACCTCGTAAGCGGCTGAGCGCCGGCGCTGGAACAGATTTAGCGACCCAAAAGGGTTCCAGCGCCGGCGCTCGAACAATATGCCGGGGCATGGTGGGCGGCCCGGGACTCGAACCCGGATGGGTCACCCCACACGCCCCTCAAACGTGCGCGTCTACCAGTTCCGCCAGCCGCCCGGCCGGGTGCTTGCGCACCTGCCCGCTAGAGGATTCGAACCCCTAACCTCATGGTCCGAAGCCATGCGCTCTATCCGTTGAGCTAAGCGGGCGCAGGGACCGAATTATAGGCAGCGCCCCCCGGGCTGCCCCCTTCAGCGACCGGCTGCGGCGACCGCCTCCACACGCTCGTGGCGCAGGCCCCAGGCGGCGTAGCGGACCAGGCCCAGCGGCCGGTAGCGCTGGCGATGGGCGACCGTCCGTCGATCCAGGATCGCCGCCCGGAGGTCGGCGGCAGTGCGCCCGCTGAACGAGGTGTAGGCGCGACCGACAGCATCCAGGATGTGGGCGTCGGAGTTGCCCACCTCGGCCAGGCCGGTGGCCTCGGTCAGCCGGTGGGCCATCTGGTTGAAGAGGTAGAACCCGGGCGTCGAGTTCTCCACCTCGATCGCGTCGAAGTCGAGCTCGGCGGCCCGCCAGCCCAGCCCGTGGATGCGCCCCCGGCCCTGGACCTGCCGCGCGGTGCGCCAGAAGGGGTGAGCGGCGATGGCGATGCCGCCCTGCTCGTGGATCGCGTGCACGGTGGCGGCCGCCGACATCCCGGGCCGCACCCGGCGCTCCAGGAAGAGACCGACGATGTGACCCTCCCGGCTCGACACCTCCTCGCCCACGATGACCTCGGGCGCGTCGCGCAGTCCCGCAGCCAGGTCTGCCGCTCTGAGAGCGCCCTGGATGGTGTCGTGGTCGGTGATCGCGATCACGTCGAGTCGCGTCGATTGGCGCGCATGCTCCAGTACGTCCGTCGGCGTGGGCCAGCCGTCGCTGAAGCAGGTGTGGAGATGGAGGTCAGCCCGACCACTACTGCGCATCGCCGGCATCCTACGGACTGTGCCCGTCAGGCTCCGATCTTTTGACGATGAAGTGGCTGAAAAAGAAGAAAGGGCGGCCGCTGGAAGATTCCAGCAGCCGCCCCCATGCACAGAGGTGCTGAACTAGCGGCGCCTCCGTGAGGCGATGCCTCCAAGCACCAGCAGGAGGAATCCGACGATGGCCCCGAGAATCGGGAGCCCGGTCGCCGCCAGGGCGCCGCCCTGAGCAGCAACTCCGCCGGTGCCGGTGGCGCCAGAGACGCCTCCGCCGGCCGCGCCGGTCCCGCTATTGCCTGCCGCACCGGCACCAGCGCCCACTCCGGCCTGTCCGGAGCCAGTGCTGCCGTTGGCCCCGCTGACCTGTCCAGCGGTGCCTGTGGTGTTGCCGGTTGAGGTTCCAGCAGCCCCGCCAGAGCCTGAGCTGCCGCCAGCCCCGCTGGCCTGCCCAGCGGTTCCGGTTGTATTGCCGGTTGAGGTCCCAGCAGCCCCGCCGGAGCCTGAGCTGCCGCCGGCCCCGCTGGCCTGCCCAGCAGTGGCCGTGGTGTTGCCGGTCGAGGCCGGAGCCTGTGAGCCGGCGCTGCCGCCGGCCCCGCTGGCCTGCCCAGCAGTGGCCGTGGTGTTGCCGGTCGAGGCCGGAGCCTGTGAGCCGGCACTGCCGCCGGCCCCGCTGGCCTGCCCAGCAGTGGCCGTGGTGTTGCCGGTCGAGGCCGGAGCCTGTGAGCCGGCGCTGCCGCCGGCCCCGCTGGCCTGCCCGGCGGTGCCAGTGGTGTTACCAGTGGAGGTCCCGGCTCCGCCGGAACCCGAGCTGCCGTTGGCCCCGCTGACCTGTCCGGCGGTGCCAGTGGTGTTGCCGGTCGAGGCCGGAGCCTTCGAGCCGGCGCTGCCGCCAGCCCCGCTGGCCTGCCCGGCGGTCGCCGTGGTGTTGCCAGTCGAAGTCCCAGCAGATCCGCTGGAACCCGAGCTGCCGCCGGCCCCGCTGGCCTGCCCAGCGGTTGCCGTGGTGTTACCAGTTGAGGTCCCGGCTCCGCCGGAACCCGAGCTGCCGCCGGCCCCGCTGGCCTGTCCAGCGGTGCCAGTGGTGTTGCCGGTCGAGGCCCCGGCTCCGCCGGAACCCGAGCTGCCGTTGGCGCCGCTGGCCTGTCCAGCAGTGCCCGTGGTCTTGCCGGTCGAGGTCCCAGCAGCCCCGCCAGAGCCTGAGCTGCCGTTGGCGCCGCTGGCCTGCCCGGCGGTGCCTGTGGTGTTACCGGTAGAGGTCCCGGCTCCGCCAGAACCCGAGCTGCCGTTGGCCCCACTGGCCTGTCCAGCGGTGCCTGTGGTGGCGCCGGTCGAGGTCCCAGCCGCTCCGCCAGAACCCGAGCTTCCGTTCGCCCCGCTGGCCTGTCCAGCGGTGCCCGTGGTGGCGCCGGTCGAGGTCCCAGCGGCTCCGCCGGAACCCGAGCTCCCGTTGGCCCCGCTGGCCTGTCCAGCGGTGCCCGTGGTGGCGCCCGTCGAGGCCGCAGCGCCTCCGCCCGAACCGGAGCTGCCATTCGCGCCGCTCGCCTGCCCAGCAGTGCTCGCGGTGCCGCAGCTCGAGGTCGTGGCATCGTCGCTGGCCATCTTGGCCTGGTTCCCGCGGCCGTACCCCGGGTCGCAGTTGTTGCCTACGCCGTTGTCGCTGTCCTTCTTGGACGGGTCGCAAGCTTTTCCGGGCACGTCGCACCCGGAGGTGCCGCTCGTGTTCGCGCTTGCCGGCTTGGCTTGTCCAGCCCCGTTGGGCTGGCCGGCCGGCTTAGCAGGCGCCGCGGGTTGCGTCGCCGGCTTAGCAGGCGCCGCGGGTTGCGTCGCCGGCTTCGCAGGCGCCGCGGGTTGCGCCGCCGCAGCCTGAGCATGGGCCGGCTTATCGGCCTTGCTCGGCTTGTCTCCGCCGCTGCCCCCGTCGCCGCCGCCTCCAGTGCCGTGGTTGTCGCCCTCGTGCACCGGGTGTCCGTCGTGGCGACTCGCTCCCACCGCCGCCGCATTGCCATGCGTGCTGGCGAGGGCGGGCTGGGTGCGAACCACGATCAGCACCGAGGTGCAGAAGAGGATGAACAGCCACAGAAGGAGTCTCGCGGCAAAGGGGCGACGAGTCAGTATCAACGCGTCGCTATCCACTTCCAACTTGAGACGCACCTCCGTGTGACGTGCTGCCGACCAGTACGCGCTTGTTCCGCGCATAACTGGCCGATAACGTGATATTGCCTATGTCATATCAAGCGCCTGCCCAATATGTCAATCTGCACACTTGTCTTGGTGCGTGAACCGGTTTCAGGGAAGAATTAGCAAGGCGTGGGCACGATGCTGACCCTGGGCAGTGTCCAGGAGGCGACCAACACCGCCGCGGCGACCCGATACCTGGAGGAATCCGTCCTTCCCGGAACCGGCTGGACGCTGCTGGAGGCCAGGCGCCGCTACTCCCGGCTGGAGCCGCCCGAGACCTATTGGGCGATGTACCGGGTCAAGCTCGGCCGGGGCGAGCCCATCCTGCCCGAAGCCGACGCGGAGCTGGATGAGGATGCGCCCGAACCCCAGCCCGTCTACCCCGAGCAGCGGGAAGTCCGGCTGGTGGCGCGCGCCCTCTTCAAGCCGGAAGCCTGGCAGCGGTTCGCCAGCCGCATGCACGACCTGTACGGATCAGCGAGTGGCGATCCTCTGGACGGCCATGGCTACCCCGTCCTCTTTCCAGAGAGCCAGCACGCGTTCTGGTTCTACCCCGTCGATCCGTCGATGCCGACGCTGGCGGCCGCCGCCAACCCCTCCCGCGTGCTGCGCCTGTTTCGGACTCTCAAGCGCGGTCTGCTGGATGTGCCTGCCCGCATCACCGCGGTGGACGTCAAGCTGGCCCGCTACGTGCCCGAGGTCAACGGCATCTTCGAGTACATGATCCACACGGCTCCGGCGGCCGGTTCCAAGCGCATCTTCGGCAAAGTGCAGGCCGGCCACGGCGGCCGCCGCACCCACCAGGTGATGACGGCGCTCTGGGAGGTCGCGCGCGCAGCCGAAGGCCGGCTGGCGATCCCCCGGCCGCTGAGCTTCCAGCCGGAGCTCTCGCTCTACCTGGAGGAGGCGGCTCCAGGCGCCGCCGTGACCGGCGACCGCACGGCCCCCCACTTTCTGCCCGGCACCCTGTTCGCCGCCGGCGCCGCGGCCGCCATCCACGAGTCCGAGGTGCCGGCCGAGCCGCACATTCGCCTCGAGCACGAGCTGGAGCGCCTGGACGGTGTGCAGGACCAGTTCGCCCACGTCCATCCCCAGGCCCACTTCCTGCTCCGCGAGCTGTTGATCCACATCCGGGCCAAGCTCTCGCACACAGCCGAGGAGGAGTGGCTGCCCACCCACGGCGACCTCAAGTACGACCAGCTCCTGCACGACGAGGGGCGCTTCACGCTGATCGACTTCGACTACTTCTCACTGGCCGAGACCAGCGCGGACCTGGCCCGCTACTGCGCCTACCTCTTCCCATCCATGCCCCGGGGCTGGGAGCAGTCCGTGGCCGCCGAGGAGGCGCGCAAAGCCTTTCTCGACCACTACCGCGAGCTGCGCCCGCACGCAACTCTGCAGCGCTTTCAGCTCTGGGAGGCGGTGATGCTGGGCAACCGGGCGATGACGGCCATGTGGGCGCAGCAGCGCGGTTGGGAACGCGCCGTCGAAGGTTTGCTGGTGATGGCCATGGAGCGCCTCAACAGCCGCTTGCCATAGCGCGCGCCGCGGCGCATCCTGCGGGCATGAAAGGGCTGATGCAGGACTACCCGCTCACGCTCCAGCACGTGCTCTGGCGCGCGCAGCGGCTATTCGACAAAAAGGAGATCGTCTCCAAGCGCGAGGACCATCTCCACCGCTACTCGTACACCGACATGACGCGCCGAGCGGCACGCCTGGCCAACGCGCTGCAGCGGCTCGGTGCGAAGCCCGGCGATCGGGTGGCCACGCTGGCCTGGAACAACTACCGGCACCTCGAGCTGTACTACGCGGTGCCCTGCATGGGCGCGGTCCTGCACACCCTCAACCTGCGCCTTTTCCCGGACCAGCTCGCCTATGTGATCGAGGACGCCGAGGACAAGTTCCTGTTCGTCGACAAGAGCCTGATCCCGGTCCTCAACCAGGTGGCCGGCCGGCTGCCCAGCGTCCGCAAGCTCGTCGTGCTGAGCGACGGCGGTCCGCTGCCCGAGCACCAGCTGGGCGAGACCCTCGACTACGAGGAGTTGATCGGGCGCGAGTCGGAGGATTTCGCCTGGCCGACCCTCGACGAGTGGTCAGCCGCGGCCATGTGCTACACGTCGGGCACCACCGGCAATCCCAAGGGCGTGGTTTACAGCCACCGGTCGCAGTGGCTCCACGCGATGGCCGTGATGCAGGTCGATACCCTGCGCCTGGGCGAGAACGAGACCATCCTGCCGGTCGTCCCCATGTTCCACGCCAACTCCTGGGGGCTGCCCTACGCCTGCGGAATGACCGGCGCCAAGATCATCTTTCCCGACCGCTTCATGGGCGACGGGCAGATCATCCTGGACCTGGCCGAGCAGGAGGGCGCCACCATCCTGGGCGGCGTGCCCACGATCTGGATCAACCTGGCCGGCGTAATGGAGAAGAGCGGCCGCCGGCTGCCCAAGGTGCACACCGTGATCTGCGGCGGCTCCGCCATCCCCCGCTCCCTGATGGAGCGCATGGACCGCCTGGGACTGCGCATGCTCCACGCCTGGGGCATGACCGAGACCTCGCCCATCGGCTCGGTGGGCACCGTGCGCAGCTGGGTGCCTGCCGACCAGGAGCTGGAGGCGCGTCTGCGCCAGGGTGTGCCCGCGGCCGGGGTCGAGATCCGCATCGCCGACCTGGCCACCGGGGAGGAGCTGCCCTGGGACGGCGTCGCCTTCGGGGAGATCCAGTGCCGCGGCCCCTGGATCGCCAGCGGCTACCACAACAACGCCGATCCCGGCCGGCTCACCGAGGACGGCTGGTTCAAGACCGGCGACGTGGCCTCGATGACGCCCGACGGCTACGTGGTGATCGTCGACCGCACCAAGGACGTGATCAAGTCCGGCGGCGAATGGATCAGCTCGGTCGAGCTGGAGAACGCGATCATGGCCCACCCCAAGGTCCTGGAAGCAGCGGTGATTGGACTTTCCCACAGCAAGTGGTCCGAGCGGCCGGTGGCCTACGTGGTGGCCCAGCCCGAGTTCAAGGACCAGGTGACGGCCGACGAGATCCGCGACTTCCTGGCCGACAAGGTCGCCAGGTGGTGGCTGCCGGACGAAGTGCGCTTCATCGACGAGCTTCCCAAGACCTCGGTCGGCAAGTTCGACAAGAAGGTCCTGCGCAACCAGGCCCAGCCGATCGACGAGGAGGTGGCGCAAACCGCGGGCGCCCCGGCGGGTTAAGAGGGGCTCAGGTCAGTCCTGGCTCCCTGAGAATTCCCAACCGGGTTTCTCAGAAGAGGGTTGAACAGCCAGAGCCAGAGCAGCGGCCGTCTGGGCCGCTTTCAAATCCAGACCGAGATGGGACGCGGCGCCATGGGCGTCGTGTACACGGCCATGCACCCGGGCCTGGGCGTGCCGGTGGCGATCAAGGTCCTCTCGGAGGAGTACTCGCGCGACGAGTCCTTCCGCGCCCGCTTCCAGCGCGAGGCGACCATGGTGGCCGGCCTCAACCATCCCGGCATCGTCCGCATCTACGACTTCGACAGCGACGGCGGCTCGCTCTTCATCGTCATGGAGCTGGTCGAGGGCCACTCCCTTCGCTACTGGCTGAGCGAAAGCGGGCGTTTCAAGGTCGACGTTTCGCTCGACCTCATCCAGCAGGCGCTGTCCGCCGTAGGAGCGGCCCACCAGCACGGCGTGGTCCACCGCGACCTCAAGCCCGACAACATCCTGGTCACCACCCAGGGCAAGACCAAGATCCTCGACTTCGGGATCTCGCGCGTGGTCACCGAGAACCAGCGCCTGACCGCGACCGGCTCCATGGTCGGGACCCCGGCCTACATGTCGCCCGAGCAGGTGCGGGGCGACGAGGTCGACCACCGAGCCGACATCTACGCGCTGGGCTGCATCCTCTACGAGCTGATGCACGGCGATCCGCCCTTCGTCGGCTCGATCCCCAGCATCCTGCACGCCCACGTCTTCGAGCAGCCGCGGCCCTCGACGGCCATCCCCGAGAAGTTCATGCAGATCATCTACAAGGCGATGGCCAAGGACCGCGAGCAGCGGTTCCAGTCCTGCGAGGAGTTCGCCGGAGCGCTTCTGCATGCGGCCCGCCCCGACCTCATCACCTCCTCCTCTTCGCCGCCGAAGGATGCGCCTCCCCCGCTGACCGCCCACAGTCTGCGCAGCCTGCTGACCTCGATCGCGCAGTCGCCGCTGCTGACCCGCAAGGGCGAGGACGACAGCGCCGGCTGCTCCTACGGCGGCTGCAACGCGACCGAGGGCTGGCCCTGCAGCTACGAGGACGCCAAGGGCCAGATCTGCGCCACCTGGTGGTGCAAGAAGCACGTCGTCTTCATCGACTCCACGCCGTTCTGCCCGCGCCATGCCAATGTGCTGCGCGCGCTGGCCGCCACGGCGGGCACCATCCGCGAGATCAAGCACCGGCCGGACATCGCCGACCGCGCCCTGCCGCTGGCGGCGCTGGTCGCCGAAGACGTCGACCGCGACATCACCGAGCTGATCCGCCGCCGGTACCACCACCGGCGCGACATCAAGCTGGTCTCCGACCGCACCATGCGCCAGACCTGGGAGGGCCGGGGCGCCGTCGCCTGGGAGCGCAGCTGGGCCGCGCTGGTCGGCCAGGGTTACCTGGCGCGGGTGGCGGTCCGGGTGGCGGCTTCGGAGCCGGACACCGTGAAGGTCGCGATCGGCAACACGGTCGTTTTCGCGGCGGTGCCCGACTGGATCAGTCGCCGTCGCGAAGGCGAGGCGCCCGATCACGGAGACCGTGCCCGCTTCCGGGCCAAGGTCATCGAGGCGGTGCTCACCCACATCGATTCCCCGACGCCGCTGCCCAGCGGACACCTGGTGGCCGCCGCCCCGCTGGCCGCGGGCGACGGCCATGCGCCTCACCTGGACCAGGCGCTGGCCGAAGGCCTGGTCCTGCGCGTACTGGCGACCACCTCCAAGATGACGGCCTACGAGGTGGCTGGGGCGCTCTCCCTGCCCTACGCCAGCATCGAGCCGGCCCTCAACGCTCTGACGGTCGGCAACTTCATCGACTCCCTGGGGATCGCGGCCGACGCGGGCGCGCAGAACTCACTGCCCGAGCGCATGACCTACGCCCTCACCGTGCGCGGCCGCTCGCACCTGGAGACTCTGCCCGGGTCGCGCTACCTGGGCCCGGCGCCGGTCTCCTACGCCGAATACAAGACTGCGGCCGCCGACGCCGGCAAGCCTTCGTCGGTGACCATGGCCAAGCTCTCGGCCGCGCTCAGCGGCCTCGAGGTGCCACCGCCGGTGGTGGAGGCGGTGCGCGCGGCCGTCAACTCCCGGGGCTCGCTGTTCATCTACGGCGCGCCCGGCAACGGCAAGACCTCGCTGGCCCGCCGGGTGGTGGCGCTCCTCGGCGAGCCGATCCTGGTCCCGGTCGCGGTCGACCTGGGCAACGGCGACGTGATGCGGGTGTTCGACCCCGCCGCCCACAAGCTGGCCCACGGCCCGCAGCCGCCCGACGCCCGCTGGCGCCGGGTCGAGCGGCCGCTGGTGCAAGTGGGCGGCGAGTTCGTCACCGAGATGCTGGAGCCCACTTTCGATTCCGCCAGCCGCAGCTACGAGGCGCCCCTGCAGGTCAAGGCCGCGGGTGGCGTGCTCCTGATCGACGACCTGGGCCGGCAGCGGGTGCCGCCCAAGCAGATCCTCGACCGCCTGCTGGTGCCGCTCGAGCAGCACATCGACTATCTCAACCTCAGCGCCACAGGCCGCAAGGTCGAGATCCCCTTCATGGCGCAGGTGGTGCTCTCCACCAACCTGAAGCCGGCCGACCTCCTGGAGGAGGCTTACCTCCGCCGACTCTCCTACAAGGTTCTGATGCCCGACCCCACCTGGGACGCCTACGTCAAGATCTTCGAACGTGAGCGGGCGCGACTCGGGTTGGCGCCGGAGCCGCGGGCCCTGGAGATGGTGAAGAGCCTCTACGGAGGCCGGCCACTGCGGGGCAACCATCCGCGCGACCTCCTGGAGCGGCTGGTCGACGTGGCGAGCGCGCGTGGCCAGCGGCCGGCGCTGCGCCCCGACCTCATCGACGCGGCCTGGCAAACGCTTTTCGTAGCCAGCTGAGCACGGCGCCCGCGGTCTCCCGGGCGCAGGTCGACGCCTTCCGGCTGCGCCGGCATCGCCTGGCCCCGCGCGCTCCCGCATCTGAGGCGGTGGCCACGGTGAGGGCTGTGGTCGGGCTGCAGGCCCAGGTGGCCTCGGCGGCCGAGCTCATGCTCTGGGCGCGCACCGAGGAGCTGCAGCGGGGCGCCCTGGACCACCTGCTCTGGGAGTCGCGGAAGCTGGTCAAGACCTGGGCCATGCGGGGCACCCTGCACGTGCTCCCACCGGCCGACGCCGGGCTGCTGGGCGCCGCCCGCGGCGGCTACGACGCCTTCCCGGCCAACTGGCTCCAGTACTACAAGATGACCCGCACCGAGTTCGACGCCCTGATCGAGGCCACCCGCTCGGTGCTGTCGGCCGAGCCGCTGACGCGGGCGGAGCTGGCGGAGCGGGTGGCGGCCATGGCGGGCCCCGCCCTCGGCGCGCGTTTGCTGTCCAGTTGGGGCGAGTTCCTGAAACCGCTGTCGCGCGAGGGCGCCCTGGTGAACGGACCGCCCCGCCGCGGCCAGGCCACCTTCGTCAGCGCCGAGGCCTGGATCGGTACCCAGAAGCGTTGGACCCCTGCTGCGGCCGCGCCCGAGGCGCTGCGCCGGTACCTGGCCGCGTGGGGCCCGGCCGCCCGCGCCGACTACCTGCGCTGGCTGGGGATGCGGGTGGGCGCGGCCCGGCTGGCCTGGGAGCCGGACGCGCTGGGGCTGGCCGAGGTTTCGGTGGACGGCCGCCCCGCCTGGGTGCGCGCGGAGGACCTTCAGGAACTGCTGGAGGCGGCGCCCGACAACCGCGTGCGCCTGCTGGGTCCGTTCGACACCTGGCTGCTCGGGCACGTCGACCGCTCGCACCTTTTCACCGCCGCCCAGCGACCGCTGGTCTCGCGCACCGCGGGCTGGATCTCGGCCGTGGTCCTGCGCGGCGGGCGGGTGGCCGGCACCTGGACGTACAGGAAGGGTGGGCGAGGGTTGGAGGTCGCTGTCACTCTGTTCGAGTCGCTGCCGGCGGCCGGCCGGCGCCAGCTCAAAGCCGAGGCCGAGCGGCTGGAGGCGTTCCTAGGGGGCCCGCTGGCCCTGACCATCGCGTGAGTTGAGGGTCGTTGCGCCGGCGCGACGCCCTTGGCGGGGCTCGGGGCGAGACGTTGCGCCGGCGCAGCGGCCTTTCGGGCCGCGGCTGAGCTCGCGGTGTTTTCACGTTTGCCGGCAAACCTTGGCTCGGGGCCGTCTTCGGTTCGAGGTTTGGCGTCAAACGTGGGTCGCGCTGCCGGTGGGGACGCCCGTTGCGCCGTCCTTATACTGGTCAGCCTCCCTACCGGCGGCGGTGGCGGAACGGCAGACGCGCTAGTTTCAGGAGCTAGTGAGGGCAACCTCGTGGAGGTTCAAATCCTCTCCGCCGCACCACGCACGCCAGCGCATGAAATCGTGGGCCCGCGGGTAAGGTTCATGACGTCATGAGCCAGACCGTAACCCCCGACCTCCAGGGGACCATCGTGCCCCGCGAGCGCGCCACCCGGCCAGTCGCCGAGGGCACCAGCATCGGCCACGTCCATATGCGTGCCGCCGACCTCGCCAAAATTCGCGCCTTCTATGTCGACATCCTGGGATTCGACGTCGTCTTTCAGATGCCCGACGCCCTCTTCATGTCCGCCGGCGGCTATCACCACCACCTCGCTTTCAACACCTGGGAGTCGAAGGGCGGCACCCCGCCGCCGCCCGGCACCACCGGCCTCTACCACATCGCCATCAAGTACCCGACGCGCGCCGACCTGGGCGACGCCCTGCGCCGGCTGGCCGAGGCGCGCTGGCCGATCGACGGCTACAACGACCATGGGACCCACGAGGCGATCTACCTGCGCGACCCCGAGGAGAACGGGTTGGAGCTGGCCTGGGACCGGCCGCGCGAGGAGTGGGACCGAGACGCCGATGGCCATCTGTCGCTCGGCAACCGCCGCCTCGACCTGAGCGGCCTTCTGCGCGAGGGCCTCTAAAGGGCGGGGCAAGTCCCGCCCCTACGTGACCGCGGCCGCGGCGGCGCGGCCGGCCGCTCGGCCTGAGAAAAGGCAGCCGCCCAGGAAGGTGCCTTCGAGCGCACGGTAGCCGTGCATGCCGCCGCCGCCGAAGCCGGCGACCTCGCCGGCGGCATATAGGCCCGGGAACGGCTCTCCGTCCGGCCGCAGCACGCGGCTGGACAGGTCGGTCTGCAGGCCGCCCAGCGTCTTCCGCGTGAGAATCCACAGCCGGACCGCGATCAGGGGCCCGGCGGCGGGATCGAGCAGGCGATGCGGCTTGGCGACGCGCAAATACCTATCGACGCGGTAGCGCCGGGCGGCATGGATGGCCGCCAATTGGGCATCCTTGCCCAGGCCGCTCGCCACCTCCCGGTCGCGCGCTTCGATCTCGGACCCCAGCACCGCCGGGTCGACGAGATCCTCACCGGAAACCCCGTTCATTCCCGCCGCCAGCGCCGCGACGCTGCCGGCGGTCACGAAGCCCCTGCGCACGAACTGACCGACGGGAGTCACCGCGCCCCGGCGCACCCGGCTCAACAACCGCCGCCAGCTGCGCCCGGTCAGGTCGGGATTCTGCTCCGACCCGGACAGCGCGAACTCGCGCTGGACGATGCGTTGATTGAGGACGAACCAGGAGTGGTCGTGTCCGGCGCAGGTGATGTGCTGGAGCGCGCCCAGGGCGTCGAACCCCGGGAACAATGGCACCGGCAGCCGGCGGCCGGTCGCGTCCAGCCATAGGGGCGATGGCCCGGAGAGGATGCGGATGCCGTGCCGGCTCCAGATCGGATCGTGGTTGCGGACGCCTTCCGGGTAGTTCCACATGCGGTCGGCGTTGACGAGGGCGCCGCCCGCTTCCGTCACCACCTCCAGCATCCGGCCGTCGACGTAGTCGGGGACGCCCGAGAGCATCCGCTCCGGCGGCATGCCCAGGCGCGGCGGCCACTTGCGGCGCACCAGGTCGTGGTTGGCGCCGATGCCGCCCGACGTCACGAGCACGGCCTGGGCGCTCAGCTCGAAATCACCCACCACCTCCCGCGGGCTCGGGGTCCCGCGCTCCAGCCCCGACGGCGCCAGAAGCTCGCCGGTCACCCCCTCCACCGTCCCCGCCCGCACGGAAAGCCCGGTGACGCGGTGGCGGAAGCGCACCGAGACCAGGCCCGCGTCAAAAGCGCGCTGGAGGTCGGCGACGAAGGGCTCGACCACGCCCGGTCCAGTGCCCCAGGTGATGTGGAAGCGGGGCACCGAGTTGCCGTGGCCGATAGCCAGGTAGCCGCCGCGCTCTGCCCACTGGACGGCCGGGAACCAGCGCATTCCTCTGCCGTGCAGCCAGGCCCGCTTCTCGCCCGCCGCGAAGGCCACGTAGGCCTCGGCCCAGCGCCGTGCCCAGACGTCTTCCGGCCGGTCGAAGGCCGCGCTGCCCAGCCAGTCCTGGAGCGCCAGCTCGTGTGAGTCCCGGATCCCCAGCCGGCGCTGCTCGGGCGAGTCGACGAGCATCAGGCCGCCGAACGACCAGAAGGCCTGCCCGCCCAGCGAGCTCGGGGGTTCCTGCTCGAGCAGTACTACCCGGCGGCCGGCGGCCGCCAACTCGGAGGTGGCGACCAGCCCGGAGAGGCCGGCGCCGACCACGATGACGTCCGCGTCCACTCGGCCGAGCGTACGTGCAGCAGCCAGAGCAGGGTCGCGGGCAAGCCCAGGCCCATCAGCAGTGCCACCGGGCCGGGGGCGTTGCCGGGCAGCAGCCAGACGAGCAGAGTGCCGGCCAGGCAGGTCCACTCCAGGCCGATCAGCAAGCGCCGCGCCGCCCGCACCCGGTAGAGCAAGGCCACTCCCAACCAGACGGTCACGGCCGCCAGCAGCAACGTGAAGAGTCCGAGCAAGGCCATCGCGGGCTGGCCCGGGAGCGCGGCCACGAAGCCCGAGATCGCCGCCAAGCCCCAGGCCGCGCCCTGGATCAGGAGCAGCACGAACACGGTCTCCGCCCGACCGGCGCTGCGCGCCTCAGGCACGCTGGATGGCCCTGATCACGCGCGGGTCAAGATCGATGGCGAAGGGGCCGCCGGGGTTGGGCACGATCCAGACGTGCAGCATCGGGGGCACGGACACGCTGACCGACCCCAGGGGACAGCCGGCATAGGGCGACTCCAGGTCGAAACCGGCCGGGCTGAAGCAGATGTGCTCGTGCTCGTGCCAGGCGGTCAGTGGCCCACCCGGATCCGGGCCGAAATCGCCGACCTTACGCCCCTGGAACATGGCGCCCACCAGCACCGGCCCGTGGCGGCCGGTCACATAAACCAGCCCCTGCGGGTGGTTGGGATCGAGCGCCGGGCCGGCTTTGACCAGGGCGTCGTTGATCCAGTGCACGGCGCCCGCCGAACTCTGCGGCCTGTAGCCGGCCGCGAAGGCCAACCGGGTGTCCCGATAGGGCGCGATGGCCGCCCTGGTCTGCGTGAGCAGCCAATCCGCGTACGCCTTTTCTTCCGGCGTCGGCGTGCCGGCCGCGACCTTGACGGTGGCGCCGAGGTGCTGATGGGTGGCGTCGGGCCGGGCCAGCGTCACACCCCAGGTCACCAGCCCGCTGCCGATCGTCAGCATCGGCACCGCGAGCAGCACCGCCGGCCAGCGGACCCAGGGGAGGCGCGGCCGCGGCCCCACCGGGATCAGCAGCAGACCGAGGGCGGCGATCTCGACCAGCTTGGTCGCCAGCCCCACCTGGTCGGGCGCCTCCCAACCCGCCAGCAGGTAGACCAGGTAGGCGAGCACCGTGCCGGCCAGCAGCAGAGCCGCCGGCAGCCGCCAGGCCAGGCCGCTGAAGGCCAGCGGCGCGATCGCCAGCAGAGCCACGCCGTCGACGAAGAAAAGCAGGTTGGTGACCGCACCGTGGGAGCCACCGACCAGGCCCAGGTGGGCGCCGCCGCTGAAGGCGGCCAGGGCTGTGCCCAGGCGCAGAGAGACCGGCGACGCGCGGTACAACCGCCGGCCCAGCAACAGCCAGCAGGCCAGCGCCAGGATTCCCACCACGAGTGCCTCGCCGTGGCCCGGCGCGGTCTGCCACATGGCCTACGGCTTCTTGGAACGCAGGCTGTCCGCGACCTGGCGGAAGGTTTCCGCGACCGCGTCACCGAACGACTTCGCGGCCCGGCGGGTGCCGGCGCGCACCTGAGGGTCCTTGGCCACGTGGTCGATCGATTTGAAAACGGCTTCGGCGGCTTCCTGCAGGCGGTCCACCGAGGCCTTCAGCTCGGCTCGCGCACCCTCGGTGGGCGCGGACTGGTAGGCGTCGCGGAGCCGGTCGCCGAGCTCGCTCATGTCGGTCTGGAAGCGATCCCAAAGCGGTTTCTCGCTCATGGCTGCATTGTCATCAATCCTCAGCAGGCGGGCACGGTGAAGCGGAAGAGGCCGCCCTTGCCTGGGCGGGCGTCGGTCGTGTAGACGACGCGGTTGACCTCGTCGAAGACCGCCGAATTGGCCGCCGCCGGCAGCACCACGGCGGTCTGGTAGGCGCCGCTGGAACCGTCGAAGATCGCCACCTCGGGTCCCGAGCTGAAGTGCGAAGCCGCGAAGAAGAAGCGGTTGGCGACGGCGTCGTAGCTGGCCAGGTCACCGGCGCCCACCTCGCGGTCCGCGCGCATCAGCTTGGCGTGTCTGAGGTCCCAGAACAGGACCTGCTGATAGCCGCGGGCGCTGCAGCCCAGCAGCGCGATCTGGGCGTTCGGATTGATCGCCAGCCCGTTGGGGTTGCAGCCGGAGCTGAGGGGGCGGCGCGCCAGCAGCGCGTCGGTCATGGGGTCGACCTCGTACAGGCCGTCATAGGAGCCGCCCGCCACCAGCACCTGTCCCGAGTTGGGATCCCAGGCCGGCTGCTCCATGCCCGCCCCCAGCGCGATGCCCCGCGGTGGCCGGGCGCCGGTGGGGTCCACGTCGTACAGGGTGCCGCCATCGGGATCGGCCACGAAGAAGCGGTGCTCGCGCGCGTCATAGCCGACCAGGTCGGCGGTCTTGCCCCCGGTCGCGATCCGGCGCAGCACGGCAAACGGCGTGGCCGCCGACCGGTCGGTGCTGATGATGGCCAGCACGCCGCCGTTCAGCGCCGCCGCCACCAGCTGCAGGTCCGGCGCCACCGCCAGCCCATTGGGAGCACCGACGGGCACCGTGGTCACGAACTGCGGCGTGCGGCCCGAAACGTCGACCACGTCCACACCAGCCAGCGTGCGATCCGCCGTGAACACCAGGTGGGCCTGCTGGTCGACGTCCATGGCGTCGACGCTCAGCGTCTTACCGTGGGCCGGCGGCAGTGGCATCTCGACCAGGGGCACCGGAGCGGTCCTGCTGCAGCCGCCGGAACCCAACACGCTGCAGCCGCTGAGGGCGGCCAGCATGACGAGCAGCCCAAGCCGGACCATTGACCTCCCCATGAGCACTGGATCCAGTCTGCCGACGGCCCGGCCGGAGAACCAAATTCCGAGCCCGCCGCGGGCCTTCTGGATCCTGCTCGCCGGCAACGGCCTGATCGAGACCGGGGTGCAGTTCTTCTTCCCGATCCTGCCCCTGTTCCTGCGGGCTCGCGGCGGCGGGTCGCTGTTGGTGGGGGCGGTGATCGCCAGCGGCGTGCTGGCCAAGATCCTCCTCTACTATCCCGCCGGCAGCCTCTCCGACCGGTTCGGCCGCCGGCCGGTGGTGCTTTTCGCGATGGGCGCCTACGCGCTGCTCTCCCTCTGCTACCTGCTGCCGCTGCCGTTGTTCGCCTACCTGGGCCTGCGCTTCCTGCACGCCGGCGTGGCGGCGCTGTACTACCCGACGGCGGTGGCCATGGTCGCCGACCTCACGCCAGCGGCCGGGCGCGGAACCGCCTACGGCCGTTTGCGCGCGACCGAGATGACCGGCATCCTGCTGGGTCCGGTGCTGGGAGGGGCCGCGGCCGGGCTGCGGCTGGACGCCGTCTTCCTGGGCTCGGCGCTCATTTGCGCCCTGGCCACCGCGCTGCTGCTCGGCCTGCCCCGCCTGCCGCACCTGGTCGCCGCCGGCATAGCGCCGCCTGCCAACCCCTGGGTGCTGCTCCGGCGCCTGCTGCCATTGGTGGCGCTGGGCGCGCCGATCTACTACGCCTTCGGCACCTACGAGGCCGTCTGGCCGCTGTATCTGACCGGACGCGGCGCGACCACCTTCCTGGTCGGCCTCTCCTATGCCACCTATGCGCTGCCGGTGCTGCTGCTGAACGCCTTTTTGGGCCGGATCGTCGACCGGCTCGGTCACTTCCGGGCCGCCGCGGCGGCGCTGATGACGCACGGCGGTCTGAACATCGCTTACCCCTTCCTGGCCAGCGTCTGGGTGCTGATCGGGATCGGCGTCGTCGAGGGGACGCTCACCTCGGTCGGCTTGCCGGCACTCACCGCCGAGGTCAGCCGGCGCGCGCCCGAAGGCCGGCAGGGGCGGACTCAAGGCCTCTACGAAGCGGCCTTGACCGCGGCCAACGGGCTGGGCGCGGTGGCGGGTGGCGGCCTCTACACGATCGGTCCGGTGGCCGCCTTCTGGGGCACGGCCGCCGTCTGCGCGGTGGGCCTGGTGGTCGGGACCTGGGTCCGGCAGCGTCCGGCTACCATCCGCCCGTGACTCGAGGCGAAGAGCTGCGGCCGCTCTACTGGGCGATGGTCAGCCTGGGCGTGGTGGGCATCCTGATCCTCTCCGCGGGCCTGCTGGACTTCTTCAGCTTCGAGCCTTTAGGCCAGCGCACCGGCGCGCACGCCACCGTCAGGGGTGTCTTCCACTACGACCCCGAGACAAAGCAGGTCAACGGAGGTGACACCCGGCGGTTCACGGCCGATGACGCCTTCGCCGCGGAGGTCGACTGGACCTCGCTCCCCGCCTCGATGGTCGTCGACGCCCACTGGTTCAACATCCTCGGCACCGACGTGGGCGGTGTGGGTCCCCAACCGGCGGGCGAGCTGGTTGACCGCTCGGTGATCCCCGTCAAGATCCCCGAGGGCTTCAAGCACAACCTGCCCGGCGAGTACGACTTCGTGGTCGAGCGCTACAGCGGAGGCCAGCCCGTCGAGGTGCTGGCCCGGCGGCTGGTCTACGTGAGATCGGCGGTTTGAGCGTCGACGCGGCCTACCCCCGGCTGGCGCGGCCCCCGCACTACAAGCTGGCCATCGCTCTGGCCGGCCTGCTCGTGGTCTGCCTGTTCCTGAGCTCCTTCGTCACCTCGCTGGTACTCGGCACCATCCCCAGCCGGATCTCGGTCTTCGGTTTGCCGGTGATCGCGCTGGTGGCGCTGGCCACCTGGATCGGCGTGCGCGCTTTCGATCGCGATCCCGCCGAGCGGCGCCGGCACCTGCTGCGAGCGGGGGTGATCCTGGGCATCGCGTTCCTGCTGTGGCTGCTGCTGGTCGACCTCTTCCTCTTCACCGGCGACGCCCCGCTCGTGGCTCTGATCTCGGCGATCGCTTGCCTGCCCACCACGGCATTCGGGATCTGGGTCGTGCGCCGGCTCGACCGCAATGAGAAAGAGCCGTGGCGGCTGGTCATGGTGGCCGTGGCCTGGGGCGCCGTGGTCGCGACGGCGCTGGTGATCTGGGTCAACACGTCACTGGGCGAGATCGCCGCCAGCGCGCTGGTGCCGGGGCCCGGGATGGACGCCTTCACCGCCTACGGCGCCGGCTTCTTCGAGGAGCTGGCGAAGGGTCTGGCGGTGCTCCTCCTCTACCTGGTGATGCGGGACGAGTTTGACGACGTGGTCGACGGCATCGTGTACGGCGCCTGCGTGGGGCTCGGCTTCAACTTCATGGAGTCGATCCTCTACATGACGCACATGTACGCGATCTTCGCCGGCGAGGGCTTTGGGGCCCACGTGGCCGGGATCCAGTGGTACTTCCGGCAGGTGGTCGGGCTCTTCTTCGGCCACGCCACCTACACGGCGCTGATCGGCGCCGGGCTGGGGGTCGCGCGCCAGCTGCCGCTGATGCGGCAGCGCGTCCTCGTCATCGTCGGCGGCTGGCTGGTCGCCATCTCCGCGCATTTCGCCTGGGATGCCTGGCTGCAGTTCTTTCCGGTCGGCGACGGAGCCTTCGCCCTGATCGGCGTGCATCTGCGCACCCTGCTCATGAACGGGCCGTTCACGGCGGTGGTGCTGCTGCTGCTGGCGATGGGGCTGCAGGTCGAGGGCCAGGCGCTGCGCCGCCAGCTGGAGCTGGAGGCCGCCGGCGGCACCGGCACGGTGGCGCCCGCGGAGGTGGCCGTGCTGACCAGCCCCTGGCGGCGCTGGCAGGCGCGGATGCAGGTGCTGACCCTGAGCGGTCTGGGCGCCTACAGGCGCTTGGCGCGGCTGCAGCAGGCGCAGCTCAACCTGGCCATGGAGCGCTGGCACCGCGAACGCCGCGAGCTGGGGGCGCCCCTCGATGCGGAGGAGCGCCTGCGCCAGCAGGTGCTGGCGCTGAAGGCCTGAGGCTTTTTGCTCGAGCGCCGGCGGCGGAACGGTTTTTGGCGCGAATTTCCGTTCCGGCGCCGGCGCTCGGGCTTTGGCTAGGCCGGCAGGCGGCCCCAGAGCACGCGGGCGGCGGTGATGGTGGCCAGGCCGAAGGCCACCGACCAGGTCAGGGCGGAGACGACGGGGTCGCTGAAGTCCGTCCCGCCCAGCAGGGCGTGCAGGAAGAGCAGGCCGAACGCCACGTAGGACAGGCGGTGGATCCACTGCCACACGCCCGCCGCCATCCGGCGCTTGAGCCAGCCGGTGACGGCAACCAACGCGAAGATCCACAGCGTCAGCGTGCCCAGGCCGATCGCCAGCGCGCCGTAGGGCATGCGGAAGGGCACCACGAGGTCGAGCAGGCCGACCCGCGCGGTGTGGTCCAGGAGCAGGCTGCCGACGTGCAGCACGCCGAGCGGGATCCAGAGCACCGCCGTGTACTCGTGCAACGAGCGCAAGGATCGGTTGCTGCCCAGCCAATCCAGAACCGCGGTGCGCAGCGCCGCGCCCGTGAGCAGGGAGATGGCCAGGGCGCCGAAGGAGGTCAGGCCGCAGACCCGCGCCAGGATCCAGAAGAAGAGGTCGGTGGTCAAGGGAGCAGCCACCAGGCCGCGGCCTTCCCATCCAGGTAGGCCGGCGCCTCCCCAGAGCCCAGCAAGAGAGCCGTCTTGGCCAGCACCTCGGCCTCCAGCGCCGTGGGGGCGACCACCGAAACCTCGCCCAGATCGCCGCAGGCGGGAGCGCCGCTGCGCGGGTCGATCAGATGGTGGACGCGCTCGCCGCCCAGCTCCCAGGCCCGCTTGCGTGTCGACGAGGTCGCGGCGCCCTGGTCGCGCAGTAGCACTGTGTGGCCGCCGAACTCGACCGGCCAGCCGTCCCCCGCCGGCCCGGCGCCCTGGGCGGCGAGGTCGCCACCCAGGTTGGCGAGGGCGTTGTCACCCAGGCGCCGGGCCAGGCGGTCTGCCATCCAGCCCTTGGCCAGCCCGCCCAAGTCCAGGCCGGCCTCAGGCCGCAGGCGAGCCCGGCCGGGCGTCACCTCGAGCACGTCTGGCAGTGCGGGCAGCGGCGTCGCCACCGCGATGCTGCCGCTCGGCCCCTCCCGCAGCGGCCGCCGGTAGCCGATGCCGTGCATCGCCGAGAGCACGGCCACGTTGACCAGCCCGCCGCTCAGCTCCCAGGCCCGCAGCGCCTCCCGCAGCAGGTCCTCCAGCTCCTCGCTGACCGGAATCCAGGCTCCCGCCGAAGCATTGAACCGCGAGAGCTCGCTGTCGGGCTCGAATCGGGTGAGTCGCGCCTGCAGCGCGCGCACCCAGGCCTCGCCCCGCTCCAGGTGCTCTCCGGGAGCGCCGGCTACGAAGAGCGAGCAGGTGGTGCCGAGAGCTTCGAAGTGGCGCGCGCTAGGAGGCATAGGTGGAGGTCACCGCCTCCACGTCCGCCGCGTGCACCTGGGCGGTGAGGACCGCCGGATGCAGCGGCGCCGCGCCGTTCTTGACGTGGCTGCTCACGTACGCCGCCGAGGCCGCAGCCGCCAGCAGCGTCAGCAGCGTGGCGCCCGCCTTGAGCACGAATGCCGGCATTGGATCTTCTTACCCGAACGCGGCGACCGGACTCTTGAGCACGCCCAGCTTGGCGAAGCTGTCGCCCAGGATGTCCTTGGGGTCGGCGCCCAAGTGCCCGCCCAGTATCTCCTGGTAGATCGAGCGGAAGTCGACCGCGAACTTGAGGTTGCCGGTCGGATCGAGGTCGGTGAGCGAAGGTGCTTGTCCATACAGACCGCCCTTGACCGGGTTGCCGATCAGCAGCACCGGCGCCGCGGCGCCGTGGTCGGTGCCACCGCTGGCGTTTTCCTTGGGGCGGCGGCCGAACTCCGACCAGGTCGCGATCAGCACCTTGTCGGCAACGCCGTGCGCGCTGAGGTCCTGGTAGAAGGCGCTGACCGCCTGGTCGAGGTAGCGTGCAGGAGCTTGACGCCGGTGCCGGTCGTGATCAGCTCCGCCGCCAGCTGGAGGGCGGCCGCCAGCTGGTTCTTGGACGAGTAAACGAGCTTGGCGGCGTCCGAGTACTGCGCCATCGGCTGGTAGGCCGCGTCGGAGGACTTGAGGGTGCCGATGGTCTCGCGAGCGGTGGCGATGGCGGTGTCGAAGAGCGCGCCGTAGATCCCTGGCGTGCCTTTGTACAGCGCGCCCACCGCCGCTTCCACCTCGGAGCCGCCGCTGAACCCGAACTGCTTCTGGTTGTTGATCACCGTCAGCGTGGCCTGGAGGTCGCGCAGCGCGCCCGGCACATCGGTGGTGCCGCAGGCGCAGCCGGTGAGCGGGTGGCCGAAGGAGTCGTAGGCCTGGGCCAGCGTGCGACCCAGCCAGCCGTCGACCTGACGCCGGGTGGGGTCGCCCGTCTCCCAAATGCGGATGGACTCGAAGTGCGAGAAGGTCGGGTTGGGATAGCCGACGCCCTCCACGATCGCGACCTTGCCCTGGTCCCAGAGCGACTTGACGCCCTTCAGGTTCTGGTTGAGCCCGAAGTCGCCGCTGATCGGCAGCGCCTGCCCGACCGACATGTCGGCCAGCTTGGGGCGGAGGTCGTGCAGCTTGGGGTCCTGGAGAGGAATCACCGTGCGCAGCCCGTCGTTGCCGCCCGCCAGCTGGATCATCACCAGCACGTGGTCGTTGGCGACGCCGTTGGTCTTGGCCGCGTAGACGGCGCGCGCGAAGGCGTCGGGGACGGCCGCGTAGCCGGCGGCCAGGCCGGCCGCGCCGGCGCCGAAGACGAGGCCCGCGCGGAGAAAGTCCCGCCGCTTGAGCTGGTTGATTCCGATCTCTTCCGTCATCGCTTGTGCACCTACTTGAGCTGGAATTCCGGTGAGGCGAGGACCAGCAGCCACCGGTTGTGGTCATCCGTGGCCTGGTTGAGCGCGGCCGCGGTCTGCGGGCTGAGGACGCCGTCCAGGTGCTGGCGATGCGCGTCTTTGGCCGACGGCAGGGCGGCCTTTACGGAGTCCAGCAGGCTGCTCACGAAGTTGACGCGGCCCACCACCGTGTTGGAGGAGATCCAGGCCTCGTTATTGGGCCAGCCGCCGACGTCGGGAGGGTCGAAGAGGACCTGGCCGAGGTTGGGGGCGGCGGCCAGCGCCAGCCGAACCTGCGCCGCAGACTGCGCACCCAGCGCGCGCAGCGCGTGGACCATGAACTCGGTCGGGGACTTCACGAGTGAGCGGTAGGCTGTCGCGCTCACGAACTCGGGGCTCTTGAAGACCTCGCGCATCAGCGTCTTGACGTCGTACTTCGAGCTCTTGAAGCCGGCTGCCAGGCGGTTCACGTAGTCCTTGGAGGGGGCCGGCATCACGAAGTTCTGGAGGACCTTGGTCACGACGAACGGCGCCGTCGCGGTCTGGGCCAGGATCTGGTCGAGCACCGAGTCGGTGTTCCACTGGGCAGTCTTGCCCAGGTACTTGAAGGCGGCGCCCTTGTAGGCGCGCTGGGGGGCGAAGGTCCCCGCGACGGGCTGGTCCGGCGTGATGGCGGCCGGCCGCGGCTCGACCCACCCCGCCAGGCCCTTGGCCGCGGCTCGCACGTCGTCCTCGGTGTAGTTGCCGGGGCCCATAGTGAACAGCTCCATCAGCTCGCGGCTGTAGTTCTCGTTGGGACTGGCGCCGGTACTGGTGGCCAGGTCGAGGTAGCGCAGCATGGCCGGGTCGGTCGTGACCCGCTTCAGCATCGTGCGCAGGTCGCCGAGCGCCATGTCGCGCCAGGTCAGGTTCTGCCAGTAGATGAAGGGCGTCTGGAGGCCGACCTTGCGGAAGTCGCTGGTGAAGTGGCCGTGCCAGAAGAGCGTCATCCGCTCGGCGAAGGGCGTTGGCGAGGTCAGCATGTGGGTGACCCACCACTGCTGGAGCTGGCCCACGTTGAGCCGCCCCGCGGCGTCACCGCCGAAGGCAGGCGGCGGGGCGTACTTGGTTTCGATCAGGCGGTCGACGGTCTTCGAGAACCCGTCGGAGAGCGCCTTTTCGAGCTCCGCCGGCCCGGCGCCGAAGGTCGCCCGCCGCAGCAGCTGAGCAACCTGGGCGCTCTCGCCGCCCAGCGGGGAGTTCCAATCGCCGCGCCCGGCCAGATTGGCTTGACCAGCCCGGGCAGGCGCCAGGCGGTCGAGCGCGGCACCGCCCCAGAGCCGGGCCGCGGCCACGCCCGCGCCACCCACGACAGCCGCGCCGAGCACGGCGCGCCGGCTCACAGCCGGTCGCTGCGGGAGCCGCTCAGCCGTGCTCATGTCCGCATTACACCGCCCGGAAGCAGGCTCTGAGCATCACTCCGCTGTCAAAAGTTCGTAAGTCTTCCCAGGAAACTCCCAGCGGCCGCGGGTTGCAGCGAGCGATTTCACTTGATAGGGTTAATGTCAGAATTTCTTAGAACGGAGGTGAATGCAACGTGATCCACACTTTGCTTCTGATCGCGGTTGTGCTGTTCGTGCTGTGGCTCGTGTTCCACGCTACCGCGGGCGCCGCCGTCAACTTGATCTGGCTGGCCATCATTTCGCAGCGTGGCCCGGATCCTCTTCTGCGAGGACAACCCCACCATCCGCCGCCTGCTCAGCGTGGCTCTGCGCGGCAGTGAGCATCTGATCGAGGTGGCTCCCGACGGCGCCGCGGGCCTGGCCCTGGCGGAAACCTGGTCGCCGGACCTGATCGTGACCGACATCTCGATGCCCGGCATGGACGGCTTCCAGCTGGTCCAGGCCGTGCGGCGCCACCCCCGGCTGGGTCAGGTGCCGGTACTGGTGATGTCAGCGACCATGGAGCGGGACAAGCTGGAGTCGATCGTGGCCTCGGGCGCCACCGGCTACCTGACCAAGCCGTTCAGCCCACAGTCGCTCCGCGACGCCATCGAGGCGGCCCTCAACTAATACCTGCCCGAAATCCGGGGTTTGCCGGCAAATCAGTCCGCTGCCGGCTCGTAGGCCAGGTTCGGGCGCAGCCAGCGCTCGACATCGGCCACCGCCATGCCCTTGCGCGACGCGTAGTCCACGACCTGGTCGCGCCCGATCTTGCCCAGCGTGAAGTACTTGGCCTCCGGGTGGGCGAAGTAGAGGCCCGAGACGGAGGCCGGCGGCGTCATGGCGAACGACTCCGTGAGCTCGATGCCGACCTGCTCCGCCTCCAGGAGCTTGAAAAGAGTGCCCTTCTCGCTGTGGTCGGGGCAGGCCGGGTACCCGAATGCCGGGCGGATGCCGCGGAACTTCTCGGCCACCAGCTCCTCGGGCGCCTGCTTGGGGCCCCGTTCGTACCAATCCCGCCGCGCCACCTCGTGCAGGTACTCGGCGAAGGCTTCGGCCAGGCGGTCCGCCAGCGCCTTGACCAGGATCGCGCGGTAATCGTCGTTCTCCCGCTCGTAGCGGCCCGCCAGCTCGGCACAGCCGAGGCCCGTGGTGACGGCGAAGGCGCCCAGGTGGTCGCCCGCGCCTGCGAGCGCCACGTAGTCGGCCAGGCTCCGGTTGGGCCGCTCGTCACCGTGGTCCACCTGCTGGCGGAGCATCGGGAAGCGGACACCGCATTCCAGCACCAGGTCGTCTCCCTCGGAGTGCGCCGGCCAGAATCCGTAGATCCCGCGCGCCTTGAGGGCCTTCGCGGCCACGATCTCGTCGAGCAGCTCGCGCGCGTTGGCGTAGAGCTCGCGCGCCGCGGCGCCCATCTCCGGGTGGTCGAGGATGGCCGGGAAGCGGCCCTTGAGCTCCCAGGCGTGGAAGAAGAACGTCCAGTCGATGTACGGGATCAGCGCAGCGAGCTCGGGCTCGACCACGCGCAGGCCGGTGAAGGCAGGCTTCTCCAGGACGTCAAAGCTGAGGCGGGCGCGATTCTCGCGGGCCGCTTCCAGCGAGAGGATGGGCCGCGCCACCTTCTCCGCGTGCTGCAGCCGCAGCTTCTCCTGCAGCTCGCGGTTCTCCGCATCCAGGACCGCCTTGCGCCGGGGATCGAGTAGGTCTGAAACCACGCCCACCACTCGCGAGGCGTCCAGCACGTGCACCGTGGGCTGGCTGTACTCGGGGGCGATGCGAACCGCCGTGTGCTGCTTGGAAGTGGTGGCGCCGCCGATCAGGAGCGGCAGCTCCAGCTTCCGGCGCTGCATCTCCTTGGCCACGTGCACCATCTCGTCCAGGCTGGGGGTGATCAGCCCGGACAGGCCGACGAAGTCGGCGCCGATCTCGGCCGCGGTGTCCAGGATGCGCTCGGCGGGCACCATCACGCCCAGGTCGGTGACCTGGTAGCTGTTGCAGCCAAGCACCACACCCACGATGTTCTTGCCGATGTCGTGGACGTCGCCTTTCACCGTGGCCAGGACCACCTTGCCGCGGGCCTGCCGGTCGGCGGCGTCCTTCTCGGCCTCCATGAAAGGTTCCAGGTAGGCCACGGCCCGCTTCATCGCCCGGGCGCTCTTGACCACCTGCGGGAGGAACATCTTGCCGGCGCCGAAGAGGTCGCCCACCACCTGCATGCCAGCCATCAGCGGGCCCTCGATCACGTCCAGGGGCCGCGGGTACTGCCGGCGCGCCTCCTCGGCGTCCTCCTCCACGAAGTCGGCGATCCCGTGCACGAGCGCGAACTCGAGCCGCTTTTCGACCGGGGCCTCACGCCAGCCGAGGTCCTGCTCGCGCCTCGTCCCCTCGCCGCTCACCGTCTTGGCGAACTCGACCAGGCGCTCGGTGGCGTCCGGGCGGCGGTTGAAGATCACATCCTCGACCAGCTCCAGGAGGTCTTTGGGGATGTCCTCATAGACGGCCAGCTGGCCGGCGTTGACGATGCCCATGTCCAGGCCCGCGTGGATGGCGTGGTAGAGGAAGGCCGAGTGCATCGCCTCGCGCACGCGGTCGTTGCCGCGGAAGGCGAAGGAGAGGTTGGAGATGCCGCCCGAGATGCGCACGCCCGGGCACCGCTTCTTGATCTCGGCCGCGGCCTCGATGAAGGCGCGCGCGTAGTCGTTGTGCTCCTCGATGCCCGTGGCCACCGCCAGCACGTTGGGGTCGAAGATGATGTCCTCGGGCGGGAAGCCGGCCTGCTTGGTGAGCAGCTTGTAGGCGCGCTCGCAGATCGCGACCTTGCGCTCCACGGTGTCCGCCTGGCCTCGCTCGTCGAAGGCCATCACCACGACGCCGGCGCCGTAGTCGCGGATCCGGCGGGCCTGCTGCAGGAAGGGCTCTTCGCCCTCCTTGAGACTGATCGAGTTGGCCACGCCCTTGCCCTGCAGGCACTTGAGGCCGGCCTCCAGGACGCTGAAGCGGGAACTGTCGATCATGATCGGCAGCCGCGCCACCTCCGGCTCGGTGGCCAGCAGGTTGAGGAAGCTGGTCATCTCCCGCTCGCTTTCGAGCAGGTCGGCGTCCATGTTGACGTCCAGCAGGTTGGCCCCCCCGCGCACCTGCTCCAGCGCCACCTCCAGGGCCGCCCCGTAGTCGCGGGCCTCGATCAGGCGCCGGAAGCGGGCCGAGCCGGTGACGTTGGTCCGCTCGCCGATGGTCACGAACCCGGTGTCGGGCCCGATCTCGTAGGCCTCCATGCCGCTGAAGCGGGGGCGCGCCGGGCGCCGAGGCGGGTGGCGCGGCGGCAGGTTCTTCACCGCTTCCCTGATCGCGGCCACATGGGCGGGCCCGGTCCCGCAGCAGCCGCCGACCGCGTTGACCCAACCGTTGCGTGCGAACTCGCGCAGGAGTTCGGCGGTGGTCTCGGCCTGTTCGTCATACCCGCCGAAAGCGTTGGGCAGGCCGGCGTTGGGGTAGCAGAAGACGTAGATCGGCGCCACCCGCGAGAGGTCATCCAGGTAGGGCCGCATCTCGGTGGCGCCCAGCGAGCAGTTGATGCCGACGGCCACCGGCCGCGCGTGCGCGATGGAGACCCAGAAAGCCTCCACGGTCTGGCCGGAGAGGTTGCGGCCGCTGCGGTCGACGATGCTCACCGAGATCACCAGCGGGAGCTCGGGCGCCACCTCGCGAGCGGCCGCGATCGCAGCCTTGCCGTTGAGCGTGTCGAAGATCGTCTCGATCAGGAGCAGGTCGGCGCCGCCATCGCGCAGGCCGCGGGCCGACTCCGCGTAGCCCTCGCGCAGGCGGTCGAAGGTGATCGTGCGGAAGGCCGGGTCGTCGACCTTGGGCGAGAGGCTGAGGGTGACGTTGGTCGGGCCCAGCGAGCCGGCCACGAACCTTCCCGGGTAGCCGGCCACGGCCTCCCGCGCCAACTCGGCGCCGCGGCGGTTGATCTCGTAGACGTGCTCTTCCAGCCCGTAGTCCGCCTGGCTCACCGGCGTGGCCGTGAAGGTGTTGGTGGTGACCCAATCGGCGCCGGCGTCCAGGTAGCCGCGGTGCATGGCGAGCACGGCGTCCGGGCGGGTCAGGTTGAGGAGGTCGATGTCCCCCTGCAGCGGCCGCGGATGGTCCCGGAAGCGCTCGCCCCGGAAGTCCTCCTCGGTGAGCTTGAGTCCCTGGACGAAGGTGCCGGACGCACCGTCCAGGACCATGATCCGCTCGTCCAGCAGGGCGCGCAGGCGCCGCTCGACGCTGCCGTTGCCTGCTCTGATCGCGTTGCCTTCTGACACTTGTTTGCCTGGATGAATCGGCCGCATCTCCGCTCGCGGAAAGGCACCTTGGCGTGCCGGCCAGGTTGCCGGGCCCGGGCCTCGTAGTCCCGGGCCGCTCGGGATGCGGCTACAGGATACCTGAGCTTTGTGTGAACTCGGTCAGGCCAGGGCGCGCAGCGCGGGCAGGACCTTGTCGGCCACCGTGTCGGCCACCCGCACGGGGTCGGCTGCGGTGGGCATGTTGCCGCCCGAGAGCATCACCACCAGCTCGCTGAAGCCGGCCTCGTGGTAGCGGCCCAGGCGGTCGGCGAACTCTTGAGGATCGCCCGAGAAGGGCAGCTGGATCGACCGGCGGATCTCGCCCGGCTCCCGGCCCACGGCCGCGCAGGCTTCGTCCAGCTCTTGCGACGCCTTGAGCGCGGTCTCAGGGTCACGCCCCACGCCGCCGGAGGGGTTCCAGACGTCGGCGTGGCGGGCGGTCAGGCGCAGTGTCGAGGGCCCTCCGGCGCCGATCCATATGGGTGGATACGGCTTCTGCACAGGCTTGGGGTTGGCGACCGCGTTGGTCATGGTGTAGTAGCGGCCGGCGAAGTCCGTGCGCTCCTGCGTCCAGAGCATCTTCAGGATCTGGAGGCCCTCCGAAAGCAGTCCAACCCGGTGGTCGAGCCCGGAGATGCCGTACATCTCGTGCTCGTTGGTGGCCCAGGCCGCCCCGATGCCGAACTCCAGGCGTCCGTCGGAAAGGTGGTCGACGGTGGTCGCGATCTTGGCCAGCAAGGCTGGGTTGCGGTAGGTGATGCCGGTAACCAGCAGGCCCATGCGGACCCGTTTGGTGGCGGCGGCCATGGCGGCCAGCAGCTCCCAGCCGTCGAAGATGGGGCGGTCGTCGCCGGGGCCGCCGATGCTGGCCAGGTGATCCATGGCCCAGCAGTGGTCGAAGCCGCCTTCCTCCGCGATCCGCCACACCTCTCGGTAAGTGGCGATGGGCTGGTCCTGGGAGAGCTTGATTCCAATCCGCAGTGGATGCGTCATCAAGGCACGAGACTACCGGCTGGTCTCGGAGCGCACGAAGGCGACGGTGCCGACCACCATCAGTCCGGCGAAAAGGGCGGCCATCACGACCAGGTTGGTGGCGGGGCTGAAGAGCACGATCTTGTCGTACTCGGGAGTTCCGGCGTAGAGGATGCCGCGCAGCAGGTCGACCGCGTAGCGCAGCGGCGAGATCAGCGAAAGCGGCGCCAGGTACCAGGGCAGGATCTTGATCGGGTTGAAGATCCCGGCCAGGAAGAACTGGGGAAAGATCAGGAAAGGGATGATCTGCTGGGCTGCGCGCTGGCTGCCCAGCAGCGACATCACGGCCACCCCGAACGCGCCGCCCAGGAGACAGGCGATGATGGCCGCGGGAACCATCAGCAACACCTGAAACGGAGTCAGTGGCACCCGGAAGAGCGCGGCCATTAGCACCATCGGGATCGCCTGGAAGAGCGACACCCCGGTCTCGCCCGCGATCTTTCCGAAGATGATCGAGTAGCGCGACACCGGCGCCACGAACATCTCCTGCGCGAAGTCGTTTTCGCGATCCTCCAGCAGAGACAGAAGCCCCTGCGCAGAGGATTGGAAAAGCGTCATCGCGAGCACGCCGGTGAAGATGAAACCGATGAAGTTGAAACCCGCCGCGCGGCCCAGGTTGGCTTGTAGCGTTCCGCCCATCAGGCCGATGAAGATGATCGGGAAGACAAAACTGAAGACCAGGCGCGAGCGGTCCCGGAGCAGCTTCAGGACGTCGCGCGAGGCGATCGCCAGCACGGCGTGCATCTCCTTCATGCCATGGCCTCCATCGAACTCCCGACGATCTTGAGATAGGCGTCCTCCAGTGAGGGGGAGCTGGTGCGCAGCAGCGTCAGCGGCGTGCGCAGTGAGCTGATCACCTCCTGCGCGGAATGACCGTTGAGATCGACCTTGAACGGCCCGCTCTCAGCGACATGCAGGCCGAGCGCGTCCAGTTCCCGGTGCAGCGCCTGACGGTCCCGCGCATCGAGCAGCAAAAACTCGTCCAGCAGGTCGGCCTTGATCTGCTCTGGCGTGCCGATGGACACCACGCGGCCCTGGTCGAGGATGCAGATGCGGTCGGCGGCCTCGGCCTCTTCCAGGTAATGGGTCGTGAGGAAGATCGTGATGTCGTACGCCGCGCGCACGTCGCGCAGATACGCCCACAAGTTGCGGCGGCTGGCCGCGTCGAGGCCGGCGGTCGGCTCGTCCAGGAACAGCACCCGCGGCCGGTGCATGAGACCGCGAATGATCTCCAGCTTGCGCTTCATGCCGCCCGACAGCTTCTTCACCGGCTTGAAGATCTCGGCCTCCAGGCCGAGGACGCCGGCCAGGTCGCGCAGCTGCTCGCGATATGCCCGCGGCATGGCGCGGAAGAAGGGCCGGTACGGATAGAGGCCGTAGAGGATGGCGTGAAAGCGCACGTTCTCCTCGCCCGAGAGGTTCAAGTCGAGGCTGTGCTGCTGAAAGATGATGCCCACGCGCGCGCGCACTCCGGCGGGATCGCGCACGGCGTCGCGGCCGTCGATCACCACGCTCCCGGCGGACGGCCGAAGGGTGGTGGTGAGGATCGAGATGGTGGTGGTCTTGCCGGCGCCGTTCGGCCCCAGCAACGCGAAGAACTCGCCCGCACCAACCTCGAAGGAGACCCCGTCGACGGCATTGCGGTCGGCCTTCTTGTAACGCTTGACCAGGTCTCGAACCTCGATCATTCGGGCCATCGTAGGGGAGGGGCGCCCCTCCCTCGGTTATCGGAGGAAGCCGCCGACCTGGGAGGCGAAGGTGCGGGTGTCGATCGGCTTGGAGATGTAGCCGGCCGCCAGGGCCTGCTCGTCGTCGCCGCGCATGGCGTGGGCGGTGAGGGCGACGATCGGGATCTCCGCGGTGGCGGGCTCCGCCTTGAGGTCGCGCGTCAGCTCGAGGCCGTCACGGCCCGGGAGCTGGACGTCCATCAGCACCAGTTGCGGGCGGTGTTCGGCGATGGCGGCCAGGGCGGCCTCGCCAGAGCGGACCGCTTCGACCTCGTAGCCGGCGCGCTCCAGCACCGCGCAGGTGAGCGCCAGGTTGTACTCGTTGTCGTCGACGATCAGGATCAGGTGGCCACCACCTCCGGCGCCGGTTTCGGCGCCTGGCCATTGAGCAGCTCATCCAGCCAGCCCAGCAGGTCCGCACCCGCCACCGACGGCTTTTCCAGGACCGCGGCCGCCTGCGCGTTCAGCACTCGCTTGTCCTCCCGGCTGAGCTCCTTGGCAGTCATGACCAGGATCGGGATGGCCGCTGTGGCAGGGTCGGCCTTGAGGGCGGCCACCACGTCGAGGCCGCTCAGGTCAGGCATCAGGAGGTCGAGGATGACCACCGCGGGCGCGAGCTCGCGCGCCTTCCGGATGCCCTCGCGGCCACCCATGGCCTTGATTACCGCGTAGCCCTCGCTGCTCAGCAGGCCTTCGAGGCGGGCGTGGTGCAGGGGATCGTCGTCGACCACCAGCACGCGGACCTCCTCCCCGTTCGTGCGCCGGGCCAGGCGTCGGTGCTCCAGGCAGTCGAGCAGCGTGCGCGGGTCCACGGGCTTCACCAGGTAGTCGACCGCCCCCAACGCGCGTCCACGGGCGGGCGAGTCGACCACGGTCACCACCACGACCGGGATGTCGGCGGTCTCGGGGTCGTGCTTGAGGGCGGCCAGCACATCCCAGCCGTCGACCTCGGGCAGCAGCAGGTCGAGCGTGATGGCGTCGGGCCGCAGCCGTCGGGCCAGCTCGAGGGCGCTGCTGCCCTGGTTGGCCACCTCGACGCTGTAACCACCGCGCGTCAGGTACGTGGTCAGCAGGTCGGCGGCGTGCGGGTTGTCTTCCACGACCAGGATCAGGGGCCCGTCCCCGGCGGCCACCGGCACTCGCGGGCGCGCCGCCGGCGCGGCCGCCTCGACGGGCAGGTGCAGCGTGAAGGTGCTGCCCCGGCCGAGCTGGCTGCGCACCTCCACCCAGCCCCCGTGCAGCTCCGCAAAGCGCTTGGTCAGGGCCAGGCCCAGCCCGGTCCCCTCGGCGGTCTGGTCGGCCGGCGGCTCGAGCTGCTCGAACTCCTCGAAGACGCGCGGCAGGTCCTCGCGAGCGATGCCGACGCCGGTGTCGCGCACCGCGATCCGGACCTCCTGACCGCGGCGCCGGCAGGACACGTCGACGCGGCCGCCGGCGGGCGTGAACTTGATGGCGTTGGAGACCAGGTTGATCAGCATCTGCTTGACCTTCTGGTGGTCGGCGACAACGCTGACCGGCTCCTCGGTCAGGTGCAGCCCGATTTGTTTGCGATCGGCCAGGGGGGTCAGCAGGTCGAGCACACCTCGCGCCACCCCCTCGACCGCCACCGACTCCAGGTAGAGCTCGGTCTGGCCGGCCTCCACCTTGGCCAGGTCGAGGATGTCGTTGATCAGTCCCAGCAGGTGCTTGCCGCTGGTGTGGATGTTGGCCAGGAAGTTCTGCCGCACGCTCGACGTCAGGGTGTCGCCATCGTCCATCAGCAGCTCCGAAAAGCCGAGGATGGCGTTGAGGGGCGTCCGCAGCTCGTGGCTCATGCCGGCCAGGAACTTGCTCTTGTGGCGGCTGGCTTCCTCCAGCTCGGCGTTGGCCTGCCGCAACTGCTCGACCAGCGTGACCCGGTCCAGCGCCGGCGCCACCGTGATCGCATATTGCTCGACGCGCAGGCGCTCGTCCTGGCCGAAGACCGGCGTGAAGGCGCCTGAAACCAATGTCAGGCGACTCTGGCCATCCGAGATGGCGAGCGGGATCTCCAGGACGTGGCCAGAGGTCGCCGGCCCGCGCTCGGCGAGGAGGTTGCCGCGCGCGTCCTGGATGCTGCCGGACTCGGCGCCCACCAGGCGCACCGCCCAATCCAGCGCCAGCTCGGCGACCTCTTTCCGCGAGCCGGCGGTGAGCAGGGCCTGGGTCGCGGCGCGGAAGGCCTCCTCTTCGCGTGCCCGCCACTGGCGGCGCAGCCAGGCCGGCGGCGCGAAGCTGACGTAGAGCAGCGGCACGATGGCCAGCGCCAGAAGCTGGAGGACGGCTTCCAAGAGGGAGGTGCGGGCGGCGCGGCCGGCAGCGGCGCTGACGACCACCAGCAGGAGCAGCCCGGCGAAGCCGGCGCTCAGCGCGCGCAGGCGGGCGCGCTGGACGGCCGGCCGGTCGCGGGCGGCGAGCCAGAACCGCAGGCTGGGCTCCGCCACCAGCAGTGCCCAGACCAGGAATGCTCCTAGGGCTGCCGCCACCACCGGCCAGGCCACCGGTCCGCGGCCGCTGAACAGGACCAGCACCAGGAGGAGCCCGGCGGCCGCCGCGGCGGCTGCCAGCACCGCCCTGGCGACGCGTGGCGGCACAGGCAGGAAAGCGGCCCGGAAACGGAACAGCGCGTAGCCCGAACCGATGAAGGCAACCACCGCCGCGCCGCTGAGCAGGCGCCCGCCGAGCAGCGGCTGGAGGCCGGAAAGGCCGGCCATCGCCGCCAGGAGCACGATCGCCAGGACGAGCCACCCGCGCTCGCGGTCGCGCCGGCGGAGCCAGTCGGCGCCCACGGCGACGCCCAGCAGCACGAAGGCCACCAGCACCGCCTGCTGGAGCCAGAAGACGATCGGGCTCACGCGACCCCGGTTCGGTCTTTGGAGCGCAGCCCGTCGACGAAGGCGTCGACGAGGTCCGGGTCCCACTGCCGGCCGCGGCCCCGCTCCAGGATCTCTACAGCCTCCCGCTGCGAGCGGCCGGGCCGGTAGGGCCGGGTGCTGGTGAGGGCGTCGAAGCCGTCGCAGACCGAGACGATCCGGGCCGCCAGTGGGATCTCCTCGCCGCGCAGGCCATCGGGGTAGCCCGAGCCGTCATAGGCCTCGTGGTGATGGCGGATGATCGGAAGCAGGTCGGTGGCCGAGCCCAGGGGCCGCGCGATGCGCTCGCCGAGCTCGGGGTGGCGCTGCATCTCGCGCTGCTCCTTAGCCGTCAGGAGACCGGGCTTCTGGAGGATGGCGTCGGGGATGCCGATCTTCCCGATGTCGTGGATCATGCCGCCGCGCAGCAGCGCGTCCAGCTCCGACTCGGGTAGGCCCACGCGCTCGCCCAGCCGGCGCGAGGAGAGCCCGACGCGCTGGGTATGCGCCTCGGTGTAGGAGTCCTTGGCCTCGACCGCCGCCGCCAGCGCGTAGATCACGCGCTCGGCGCTCTCCAGGCTGTCGTAGGTGGCCTTCAGGCGCAGCGCGGAACGGGTGCGGGCGACCAATTCGCTGCGCTCCACGGGCTTGCTCATGAAGTCGTCGGCGCCCGCCTCCAGCGCGATCACGCGGTCTTCGACCTGGTTCAGGGCGGTGATCATGACCACCGGCACCAGCCGGCCTTCCGGGGTCGACTTCATCCGCCGGCAGACCTCGAAACCGTCCAGACCCGGCATGTCCACGTCGAGGAGGACCAGGTCGGGGTGCTGCTGGGCGAAGATCTCGAGCGCGGCGGTCCCTGTGCCGGCGGTCAGGACCGAGCAGTCGACGGCGGCCAGGTAGGCCTGCAGCAGCTGCCGGTTGATCGGGTGGTCGTCGACCACGAGCACCCTCGCGGGCTCATCCGATCGCCGGTTGGCAACCAAACGTGGGTCCGCCATGTTGGAACCCTCATCGTGCCCACGGCCTTGGGTCGCTTCGGAGTCATCCCTCGATCGCTACAGCGTCAATTCGAGACTCCTGCTACTCGGGCACGATGGCGACCGCCTCAACCTCGATCAGGCACTCGGGCCGGAAAAGGCCCTTGACCTCGACCAGCGTGCTGGCCGGCCGCTCCGTGGCCAGGTAGCGGTCGCGGACCGCGCGGACCGCCGCCAGGCCGCCGATGTCCGTCAGGTAGTAGTTCAGCTTGACCACCTGGTCGAAGCCGGCTCCGGCGGCCTCCAGCGCCCGGCTCAGGTTGCTGAAGACCTGCTCGCTCTGGGCGGCGATGTCGCCGCCCCCGACCAGGTTCCCCTGCTCATCGAGCGCCACCTGGCCGGAGACGAAGACCATGCGGCCGCTGCCGGTGACGACGTGGCTGTAGCCCGGACCGGGGGCCAGGCCGGGCGGGGCGGCGAGGTGTCGGTTGTGTTCTGGCATGCAGCAAAGTAGACACCGTGGCCGAGCACGACCCCGGGCTGGAGGAGGCGGGGCGCCGCGGCGAGGCGGCGGCCGAGGCTGCGCGCGAGCCCCTGCGGCTGGCGACCGGCGTCGTCCGCACCGGCACCGCCAGCTGGACCGATCCGACGATGACGGCGCCCGGAGTCTTCTATCCAAAAGGCGCCGACAGCGCCGAGGAGCGGCTGCGCCACTACGCGGCGCAGTTCCCACTTGTAGAGGTCGACGCCACCTACTACGCCCTGCCATACAAGCGGATGGCCGAAGCCTGGGCGGAGCGAACGCCGCCCAGGTTCAGGTTCGACGTCAAGGCCCACGCTCTCATGACCGGGCAGCCCACCGAGGTGGCGCGGCTGCCCAAGGCGATTCGCGAGGAGCTGCCCGCCGACCAGAAGGACAAGAAGCGGATCTACGGCAAGGACCTGCCGAAGGAGCTGATGGACGCGGTATACGAGAGCTTCCAGGAGGGACTGGCGCCGGTGATCGAGGCCGGCAAGCTGGGCGCGGTCTTCCTGCAGTTCCCGAAGTGGGTCTTTCCGTCCAACGAGGCGCGGGACGTGATCCTGGAGAACCGCGAGAAGCTGGGGTTGCCGGTGGCGGTGGAGTTCCGCCACGGTTCCTGGTTCAACGAGAAGAACGCCGAGCGCACGGTGCGCTTCCTGCAGGACAACAAGATCCCGTACGTGGCGGTCGACGAGCCGCAGGGCTTCAAGTCCTCGGTGCCGCCGGTGGTCGTCGAGACCTCACCAGAGCTGGCTGTGTTCCGGTTCCACGGACGCAACGCCGAGAACTGGGAGAAGAAGGGCATCCCGCCCTCCGAGCGCTTCCGCTACCTGTACGACGAGGACGAGCTCGGCGACTGGGTGCCGCAGATCACCGCCGTGGCGCGTAAGACCAAGGAGACCCATGCGGTCTTCAACAACTGCTTTTCCAACTACGGCACCACCAACGCCCGCGAGCTGGCGAAGCTCCTGGCCGAGTACCAGGCCTGAGTCGTAGGGGAGGGGCTTGCCCCTCCCTTGAACAGGCGAGGCAAGCCTCGCCCCTACTGCCTGGATCGTAGGGGAGGGGCTTGCCCCTCCCTTGAACAAGCGAGGCAAGCCTCGCGCGTACGCGATCTGCGCCGAACGTCGTACAACGAGAGAGAAGGCCAATCTTGGAGGTGCGGTGTGATGCAGAACCTGGAGGCGCAGCCTGCTATCAACGATCGCAGGCAGCTGTTGCGAGCGGTGGCCGCGAGCACCGTGGGCACGACCATCGAGTGGTACGACTTCTTCCTCTACAACACGGCCGCGGCGCTGGTGTTCGCCAAGCTGTTCTTCCCCAAGTCCGATCCCACGGCCGGCCTCCTCTCAGCGTTCGCCATCCAGTTCGTAGGGTTCGCCGCGCGCCCCCTGGGCGCTTTCATCTTTGGCCACTTCGGTGATCGCGTCGGCCGTAAGGCCACCCTGATCGTCACCCTCCTCACGATGGGGCTCGCCTCGGGCCTGATCGGGGTACTGCCCACCTACGCGCAGGTCGGCCTGCTGGGCGCCGGGCTGCTGACTCTGCTCCGTCTGCTGCAGGGCATCGCGGTCGGTGGCGAGTGGGGCGGCTCGGTGCTGATGTCCATGGAGTGGGGCCGGGGCCGGCGGCGGGGCTGGCTGACCAGCTGGCCGCAATGGGGCGTACCCGCCGGCCTGGTGCTGGGCAACGGCGCCCTGCTGATTCTCAACTCGACCCTCTCCGAGTCCGCGTTCCTGAGCTGGGGCTGGCGCGTGCCGTTCCTGCTCAGCCTGGTCCTGGTCGCGGTGGGCCTGTACATCCGCCTGGGCGTCCTGGAGACGCCGCTCTTCGCGCGCATCCTGGAGGAGCGCCGGGTGGAAACCGCGCCCTCCCTGCAGGTCCTCATCCAGCAGCCGAGGGAGATCGTGCTGGGGGCCTTGGTCCGGGTGTCAGAGCAGGCGCCCTTCTACATCTTCACGGCGTTCGTCCTGACCTACGTCGTGGGCACTCTCAAGCTGACCCGGGGCTTTGCGCTCAACGGCGTCCTGCTGGCCGCGGTGCTCTCTTTGTTCAGCATCCCGTTCTTCGGCTGGCTTTCCGACGTCGTCGGCCGCAAGCGCGTATATCTCGCCGGCGTCATAGTCACCGGCCTCTGGGCCTTCCCCTACTTCTGGCTGCTCAATTCCAAGGCCAGCCTGCTGGTGCTGCTGGCCATCGTGCTCTCGCTGATCCCGCACGACATGCAGTACGGACCGCAGGCGGCTTTCATCGCCGAGAACTTCACCGGCCGGCTCCGCTACAGCGGCGCCTCAATCGGATACCAGCTGGCTTCGATCGTGGCCGGCGGGCCCGCCCCTCTGATTGCGGTGGCACTGCTGGCGGCCTACCACACCTATGTCCCGATCGCCCTTTACATCGTGGCTTGCGCCGTGATCAGCCTGATCGCGACCGTGCTGATGCCGGACCGCTCGCGCGTCGACCTCACGCGCGAGTACGACGCCGAGCGGGTGCCGCCCGAGGCGGTGCGGAGGATGACTCCCGCGGGCTAATAGAATCCCGCCACGCGGATGGCCGCTCAGCTGAGGGCCTTGGTCGAGGTCGCCGGGGAAGCCGTCGACCGGCTTGCCCTCACGCCTGCCGAGTCCCTGCACCATGCCGTCGCTGCACGGGTGTTCCGGGCGGTGGGTCCGCTCGCGGCCCCCAGCCGCGTCATCCACGACGCGGTCTCGCGCGTCACCTATGCGAGCGTCCGATTGGGAATGCGCGTGGGCTTTGACGGCGCTGCCCGGGCGGCGAGCGCCGCGCCCGATATGCGTCCGGCCAGCCCCCTCCTGGGCGCGCTCAACGCGGTGATCGGCGACCAGTTGGAGGCTCGCGGCAGCGCCCTCGCCATCCCCATGTCGCTGCA
>VBEO01000001.1 GCA_005881825.1 Chloroflexota bacterium | reverse complement strand
TCTCGGGCTGGTGCCGACTCGGGCGCTGGAAGACGGTGCCGCGGCGGCCCTCGACCGCGCGGGATCATTTGAGGTGAGCGGCTCCTATGTGGAGGCCGGGCAGCGCGTTCTCATCGACGTCCAGCTGGCCCGGCCCGATTCCGAGCACCTGGTGGTGGGCGGCTCGGACACGTCCTCCAGGGTGGAGGCCATCGTGCTCGGTAAAGACGGGTATTTCCGGGGACGCGACTTCTTGGCTCAGCACCTGGGGTCCGACCAGGTGTCGCGGGACTTGCTGGCAGTGGCCGGTGATGCCTGGTGGAAGGGGCCGGCGGCCAATGCGCCGCAGCTGCCGGATCTGACACACGGCACAGCCTTCCGTTCCACGTTCTTGGGTTCGGCGGTGACGCAGCGCACCGACCACCGTTCTCTGGAAGGATTTGACGCTGTCGATCTGGCGGGTCCTCGTGCCGAGGTTTGGGTGATGTCAGGCCCGCCGTATCAGCCGCTGCGCGTGCGCCTGCGCAAGGGTGCCGTCGTGGACGGACTCGCCGAGGCCGATGTGCGCTATCTGAATTTCGATCACGACTTCAACATCGCGATGCCGGCCAACGTGATCGACTTCTCCAATCTGTCGTCGCTCCCGCCTCTTTACACGGTCGTTTCAGTCGATGTATCCCGGTGCACTACTTCGGCGTGCGTGGTATCGGCCGCGATCAAGAACCTGGGTTCCACGCAGCCCGCGCGCGCACCCTCGACCATCACCTTTGTGATGAAGGACAACGCGTCCGGCAAGACGGTCGGCAGCTGTCAGGTGCCGGTGGTTCCGGATGTTGGTTTCAATGCCACGACCACCGTTCAGTGCACGATCACTGCTGCCGGCGCCACGCCCGGGGCGGAGACGGTGACAGCGACGCCCAACAATCCCGGGCGAGCCTGAATAAAGATCGGTTTCAAGCGTTCCGATCGAATTCACTGTTCTGATAAAATCGAACAAATGTTTGAGGCGGGAATGGCCCTCATTGAGCAGGGACTGGCGGTGCTCGCGCAGCAGGATTTGGACGCGATCCCGCCAGTCCAGTTGGGCGCGGACATCAAGCGCTTGCGCGCCGGCATCGATCGCGCGGAGGCGCAGTGCGCATGCCGTGTTGAGGCGTTCGACCGCGAGAGCGGTTATGCCGCGACTCCCGATACCTCGACCGTGAACTGGCTGCGCAACAACTGCAATCTTTCCGGCGCCACCGCCGACAAGCACGTCAGGCTGGCGCGCCAACTGCCTGATCTCGGAGAAACCCAAAAGGCTCTGGAGGCGGGTCAGATCGGCATCGAGCATGCGCTCGAGATCGCCCGTGCCACCGATGACCTGGGCCTGGGCGCGGAGGGCGAACTGCTGAAGGCAGCGCAGAACAAGGATCCGGCCGAGCTGCGCCAGACGGCCCGCGCGATTCGGCACCGGATCGACGCCGACGGCATGGCCAGGCTGGCCATGGAGGAGCAGCGCAAGCGGCGGCTTCACCTCCACGACCTGCCCGACGGGATGATCGGCATCGATGGCGCGCTGCCGCCCGAAGGCGGGGCCGCGCTGCGGATCACGCTGGACTCGCTGATCGGCGTGCCGCCCAAGGGCGACGACCGCACGCAGCAGCAGCGCCAGGCCGACGCGCTGATGCAGCTCTGCCGGCGCCAGCTGGACTCGGGCAGCCTTCCCAGCCGGGCCGGGCGCAAGCCCCACCTGACTGTCGTCATGCAGGCCGAGACCGGCGCCGCCCGCCTTGAGGGTGCCGGTCCGATCAGCTCTGAAACCGCAGAGCGCCTGCTATGCGACGGCTCAGTCAGCGTGCTGAGCATCGACCGCAAGGGCGCTGCGCTGGATCTCGGGCGATCGCAGCGCCTGGCCAGCGAGCCGCAAAGACGTGCCTTAGGCGCTCGCTACACGAAATGTGCCGCGCCAGGCTGCAACTGGGAGGTGCGGTTCTGCGAACCACATCACCTGGACCAGTGGGCAAATGGGGGCGGCACCAGGGTCGACCGCATGGTGCCGCTTTGCACGGTCAAGCATCACCCGCTGGTCCACGAGGGCAGGTGGAAAGTGGTCGAGAGACCGGGCGGCGCGATCGACCTGGTCCCGCCCTGGAGGCAGCCCGGACCCGGCTGAGCTCTGCTCATAGGCTAGGACCGTGGAACGCGACGCCCGGCGGCAGCAGCGGCGCGGGGTGATGAACGACGTGCGCCGGAAGATCGAGCGCGATGCCCGCGTCGCTGCCGTGGCCGACGAGCTGGCACAAGCCGTCGACGGCCTGCTGGCCGACCCCGAGCATGCCGATCTTGACTCGCTCCGGCTGGCGCTGGCCCGCTACCGCAAGGCCGGCGAAACTTGACCTAGACCCCGGCCGCGTTCTCCGCCTGGGTCATGGCGACGATCTCGCCGTCGTGCCACTCCGGAGGGGCGGCCATCAGCTGCTGGTACTCCTGCGCCATCTTGTCCGTCTCCGGGTCGTCGGCGTTGCTTCGGTAGCTGGCCTCGTCCTCGAAGCCGACCATCAGCCAGATCTCGTCCGGATTGGACTGGCTGCGCAGGACGTTGTTGAAAACAAAGCCCTTGGCCTGCCGGCCCTCCTGAGCTTTGACGAGCGCCTGCATCTTCTCGAACGACCCCGGCTTCAGCTGCATCCTGGCGATGGTTCCAAACATCGGAGTCCCCCTGATAACCATGGACGGATTCCCCTCCAATCTAGTCGTTCGGGACCGCTCCTGGCCTTTGCCCGCCGCTCTATGCGGGCACGACGGGCGCGTTGGGGCGGAGAGGACGCACGCGCGTGGCAGCTTCGGCCGACTCCTCGTACAGCTTGTCGGCTGCCGCGACGACGGCTGGATGCCACTGCCGCCCGGCGCCGGCGTGCAGCTCCGCAAGCGCGCGCTCGAAGGTGAGCGCCTCCCGATACTGACGCTGCGAGGTCATCGCGTCCAGCGCGTCGGCTACCGGCAGGACGTGGTCGCTGACCTGCCGGTCGCGGGTCGGCCCGCCGGTGGGATATCCGCCCCCGGCGTACCACTCGTGGTGGGCGACCACCAGCTCTTTGCCGCGCCTATATTCGGGGAACCTGCTCAGAATCCGGTAGCCGATCATCACGTGCTCCTGCATGATTCGACGCTCTTTGTCGGTCAGCTTGCCGGGCTTGAAGAGCACATGGTCGGGGATGCCGATCTTGCCCAGGTCGTGCACTCGGGCCGCGAGCCGGATGGCGGCGGCCTCCTCGTCCTTGATCTGCAGGTGCCGGCACAGAGCCGCCGCGTAGTCGGCGACACGACGCGAATGTGCGAACGTGAACGGATCGCGCGTGTCGACCACATCGGCCATGGCTTCGACAGCACGGACGGTGTCCTCGAAACGCAGCAGCACCCGCCGCATGCTGACGTGGATGAGCACGGCAAGAAACACCAGCAGCAGCACCGCCCAGGGCCAGCTCGCCGCGCAGATCGCAGTCACCAGCGCTGCGACGTAGGTGGCGATGATTTGGACCAGATCCAGCTTGATCATGAGTGGTGCGATGCGGGCCGGATTGACATGCAGCTGGATGCTCACCATCGCGGTGACCAGCAGAATGTTGCAAAGCAGTCCGGCCGCGGCTGCCAGAGGGAGGGCCACGAGGTCCTGTGGCATGGCGAGCGGAGCTGGGCTCACCGCCGGGACGAATCGGTAGTACACCCACGCGGTGGCTGCCGTCGCCAGCATCGTCTGCGACACGTTGAAGGCGGTTTCCCAGGGCCGCAGCCAGCGCGGACCCCCGGACACAACTCGACGTGGGACGGCGTCGAAGAGCAGAGCGCCCAAGCCGCTGACGACCACCGCAGCCGCGGGTGGCAGCAGAAGAACCGCCGCGAAGGCGGCCGCATTCGCCAGGTCGAGGTTGGTCCGCGGACCGGTCTTCACCCTCAACGCGTGCGTTGCGACCGACACGATCACCAGCAGCACAAACGCGATGGGATCGAACACCATCGGATGTGGCCAGGTCCGGTCCAAAGCCACCACGGCCAGTGCTGCGCACGCGCACAGCAAGAGCGCGATCAGCCGCGTACCGCTTTTCATCTTTCGGCCTTAGTCGCCAGGTCAGGTGGTCTGGAACGCCATGACGCGTAGTCGGTCACGAAGACCCCTCGGGAGAACCGCTGGGGGCGGTCAGCGAAAGCAGCGGGTCCTCAGAGCACCACGAGTAGTAATCCACGATTCGTCGCATACGTGTCCTCCTTTCAGATCGCTCGTTTTGCCGAATCCGGGTCGCTCGCCGCATCCTTGGGACGCATCACGTACGGCGCCGCAAAGCGCCGCCGGTTGTAAAGGTCCAGATCGGCGCGGCCGATCACTTCGCTGCCGGAATCCTCTCCCTTGAGGCCGGCGAACCCTGCGGAGAACGACCCGCCGAACTGTTCGCTGTAGTTCGCCTGGAGCGAATCGAACATGGCCGCGGTCTCGGTTTCGGTCCGACCTGGCAGCACGCACACGAACTCATCGCCTCCGTAGCGAAAGACGAAACCGTCCGGGGCGACCGCGTCGGTGAGGGTGGACGCCACCCTCAACAGCACGGCGTCTCCGACCGCGTGGCCCGCAGTGTCGTTCGTGCCCTTCAGGCCGTCGACGTCCACGAAGACCAGGCTGAGAGGCCGCTGCTCGCGGCGCGCCTCGTTGATTGAACCGTCCAGCCTGGAGATCCCGGCGGACCCCCGAGCTTGGTCACCGCCGTCTGGGCTGAGGGTGTCGCCGCCGCGAGCTCGGCACCGAACTCCTGGAGCTCTGCGACCGCCGCGTCGACCAGAGAGCGAGACCAGCACCGGTCGCGCTCATCGAGGAGCTGTGCGATCACATCATCGATGGGTAGTGCCAGACGGTATGGGCGATCGCTCAGCAGGGAGTCGATGGCGTCGGCCAGTCCGACCACCTGAGCGGCGAGTGGAATCGCCACGCCTTCAAGCCGGTCTGGATATCCGAGTCCGTCAACGCGCTCCCGGTGCCGGAGCACCAGATTCCGGGCGCGCTCGTATTCACTGAAGCGACCCAGGACGTCGTATCCGATCTCCGGATAGCGCGCCAGCTGACGGGCCTCGTCCGGATCGAGCGCGCCCGATTTGAGGAGCACGTTGTCGGGGATGCCCATCTTCCCGATGTCGTGCACGCGCGCGGCGCGGCGTATCGACTCCAGGTCCGGCGGCAGCATTCCGACACGGCTGCCCAGTCGGATGGCCAGGCGCTCGACGCGCTTTGAATGCCCGGCAGTTCGCGCATCGCGTCCATCGACGGTGTCGGCCATCGCCTCGACGGCGTCGACCACCTGGGTGCTGACGCTGACGTTCAACGTTCGCCTCATGGAGAGGTAGAGCAGCACCGCCGGCAGCGCTATGAACGCCGGCGCCCAGGCCGTGTGCCGCGAGCTTGCGGCCGCGATTATGCCGAGCAGATACAGGGCGGAGGACTGGACCACGTCGAGCGAGCCCATGCGCCGCCAGATGTGTATCGGGTTCCTGCCCTGCGCGACGGCAACCATCAGTCCGACGACGGCGCTGTCGAAGATGAAGAGCACAGCGGCGCTCGCAGGCAGCGCGATGAAGTCGACCGGTCGCCCGAGATCCACGGGGGCTGTTCGCGGCAGAGTGATGAAGAGAACCAGTGCGGCAGCGCTGACGGCAAGCACATGCTGGCCCGTGTTGAAGAGGAGCGAGAGCATCTCCCGACGGCGCCGCGCCGTCAGCGGGTCTCGGCGCAGGGCCAGCGTCGCCTCGCCCAAGAACCGGCTCAGCACGACCAGCAAGATCGCGTCGGTCGGACCGAACAGGAGGAGCGCCGCAAAGTACGCCGCCGGCGCCAGGTTGATCTTGAGCTTTGGGGAGACGTTCAGCGGGAAGTGCAGCGCTACGGCGGCTTCCACGAGCAGCACGACCCACGTGATGTTCCAGTCGCCTGGATGCGCGGGCCAGAGCCGGCTCGAGACGCCGATGGTCAACGCCGCGAGCAATCCAATTGCCCATGCGAACGCCCGGACTCGGACAGGTGCCATGGTTCCCTCGGCTGGTCGCCTGGTAGCCGCCGGCTAGTTGCCCGGGACCTTGAATGAAAGGCTGATGGTCTTGCCGCTTTGACCCCAACTGCCCGCCAGCAGCTTGCCGGACGACTGAGGCCCGGTGCTCACAGTGGCTGCGGTGGTGAAGGGCGCCGCGTCGTCTCCGTTGGGGATGAAGACGTGGACTGTGACCGTGTTGCCCTTGGTGGCGACGACGTAGTCGATGGTCTGTGCCGCCAGCTGCGGAGCGTGCTCGCTGCCGCTGGCGTAACTGGTGACGTAGACCGTCGTCTGGTGGCCGTTGTTGCTGGTGACGGATATGGCCGGGTCGTCATAGCAGAAGTCATAGGCGAAGCTGGAGACCGGAATGATCGCCGCAGCCGCCGCGGCGACCCCGGCCGGCAACAGCTTGCGACACGAAAAAGCCAAGACGGTACGCAGACGACGGTGATGTGCCATCGTTCTCCCCTCCCCGAAAATCCCGCTGCCACGGTCGGCAGCGGAGGACGATTCATACGCCTGGCACGAGCCGCCCGTTGTTAAGTTCCGGTTAATAAATGCCTGCCGGAGGTTGCAGTTGGCCGCCTCCGCGGTAAACCTGATTGCATGCCCCGTTCCGCGGCGCTGCTGATCGGGGCGTCGGTGATCGTCGTGGTTCTAGGCGTAATCGTCTACTTCACCTGGCGCTCGATCGACGAAGGACGGAGCATCAAGACCTGGACCTACTCGCAGCTCCTCACCGAGGCGCAAGCGGGACACGTGGTGACGCTGCTGATCGACCGCCAGACCGGCATGGCCACCGACCGCACCGGCACCAGGTACTTCGTCGCTCTCCCGGCTGACACCAACGCGGTGGCCAAGGAGATGACTGCCGACGGTGTGAATGTGACCGTCAGAGAGCGACGTGGCGCTTTGTACTGGCTGCAGGTCCTGGTTCCGAACCTGATCCTGCTGACGA
>VBEO01000145.1 GCA_005881825.1 Chloroflexota bacterium | reverse complement strand
CCCCTGGCTCGATCCCGACCTGCAGCAGCCGGGTGGGCTCCTGATCGGCACCAGCCGCGCCACCGGCTGCCCGGTCCTGCTCGATCCCTTCGACCAGACCCGCTACGCCAACGCCAACATCGGCGTCTTCGGCCACTCGGGGGCCGGCAAGACCTTCCTGATGTCGACCCTGGCGCTGGGCGCCCACGCCACCGGCGCCCAAATCTTCGTGCTGGATCCCGAGCACGAGTACGGCGGCCTGGCGCCGGCGCTGGACGGTGTCAGCGTCCGGCTGGCGCTGGGGTCCGGCCACGCTCTCAACGTCTTGGAGCTGCCAGACGGACTCAGGAGCGAGTCCCAGATCGGCCCCGCGGTAGCCGACACCGTTGACCTGGTATCGGTGATCTGCGGCGGCCTCGACGAGGCCGACCGTGTCGACGTTGAGGAAGCGGCCCGCGCCGCCTACACAGATGAGGAAGCGCCGCTGCTGCGAGACGTGGCCGCGCGCCTCAAATCACCCCGGCCGGCACTCATCCTCCGGCGCTGGGTGGGCGGCAGCCTGGGCGCCATGTTCAGCGCGCCCACCAACGTCGACCTCGATGCGCCGATGGTGGTTTTCGGCATGCGCGAGCTGCGCGAGGAGCTGGTGGCGCCGGTCCACTTTCTACTTGCCCGCGCGCTCTGGAACCGGATCAAGAGCCGCGGCCGCCGCCGGCTGCTGGTCGTCGACGAGCTTGGCCTGCTGTTCGAAGACCTCACGATCCGCCGCTTCGTGGTCAGCCTCGCCCGCCGCATTCGCAAGTACGAGGGCGCCCTGGTCTTTGCGACTCAAAACCCGGGCGACCTGCTCTCCAGCGACGCCGGTGCCGTGGTCGCGACCAACCCTGCCATCCATTTCTTCGGCGCTACCCGGCCCGGCGAAGCGGCCCGCCTGCAGGAGGCGTTTCATCTCAGCGCGACCCAGCGGGCCGGCATCGAGGCTGCCCGACGCGGCCAGTTCCTGCTCGCGGCCGGGCCCGAGCGCGTGGCAGTGAGCGTGCGCAGCTCGCCCTGGCAGACCGAGGTGATGACGCAGGGCCGCGATCCGCCCAATTCGTAGAATCGGACCCCGTGAAAGCGGCCGCGGCGCAGGTCGCGCTCAGCGCTGGCCGCCTCGGTCTGACCTGGCACGAGACCGCCACAGCGGACACGCTGCGTGCCCGCGTCAAAGTCGCCGACGGCACCGTGCATTACGCCGATGCTTGGCGGCACCGGGGCGAGATGTTCAGCGCCCGGTGCGGGCCCCTCGACGTCCATTTGGCGGTCAGGAATCGCGAAGCCACGGTGCGGATGGCGCTGAGTGCGCGCGCCCGCACCGATGCCCTGGTCACCGAAGTGGGTGTCGAACTGATGCCGCAGATCAGGGGGTCAGCGCCGAGCTGGGTCGTTTACAACGGCTACCAATCCTGGGACGCCTCCGGCATCGCACCGGCGAGCAGCAAGCGGCAATCCTGGTGGACCGTGGGCCTGGCCGATCAGGCCGGCGCGGGCCTGGCGGCTTCAGCGCTCACGGCGCGCCGCCACACCGTGCGCTTCGACGTGGAGGCGGGCCGGCTTGTGGTCACGGCCTGCGAGTTCCCGGGGCTTCAGCAGAACCCGCCCATGTGGAACGCACACAGGGGCGAGGCCTGGCAGGCCGATGAATTCGTGCTGACCGCCGAGTCCGACGTCCGCGCCGCCCTCAGGCACGCCGCCGGCCGGGTCGCGGGCCGGCGCAACTCAGGAGTGCCGCGGGGCTGGCTCAGCTGGTACCACTACGGCCCCTGGATCTCCGCCGCCGAAGTGCTCGAGAACTCGGCCCAGCTCAGCCACGGCGACCTGCGCAGTCTCGGCTATGAGGTGGTTCTGGTCGACGACGGCTGGCAGCAGGCGATCGGGGATTGGGTCGCCAACAGCAAGTTTCCGGGCGGCCTGTCCGGGCTGAACCAGGAGTTGTCGGCGCGCGGCCAGCTCCTGGGACTCTGGACGGCGCCCTTCCTGGTCAGCGCCAGCGCCGATCTCGCCCATCAAGCGCCCGCCGACTGGTTTCTCAAGGACCCAATCAGCGGCGAGCGCGCGGTCGACCCCATCCACGTGGTGTTCGGACCCATGTACATCCTCGACCTGCGGCGGCCGGCGGTGCGCCGGCATCTCACGGAGACCTTCGCCCGTCTGCACGCCGACGGCGTGCAGTTTTTCAAGATCGACTTCCTCTATGCGGGCGCCTACGCCGGCACGGCGGCCTTGAGAGCCGGCCTCCAGGCCATCCGGCGCGGCATCGGGGATGCCTACCTGCTGGCCAGCGGGGCGCCGCTGCTGCCAATGGTCGGGCTCTGCGAGGCCTGCCGGATCGGGCGGGACACAGCCAGCCCGATCTTCGACTTCGAGCTGGGCTCACCCAAGCCGACGTTGATCGGAGACGAGGTGCTCGAGGTCGGCCGCAACCAGGCTGCGCGCCACTTCTTGGACAGCTGGTTCCAGCTCGACCCCGACGTGGCCCTGGTCGGCGGCAACCTCACGCCCGAGCAGGGTCGGACGGTCGTGACCGTGGCCGCCCTCAGCGGTGGCCCGTTCTTCGCCAGCGACCACTTGGCGGCGCTCGACCCGGACCGCCTTGCGATGCTCGTGAATCCCCGGGTGCTCGACCTGGTGGGCGGGCGGCCCGCGGTGCCCGACTGGCAGCCGGATGAGCGGGATCGGCCCAGCAGCGTCTGGCGCCGGGACGGTGTGCTGGCGGTCTTCAACTGGAGCTGGCAGGAGCAGGAGGTGACGGTGCCGGTGCAAGGTCCGAGGCAGGCGCGCGACCTCTGGACGGGTCGCGACCTGGGCCCCCTCGACGGCGAGCTGCGCCTGCAGGTGCCGGCCGCCGGCGCGAGATTGGTGGCGCTGGACTAGGCGTAGGCTGTAGCCGTGCCGCGGGTCGTTCATTTCCGCGTCCACGGACTGCCTGCGGAGCGGCTGGAGAGGGTGCACGAGCAGGTCGCAGCGCTGGCCGCCGCGCGGGAGTGGCGGGGGGATTCGCCCTGGCTGGCCAGCGACCGCTCCACCGGTCTTTTCGAGATGGAGTTCCTGCGCCACCAGCGTGCGGCCGACGGCGAGGGTTTGTCGGCGGCCGGCTTCATCAAGCTGGCCGGTGACGAGCTGGATGCGCTCATCCTCACCTTGTTCGTGCGCGACCTCAGCGCGGAGTACGGAGTGCGCACGGTGCTGCGCGACGAGGACAATCCGATCGCCAAGCTCCGCTATCTGGAGTTCCGGCACGGCCGGCTGCCGTCGGGAAACTCGCTGGAGGAGATGTTCGCGCGCCGCCCGGTCATCAAGAAGGTGATGGGGCAGGCGATCATGTTCTATCCGCCCTCTCACCGCCTGAACACCACGACGCCCGCCGGGCCGGCGGAGTGGGGTTACGGGCTGCACGGACTGCGCGCCTTCGCGCCCACGCTGCTGGAGGCCGAGCAGGAGGCGCTGAAGATCCTGCGCGGCTGGCGAAGGCTTGGCCACCGCTAGGGCCGGTCCTCGCGTCGGCCGGCTGCGGTCGCTGGACGGCACCCACCTTTTTTGGCGGGCCTGGGAGGTGACGTCGCCGCGGGCCACCTTCGCCGTGATCCACGGCCTGGGCGAGCACTCAGGCCGCTACGAGAGCTTCGCGAGCGCCATGGCCAAACGGCAGTTCTCGACCTTCGCGGTGGACCTCCGCGGGATGGGCAAGAGCGAGGGGACGCGCGGTCATGTCGAGAGCTGGTCGGAGTGGGTGCAGGATGCCGCCGCGCTGGTGGCGATGATCCAGGACCACCCCAGCGCCGGCGAGGTGATCCCGGTCGGGCACTCCTTCGGCGGCGTGGTCCTGCTCAGCGCCGTGATCCGGGAGGCCATTCTGGTACGCCGTTTCGTGCTGTCCAGCCCAGCCTTGCAGCCGAAGGTCAGGATCCCGACCTGGAAGCTGAAGCTGGGCCGCCTGACCTCCAGTCTCCTGCCCAGGCTGACCATGAGCAATGAGGTCGACCCGTCCACCGTCTCCCGGGATCCGGCCGTCGTCCGGGCTTATCAGACCGACCGCCTCGTACATGACAAGATCAGCAGCCGCCTCTTCACGGAGTGGACCGCCGCCTGTGACGAGGCCTACCGCCGCGCGAACGAGATCCGCACGCCCTTCCTTCTCATCCTGGGCGAGGCGGATCGGCTGGTCGATCCCGCCGGCGGCCACCGCCTGGCTGACCTGGTGGGGTCGGCGGCACAGGTGACCGTCAAGCAGTACCCGGAGCGGTACCACGAGCCCTTCAACGATCTCGACGCCGGCCAGGTCTTCGACGACCTGGCCGAGTGGGCGGCCGCCCGGCCGGCGCCGCCCGGGTCTTAACAACCAGCGTTCCCAAACCTTCCGGGCCCCGAATACGCTGCGCGGCACCCCCAAGGGCGGGGGGTTCGGGGGTGGGAGTACTGACGTGAGGTTGGTGGCCCAGCGGGCGCGGGCGGCGTCGGTGACGTGGGGAGAAGGGGCGGGGGCGCAGCAGCGCCGGATCGGGCGAGGCCTGGCGATCCTGCTGGGGGCCGGCCCCACCAGCGACCACGCCCAGGCGGCCCATCTGGCCACCAAGCTGGCCGCCCTCCGCATCTTCCCCGACCCCGCGCGCCCCGGCAGCTTCAACCTCAGCCTCACCGACGTCGGCGGCGAGGCCCTGGTCGTCAGCCAATTCACGCTATACGCCGACACCTCCCGGGGCCGCCGGCCCGGCTTCACCACCGCCGCCGACCCGGCCGACGCCCAGCCCCTGGTCGACCACTTCGTGAAGACCCTGACCGCCCAAGGCGTCCGCACCCAGGCCGGCAGCTTCGGCGCCCACATGCTGGTCGAGATCGAAAACGACGGCCCGGTGACGATCGTCCTCTCCACCGACGACTGGCCCACCCGCGTCTAACCCCGATACTGAAGAGCCAGCCAATGGCAACTCCGACCACCAAAGCCGACACCCAGACCTTCCTCCAGCACCACCGCCAGGAAATCGAGCGCGCGGCCCAAACCATCGCGCCCTACACGCGCCGCACCCCCACCCTCACCACCGACCTCGACCCCGACCTGCTCCTCAAGCCCGAGTGCTTCCAGGTCACCGGCTCCTTCAAGACCCGGGGCGCCTTCAACGCCATCCTCACCCTCAAAAACCAGCAGACCAACCCCAAGGGCGTGATCGCGGTCAGCTCCGGCAACCACGCCCAGGCGCTCGCCCTGGCCGCCAAGACCGCCGGCATCCCCGCACTGGTCCTGATCCCCGAGGACGCCAACCCCCAGAAGGTGGCCGCCACGAAGGCCTACGGCGCCGAGGTGCGGCAGGCGGGCATCACCTTCGCCAACCGCGAGGAGCGCCTCGCCGAGGCCATCGAAGAGACCGGCTACATGCTGGTCCACCCCTTCGACAACTGGGACATCATCCATGGCGCCGGAACCGCCGCCCTGGAGCTGCTCACCGACAACGGTCTGAGGCCCAAAACGATCGTCACCCCCTGCGGGGGCGGCGGCCTGCTCACCGGCACCGCGCTGGCCGCCAAGTCGACCAACGCCCGGATCCGGGTCTACGGCGTCGAACCCGAGGTCGCCGACGACGCCGCCCGCACTTACGCCAGCGGTTCTCTCCAAACCCTTCCGACCAGCCCGGAGACGCTCGCCGACGGCGTGCGCACCACTCACATCGGCGAGAAGAACTTCGAGGTCATCGTCGAGCGGCGCCTGGTCGACGGCATCGTCACGGTCAGCGAAGAGGAGATCCGGCAGGCCACCAAAACAGCCTGGACGAGGCTCAAGCTCGCCCTGGAACCCACCGGCGCCCTGCCCCTGGCCGCCTACCTGGCCGGCAAGATCCCAGCGGGCGACCCCGACGAGCCCACCGCTCTCATCCTCAGCGGCGGCAACGCCAACCTGGCGGTGATCGCCGACCTGCTCCAGCAGTGATCTCGGTCAAAGAGGTCATGAACCGGCAGGTGATCTCCTTCCAGGAGGACACCAGCGTCGCCGAGATCGCCCAGACGCTGACCGCCAAGAAGATCACCGGCGCACCCGTCCTGGGCGCCCAGGGCGAGGTGGTCGGCATCGTCAGCGAGCTCGACGTCTTCAGCCGCAAGGGCGAAACAGCCAAGGACATCATGTCGCCCAACGTGATCTCCATCACCGAGGACACCACCATCGTCGAGGCCGCCGCCCTCCTGGCGGGCGAGCGCATCCGCCGCCTGCCGGTCCTCAGCAAGGGCAAGATGGTCGGCCTCCTCTCCCGCTCCGACGTGCTCGAGTTCTTCACGCACAGCCACTGGACCTGCCGCCGCTGCGGCCATGGCGCGCGCGGCCTGCAGGCCCCCGAACAGTGCCGGCACTGCAGCGGCACCGACTTCGTCCTCGAGCGCACGCAACCGGGGACGTGAAAGTAAAACGTGGAACATGAGCCCGAGCTGAGCCTCAAGGCCGGCTCCTTCACCGAGTCGGTGATCCGCGAGATGACGCGGCTCAACCTCGCGCTGCACGGACCCGAGAAGGCCGTCAACTTCGCCCAGGGCTTCCCCGACTTCCCGCCGAGCCCCGAGATCGTCGAAGCCGCCCACCAGGCTCTCGACGCCGGCTACCACCAGTACGCCACCACTTGGGGAGCCCCGCAGCTGCGACAGGCCATCGCCAGGAAGCAATCGCAGGCCTGGGACACCGAGATCGACCCCGACCGCCAGGTCACCGTCACCTGCGGCGCGACCGAATCGATGATGGCCGCCATGCTGGCCGCGGTCGACCCCCGCGACGAGGTCGTCATCTTCGAGCCGTTCTACGAGAACTACGGCCCCGACTGCATCCTCAGCGGCGCCACCCCCCGCTACGTCACCCTGCACGCCCCCGACTGGCGAATCGACCCCCAGGAGCTGCGCCGGGCCTTCACCAAGAAGACCCGCGCGATCGTCGTCAACACGCCGCACAACCCCACCGGCAAGGTCTTCAGCGAGGACGAGCTGCTGCTGATCTCCGACCTCTGCCGCGAGCACGGGGCGATCGCGATCACCGACGAGATCTACGAGCACCTCGTCTACGAGGGCCGGCACTTGAGTCTGGCCACGCTGCCCGGCATGGCCGAACGCACCATCACCATCAGCGGCGCCAGCAAGACCTACTCGGTCACCGGCTGGCGCATCGGCTGGCTGATCGCACCGGCCGGCCTCACCGCCGGCATCCGCAAGGTCCACGACTTCCTCACGGTCGGCGCCGCCCACCCGCTCCAGGTGGCGGTCGCCCAGGCCCTGGAGTTCCCGCCCAGCTTCTACGACGCGCTTCTCGAGGAGTACCGCGAGCGGCGCGACGCCATGGTCGCGGGCCTGCGGGCGGCCGGCTTCGACCCGGTCGAACCCAAGGGCGCCTACTACGTGATGGCCGGGTTCGAGAGCCTGGGTTGGGACGACGACGTCGCGCTGGCGAAGCACCTGATCGAGCAGGTGGCCGTCGCCACCGTGCCCGGCTCCAGCTTCTTCCACGACCCTGCGTTGGGCCGCCACCACCTGCGCTTCAGCTTCCCCAAGCGCATGGAGACCATCGCCCGCGGTCTTAACAACCTGCGTTCCCTGGAGCGGCCCCGGTCCCCCACGATCGGGGCATGCGACGCCCCCTCGCCTGGCTGATCCTCCTCGAAGTCGTGGTCGTCGCGGCCCTGGCCGCCACCACCTACCACCTGCTCACCACCCGCACCGGCACCCCCGGCGCGGCCATAGCCGACAGCGGAGCGCCCACAAAACCCAAGCTCACGCCGGCCGCACCACCAACGATGCCGGCGGCCGTGCCTACACCGCATCTCCTGGGCCCGCCGCCCGGCCTCAACTTCGACCCAGCCTTCTGGTCCGGCCAGCTGGACCGCATCAACCAGGACCAGCACCTTCTCGAGCAGCTGCAGTGGCGCCTCACGGCCGCCGTCACCGACTGGCTCCGCGCCTATGTCAACCAGGTCTTGATCCCCGCGGTGGAGCACGCCGAAAACCACTAGCCTGAAACGGGTGCAGGCCCCCGCGTTCACCGACGTCCTGGCCGCCCGCAGCCGGATCAGGCCGCACCTGGCGCCCACGCCGATCCGCCGCTACCCCGGCCTGGAGCGGCTCACGGGCGCCGAAACCTGGGTCAAGCACGAGAACCACCTGCCCACCGGCGCCTTCAAGGTGCGCGGCGGCATCAACCTCGTCTCCCAGCTCGACGGAGCCACCCGGGACCGCGGTCTGGTCACGGCCTCTACCGGCAACCACGGCCAGTCCATCGCCTACGCCGCTCGCCTCTTCGGCGTCAGCGCCATCGTCTGCGCGCCCCAACAGGCCAATCCCGTCAAGGTCGCGGCCATGCAGGACCTGGGCGCCGAAGTGGTGCTGGTCGGAAACGACTTCGACGACGCCCGCGAGCACTGCGAGCGGCTGGCCCGGGAGCACGGCTACCGCTACGTGCACTCCGGCAACGAGCCCGACCTGATCGCCGGTGTCGGCACCCACACGCTGGAGCTGCTCGAGGAGCAGCCCCAGGTCGACACGGTGATCGTGCCCATCGGCGGCGGCAGCGGGGCCGCCGGCGCCTGCCTGGTCGCCAAGACGGTCAACCCGAAGATCAGAGTCATCGGGGTCCAGAGCGCCCAGGCCCCCGCCGCCCACGATGCCTGGCAAGCCAGGAAGCTGGTCGAGCGCGAGAACCGCACCATCGCCGAGGGCCTGGCCACCCGGACCACTTTCGACCTGCCCCAGAGCATCCTCTGGCAGCTGCTGGACGACTTCCTGCTGGTCGAGGACGACGAGCTCAAGGACGCCGCCCGCCAGATGATCGAGTGCACGCGCACCCTGGTCGAGCTGGCCGGCGCCGCCGCCCTGGCGGGCGCCCGCCGCCTGCAGCTCGAGGGCCGACGGATAGCGCTGATCTGCAGCGGCGGCAACATCAGCCCAGCCCAGCTGGGCGAGCTCTTCTCGACCTAGCTCAAGGAGCAGAGGTTGGCCAGGTCGGGCGCCGAGGCGCCGGCCGGCCGCGGGAGGGTGTGGGTCGCCGGCGGCGCGGTGCCCGCTTCCACCCAGGCCGAAAGCGCGTCCAGCGCCGAACGCACGCACGGCAGCATCGGCCGCAGCACGGTGTCGCCATAGCTGTCGACGCCGTAGTGATCGTCGAACTGAGGATCCACGTGGTTGCCGCCGCTCACGGTGTAGTACCGGAAGCTGCCCGAGCGCCCCGCCGCCGCCACCATCTGCGCGTACAGGTCTGAGTCGGTCTTGATCGGCAGCAGCGAGTCCTGGTCGCCGTGCAGCGTGATCAGCGGGTGCAGGATCTTGCCGGTGTTGGCGACCGCGTCGATCCGCGGCCCGACCACGGCCATCCGCGACCCCACGTTATAGGCTGCGTCGGGGTCGGTCGGCGGCACCGTCTCGGCGGCCGGCGAGACGCAGGGCGCGCCCGTCCCCGAGCAGGTGTAGGCGGTGTACTCGGGGTCCATCTCCAGCCGGTAGACCTTCTGGGTCAGTCCCCAGTAGACCGTCCAGTGGTAGTTCCAGAGCGGCTGCGACTGCGGGTTGAACCCCACGGCCGCCATGGCCGCCACCGCCGCCGGATCGCCGTTGACGTTCCCCGGCCACTGCGCCAGCGAGGTCGGCAGGTAGGAGAAAAGGTTCTCGGAGCGGGTGAACAGCGTCCCCTCCCAATCGACGCCGCCGTCGTAAAGGCGGTGGGGTGCGGTGTCCGTCTCCAGCGCCCGCCGCACCTGGTAGCCGCCGTTGGAGACCCCCGCCGCGTAGGAGCGGGTGACGCCCTTCAGGCCATAAGCCGAGGCCACCGAGCCCAGCAGCGAACGAGCGGCGCTGGTGGCCTGGCGCATGCGCGTGTTCCACTCCTTGATGGCCGCCCCCGGGCACCAGGGCGTGCCGCAGGAGCCGACCTCGTCGGCGCCGTCGCGGTAGAAGTTGGCGCCCATGTTGCCCTTGTCCTGCGACACGTAGGCCCAGCCTTTCTCCAACGCGTAGTCGGAGAGCACGAAGTCGGAGGCGTACTGGTCGCGGATTCCGGGTGTGCCGGCAGTCATCAGGTGCGCGTTCCAGGTGTCCGGGATGCGCAGCACGAAGGCCGCGTCATGGTGGCAGTCGCTGACGCAGTCGCCGGCCCCGGGCGCGGGCGTGCATCCGGGCATCCAGGGCTGGCCGTTTTTGTTGGTCAGCACCGGCTCGGCCTGGAAGGCGTTGCAGCCGTCGGCGAACCAGCCGTCGATCTGCAGTCCCGGCACCGGCGGCGCCGTCGGGTTGGTGTAGTGGGAGTCCAACGTGCCGCTGCCCGGCGGCGGAAAGCCCATCCCTGTGAGCGAGCCGGGATCCGTCCAGGGATTGCCGGTGGTCGTCAGGTCGGCGACCTGGTGGCAGTCGATCCACTGTGCGCCTAAAGCAGTGCGCCAGGCCGACAGGTCGGCCGGGCAGGCGTGCACAGTGCTCGCGGCCGCCGGGTGCACCGGGGCCAGCGCGACCACGAAGACCAGCAGGGCCAGACGTCTCACTGCAAACGTTTTACCGCCCGCCGCGGGCCCAGAGTCAAGCCCGCGATCACGGCCGCGGCCAGGCACAGCGCCGCCGCCAGCCGGAAGATGTCGTGGTACTCGGCCACCAGCGCCGTAGTGATGTTGGCCTCGAGCGCCTGCAGGCGGTCGTGCAAGCTGCCGGTGTCCGGTGGCGGCACCAGCAGCTGGTAGAAGCGGTGCAGCCCGAACGCAGTCAGCGCCGAGAGCGCCCCCAGCATGCCCAGCGTGCGCGCCGCCACCACCAGGCTGCTCACCAGCCCGTGCTCCCGGCGCTGGGTGGCGTCCAGGGCGCTGGCGGCCAGGGGCGCGATCACGACGCCGAACCCGAAGCCCATCACCCCCAGCTCCAGGTAGGCGCGGGTCCGCGGCTCGCTTACGCCCCAGCCCGCCAGCACCAGGAACACGGCGCCCGCCAGCAGCAACCCCGCCACTGCCGGCAGCCGGGGACCCAGCCGGCCCGCGGCCCAGCCGCCCGCGAGGGCGCCCAAAGGCACGCCGACCAAAAAAGCCGTCAGCAGAAGACCGGCCGCGTTCTGGTCCACGTTGAAAACGCCCCGCGCGAAGATCGGCACGTCGACCAGCGCCACCATCAGCGCCCCGCCCACCAGCAGGTTGGCCAGCACCGCGCCCCAAAAGGGTGGGCTGGCCAGCAGCGGCCGCGAGATCAGCGGCTCCAACCGCCGCACCTGCCGCCACAGGTAGGCGCCCAACAGCAGCACCGCCAGCAACGAGAGCGGCGCCCACCAGAAGTTGACCGCCCGCACCGAAGGCTGGTCCGGGTAGAGCGCGATCGAAAGCGCCCCCAACCCCAACCCCAGCAGCGCCGCGGCCGGCAAATCAGGGGAAGACTCCTCCCCGCGATGCGGGGAGGTCCCTCCGCCAGCGGCGGAGGGGGAGGGGGTCGTTCTCCAGAGCACCGCCCCGATCAGCAACACGAGCGGCAGGTTCAGCCAGAACGCCACCCGCCACCCCCCCAGCAGGGCCACCGCCGTTCCCCACACCGGCCCCACCACGCTGCCCGCCTCCTGCACCCCCGACACCAGCCCCAGCACCACGCCCCGCCGCCCCGGCGGATAGAGGTCGGCCGCCAGCGCCAGGGTCAGGGGCACCAGCGCGCCCCCGCCCAGTCCCTGCAGCACCCGCCCAGCGACGAGCCAACCCAGTGATCCAGCCAGCGCCGTCAGCAGCGAGCCCAGCCCGAACACGAACAGCGAGCCCAGGTACACGGGCAGCCGCCCGCGCACGTCGGACGCCGCGCCCAGCAGCGGCATCGCCACCACGTACCCGGCCAGGAAGCCGGTGATGATCGGGCTGGCGGCTTCCAGCCGGTCCACCGGCAGGTCGATGTCCGCCAGCATCCCCGGCAGCAGCGTCACCACCACGTAGGCGTCGAGGGCGGCCAGGAAGAGGCCGGCCGCGGCTACGTACAGGCCGAACTTAGGCGGCAGGAGTTGGCGCAGCGATGGTGAGCGGTGCGTTGAAGTCGTGCAGCGTCACGTCCGCGGAACTCGACTGCGAGGCCGAGACCAGCGGCCCCGAGAGCTTCACGCGGCGCAGCAGGTGATCCGACTGTGCCACCCACAGCGTCGCCGCGATGTCGCCCGACGGCTTGAAGCCGCCGCCCAGCACGGCGGCCACCTGGTCGCTCGAGTAGGTGGTGGTGATGCGGTCGCAGTCGACACCGCCGACTTTTTCGGTGCCGGACAGATGCGGCGAGCGGCCCGCCGCCATCATCGCCGGCAGCCCCTTCTGGGCGTCCAGCAGCGCGGCCAGGTCGGGCAGCGCCGCCGCCTCATCGGGCTCGATCTCCACGAATTTGGAGAAGGGCGCTTTGAAGTAGACATGCCCGTCGACCGCAATCACCTCCAGGTCGACCAGGAAGTCCTGCTGTTTGACCTTGATCACGGTGTCCGATGAGGACGGCAGCTGGATCTTCGACGAAGCCGAATCGAGCGTGAACCCCTGGTAGACGAGTCCGGACCCGAACTTCACATCTGCGCTGACCGTCTGCACCTTGCTCATGGCCGCCGCCGACTGGCGCAGCTCGGCGGCCGGGTCAGCAGGTGTCGGAGAACCGCCCGAGCAGGCGGACACCAATAGGAGCAAACACAGCAGGGCGCGTTTCATGGTTCGGAGGTAGCCCCCGTCGGAGTCAGCACCGCCCGGGGCTCCGGCTGTGACGGCGGGCGCAGAAGCCAGGCGCTCAGCCCCGCCGCCAGCAGCGGCGTCAGGCAGGCGAAGACCAGGGCCGCCAGCAGCGACCGAACGGCCAGCTGGCCGCCCAACCCGGCGCCGATCGGGAAGCCGAGGCTGTTCAGCATCATCGAGATCGCGATCGCGCGCCCGAACCAGGCCCGCTCGATCGAGCGTACGCGCAGACCGAACATGGCCACGTCGACCGGACCTCCGGACAGCCCGGCCAGCGTCATGCCCAGCATGGCCACCGCCGCCGAGGGCGCGACCAGCACCACCACCATCCCGAGGCCGGTACCCGCGAAGCCCAGTGCCATGATGCGGGACTCCCGACCCTCGGTCCGGAACGCGCCGGTCACCAGGTTGCCGGCCAACCCGCCCGCGCCCATGGCCGCCCACAGCAAGCCCACCAGGGCGGCATTGCCGTGGAAGCGCGTGAAGACCAGCAGGGGCAGCGCGATGCTGAGCGCCCCCGGCGAGAGCGTGTTGATCGGGAACACCACGCCCAGGCGGCGCAGCACCCGGTTGCCCAGCAGGTAGCGCAGCCCGGCGAGGGCGTCGCCCAGCAGGCTGCGGGCGCCCTCCAACCCGGTGCGAGGTTCCCGCAGGCCGATCAGCAGGGCGCCGGCCAGGACCCACGTGGCCGCCACCGCCACCATGGTCGGTGAGCTGCCAAAAGCTGCCACCAGCGCACCGGCCAATGCGGGGCCGCAGATCGCCGCGGCCCGCCAGCTGGCGCTGTCGAGGCCGTTTCCGCGATCCCACATGGACCGTGGAAGCAACAGCGGCAGCAGCGAGCGGGCGCCGCTGGCCGAGAGCGGCAGGCTGAGGCCCGAAAGCGTCACCACCACCAGCAGCAGCCAGGCCGGCAGCAGCCCCAGCCAAAACAGGCCCGGGACCAGCAGCGTGGTGGCCACGCCTACGGCGTAGTCGAGCTGGATCATGCGTACCCGCCCATAGCGGTCGAGGAGGGCGCCGGCGACCGGGGAGGAGATGATGCCGGACAGGCCGGCGCCGAGCCCCACGAGACCGGCGAGGCCTGGCGAGTGGTAGTGCTCGAGCACGAAGAGCACCACCGTGAGCTGGATCATGCCGCCGCCGAAGCGGGCGGCGACCATGGCGGCCACCAGGCGCGTCACCCCCGGCTGGGCGAGCAGCTCCCGGTAGCCGGTCACGGGTCGATCAGCACGCCCGGGTTCATGATCGCGGCCGGGTCGAGCGCCCGCTTGGCGGCGCGCAGCGCTTCCGCGAACAGGTCAGGCCGCTCGCGGTCGTACCAGGGCCGGTGGTAGCGGCCCACGGCGTGGTGGTGGGTGATGGTCCCGCCCAGGCGGATCAGCTCCGAGGAGGCCGCCTCCTTGATCGCCGCACCCGTCCCGCAGACCTCGCGCAGCGCGCGCTGCGTGGCCTCCATGACGCCGGCATGGAAGTCCGGGAAGCGATCCCAGGTGATCGCCGTCTCGAAGGTCTCCTGGACCATCCCCAGGCGGACGAGCGCGTCATGGGTGTGGCCGCCGCGCACGAAGGCGTCGCGCCAGGCCCCGGCGGCGCCCGCCCGCGCCGTCGCCGAGACGTCGGGAACCTCGCCGCCGCACTCCCGGCAGATCTCCGCCGCCCGCGCCATCCAGGCCTCGACCGGGTGGTCGGCCGACTCGAAGGTAACGATCAAAACCGCGTGCGTGCCGTCGCCGCTGCCGCTGAGCAGCGCCTCGTTGGCGTCCAGCAGCCGGCAGTTGGCGGGCCAAAGCCCGGATTGGGCGACGCCGCGGGCCGCCTGCCAGGCGCCCTCGAACGACGCAAAGGCCACCGCCGCCGAAGCGCGGTGAACGGGCCGGTCCTGGAGACGCATCCAGGCCTCGGTGATCACGCCCAGCGTGCCTTCCGATCCGATCAGCAGGCGGGCCGGGTCGGGGCCGGCGCCCGAGCCGGGCAGCCGCCGGGTCTCGTAAACGCCACGCGGCGTCAGCGCGCGCACACCCTGCACGAACTCGTCGATGTGCGTGAAGAGAGTCGCGTAGTGGCCGCCCGAGCGGGTGGCGATCCAGCCGCCCAGCGAAGAGAACTCGAAGGACTGGGGGAAATGACGCAGCGTCAGACCCAGCGGCCGCAGCTGCTCCTCCAGCTGGGGACCGAGGACGCCGCCCTGGATGCGCGCGCTGCGGGAGTCACGGTCGACCTCCAGCACTCTGTCCAGGTGGCGCAGGTCGAGGCTGACCGCGCCCGCATAGCCGTCGCCCACGTCCGGCTCGATGCCGCGCGCCACGCTGGACCCGCCGCCATAGGGCACCATCGCGGCGCCGGCGGCCGCGCACCACTCCAGGACGGAGCCCACCTCGGTCTCGGAGCGCGGAAAGGCCACCAGGTCCGGCGGGTGCTCCCAGCGCCCGGCCAGGCCGCGGGCCAGGTCGTCGAAGGACTTGCCCAGCGTGTGCTCGGCGCGGTCCCAGGGCTCCTGACTGCAGATGTCGGCCAGCGCGCCGGGCGCCTGCAGCCGCGGCTGCCGTAGACGCACGTCCTCGATGCGCGGAGCCGGCCGCAGGTCCGGCGGCTCCAGGCCCAGGTGGCCGGCCAGCAAGCCGCCGAGCGCCAGGACCTCCTGGTCGTCCAGGCCCTGGCCTTCCAGGCCCCAGCCCCAGAACTTGCGCCGCACTTAGCTCAGCCTAGCGGCGCAGGAAGCTCCAGCCGACCATGAACACCGACAGCACCAAGCCGCAGAGCAGGGCCAGGGGGACCGGACTCGGGCCCGGTGGCGCGTCCGGGTGCAGCGCGACCAGCTGCACCGGCGGCTGGGTGTCGCCCGCAACGTCGACGGGAGCCATCCCGCCGGTCCCCGCCAGCGGCAGCACCGCGGTGGTGGGCGGAGCCGGCGGCCGGGCGCAGCCGACGTCGAGCACGGCGTCCAGGCGCAGCGTGCCGAACACCTGCAGCCGGTAGCGGCCGCCGTCCAGGGAGCCGAGGTCGGCGATCGCTGCCCCCGCGCCCGGGCGTCTCCGGCCAGGACCGAGCCGGAGCTCAGGAGCACCAGCGCCAGCGCTGCCGGTACCGCGGCGACCCGCAAAAGCGGTCGCATAGTGACAGCAACGCTATCAAATAACGCTACACTCAGGCAAAGCCATGAACATAGACTGGCCCCGCGTCCGCGACCAGGCGCTGGTCGCCGTCTGCGGTGTGATCCTGGTCTGGGCGGCGAGCCAGGTGCTGGGCCACGTGCTCCGGATCCTGGTGCTGATCCTGCTGGCCACCGTGCTCGCCTATGCCCTGGAGCCGGCGCTGTCCGTCGCGCAGCGCTATGTGCCGCGCCTCTACGCGGCGCTCGGGCTCTATGCGCTGGTCTTGGGGACCGTCGCCCTCCTCCTCTTCCTGTTCGGCCATCAGCTGGGCACCCAAGCCACCGCCCTGGTCAAGCAGCTGCCGGCCTACCTGGACCAGACCGGCACGCGAGCGCAGGCGCTGGCGGCCGGCCTGGGGATTCCGGTGGGGCCGCCGCAGAGCGTCTCCTCCGAGCTGTCGCGCTTCATCCAGGGCAGCCTGCGCGACCTCCTGTACACCTCGGTCAACGTCGTGGCCCTCGTCGCCGGCTCCGTGATCGACGTGGTGGTGGTTCTGGTGATGGCCTTTTACTTCATGGTCGACGGCCACCGGATCGGCGACCTCGCGGTCCAGTTGGCGCCGCCCGCTCACCGCGAAAAAGCCGCCTTCGTGCGCTTGGCGGTGGGGCAGGTCCTGGGCTCCTACATTCGCGGCCAGCTGATCCTGGCCGGCATCATCGGCGTCGCCGCCGGCATGGGCTGCTGGCTGCTGGGCGTCCGCTATCCGCTGGTGATCGGCGTGCTGGCCTTCCTCTTCGAGCTGGTGCCGATGCTGGGGCCGGTTCTCTCCGCAGTGCCGGCCGTGATCATCGCGCTCTTCCAGCCCTGGCCGCTGGTGGCCTGGGTGATCCTCTACTTCATCGCCATCCAGATGATCGAGAACCACATCCTGGCGCCCCGCATCAGCGGCCACGCGGTCGGGCTGCACCCGGTGGTGGCACTGGTCGCGCTGCTGGCCGGCGCCGACCTCTTCGGGATCTGGGGCGCCCTCTTCGCGGTGCCCATCACAGGGGTGGCGGCGGTCCTGGCCGCCGCCCTCTACAAGGCTTGGCGAGGGCAGCCGATCGTGGTCGAGCGCGGCCGCATGAAGCTGCGCCTGCCCAGCCGCCAGTCCCGCCACGGAATAGCCGGGTAACCGGACCCGATACCCTCTTGGCGTGGGGGTTGCGACTTCGCGCTCACGCCTGCTCCAGGCGGGTTCCACCGTCCTGGTCACGGTGGCCGCGGCCATGTGGGCGTCCGACGCGTACTTCCGCCCCGGCCTGACGAAGGTCCTCACCTCGACCCAGATCGTGCTCGTGGAGTCGCTGCTGATCGGCCTCTTCCTGGTGCCCGTGCTGGTCGTCAATGCGGCCGCCATCCGCCGCCTCAGCGGTCGCCGCTGGCTGGCCCTGGCCGCGATCGCGATCGGGCCCCAGGCGGTGGCCACCGTGCTCTTCACCAAGGCCATCGGCTATGCCTTCACCGGTGGCTTCAACGCCGACGTCCTGCACGAGGTCTACCTGCTCTACCTGCTGCAGCCCGTCTTCGGCCTCGCCTTCGCGCGAGTCTTCCTGGGCGAGCGCCGCAAGTGGACGTTCTGGCCGCTGGCGGTCACCGCGCTGGCCGGCGTCTACCTGATCGTCTTCGCCGACAACCCGGGCGCCCCCGGGCAGATCAAGCACCCCGAGCTCACGGCCGGCCTGCTGGTGCTGGGCGCCGTAGTGATGTGGGCCGCCGGCACCGTGCTCGGCCGCTACGCGCTGGAGGACGTGAGCTTCCCGGTCACCACCAGCATGCGCTTCATCCTGGCCCTGCCCGTGCTCCTGGTCCTGGTCCTGATCGACCGCGGGGGCAACGCCTTCAGCGGCTACGCGCTGGGCCAGCTGCCGGCCTTCCTGGGCATCGTGCTGGTGCCCGGCCTGCTGGCCATGCTCCTGTACTACCTGGCCCTGTCCCACACGCCGGCCTCGCTGGCCACGGTGGCCGAGCTGGGCTACCCGCTCGCGCTTTTCCTGATCTTCTCGCTGCCCGCCCCCGTGGGGCAGGGCGCACCTCTACGCCCGATCGAGGTGGTGGGGGCCGCAATCCTGGTGGCCAGCGTGGTGGCGCTCAACTTCTTGAAGACCCGCCACGTCGTCGAGGTGCCGCGCGAGCGCCTGCCAGGGCGCGCGGTTCCCGAGCCCGCACGATAAGCCGGATCGGCCGGTCGAAGAAGAGGTAGTCCCAGGCCCAGTCGATCAGGACCAGGAGCTTGGAGCGCAGGCTGACCACGTTGTAGAGGTGGACGGCCAGCCAGAAGACCCAGCCCGGAAAGCCTGAAAGCCGGATCGCCCCCA
>VBEO01000144.1 GCA_005881825.1 Chloroflexota bacterium | reverse complement strand
GAAGTTGTACTCGACCGTCTCGACCTCGCGGTCGTCGCGCACCTCGTAGCCGAGGCCGAGGAAGGCGTCCTCGACGATGCGCCGCACCTGCGTGATCGGGTGCAGCGTCCCGACCGGCGGCGCCTCGCCCGGGAGCGTCGGGTCGAATGTCTCGTCGCCGAGCGAGCGGTCGAGCTCCGCACGCGCGAGGCGTCGCTCGGTCGTGCGGTGCTTCTCCTCGAGGCGCGTCCGCAGCGAGTTGAGGCGCTGGCCAGTCTCGGGGTCGCGGACGCCGCGCAGCGCCTGCGGCAGCGGCGAGCGGCGACCGAGGTAGCGCACGTGGACCTCGGCGAGCTCGTCGCTCGTGGCGGCGCGGTCGTACTCCTCGACCGCCGTTTGCTCGTACTCGTCCCAATCCATCGGCTGCGATTCTCCCTCCTGGTCCACGTTCGTCCGGCGCCTAACGGCTGCCCCGGCTCGGAGAGGACGGCTGCGCGCTGCTAGCGCCGGCCCCCGGCGAGCCGGGGCCGGGTAAAGACGAACGCGCTGCGCGTGGCGACCACGGGCCAAGCGTAGCGGGACAATGCACCGGTGGCCAGCAGCCCTTACGACCCGATCGCCCGCCTCTACGACCCGTGGAGCGCGAGCGTGGTGGAGGACGTGGAGTTCTACGTCCGCGAGGCGCGGAGGTCCGGCGGGCCGGTGGTCGAGCTCGGCGTCGGGACCGGCCGGATCGCGATCCCGACCGCGGCTGCCGGGATCCGCGTGATCGGGGTCGACTCCTCGCGCGGGATGCTCGACGTGTGCGCCGAGCGGGCGACGCTGGCCGGGGTCGCGGCGCTCCTCGACCTGCGCGTCGGCGACCTGCTCGCGCCGCCCGTCGGCGAGCGGGTTCCGCTCGTGACCTGTCCGTTCCGGTCGTACCTCCACCTTCGCGACGACGCCGAGCGGCTCGCCGCGCTCCGAGCGGCGCACGACCTGCTCGTGCCCGGCGGCCGGCTGGTCTTCGACGTCTTCGCGCCAGGCCCGGACGACGTCGCCGAGACGAATGGTCGCTGGCTCGAGCGGGAGCACGGCATCTACGAGCGCGCCGACTGGGACACGACGAGGCGCACGCTCACGCTGTCCGTGCGCGACGAGAACGCCTCCTCGACGATGACGCTCTCGTGGGTCTCGCCCGCCGAGTGGCGGCGGCTGCTGGGCGAGGCCGGGTTCGAGATCGAGGCCTGCTACGGCTGGTTCGACCGCACGCCGTACCGCGGCGGCGAGGATACGGTCTGGATCGCCCGCCGCCCGACGGGTTAGGGTCTTCCGGATGCTGTGGGTGATCGTCCTCGTGGTCGTGCTCGTTCTCGTCGGGCTCTTCTTCTTGCTGACGTACAACCGGCTCGTCCGCAACCGGAACCGCTCCGAGAACGCGTGGGCGCAGGTCGACGTCCAGCTGAAGCGGCGCGCCGACCTGATCCCGAACCTCGTCGAGACGGTCAAGGGCTACGCCGCGCACGAGCGCGGGACCTTCGAGGCGGTGACCCAGGCGCGCGCCAACGCGGTCTCGGCGGGCGCTACCGGTGATCCCGCCAAGATCGGCCAGGCCGAGAACGTGCTCACCCAAAGCCTGCGTTCGTTGTTCGCCGTGGCCGAGAACTATCCCGAGCTCAAGGCGATCGCGGCCTTCACCAACCTCCAGGAGCAGCTGACCGCAACCGAGGACAAGATCGAGTTCTCGCGTCGCTACTACAACGGCAACGTGCGCGACTACAACACGCGCACCCAGACGCTGCCCTCATCGGTGGTTGCGGGCATGTTCGGCTTCAAACCCTTCGCCTTCTTCCAGGCGGACGAGGGGGACCGCGAGGTGCCGCAGGTGAGCTTCTCCTCCACGACGCCGCCGGCCGGGCCGCCGCCGGCCAACCCCGCCGCCGGGCCGCCGACGGCCTGATCTCGGCGGGAGGGGCGAGCCCCTCCCCTACGCGGCTCGCGCCCAATCCGACTCGAAACGCGAGGCATAGGCGCGAATCGCGTCCGGATCGGTGGTCTCGACGTCGAGCTCGTGGTTGACCGTGAGCCCGCTCAGGCTCCAGTTGGCCGAGCCAAGGAGCAGCCGCCGGACATCGAAGAGGCCCGTCTTGGCGTGGAGCTTGGCGCCGGGCGGCGCCGGATATGAGCGCACCTCTACGCCGGCCGCGGCCAGCAGCTTGCGCCCCGGCTGATTGACGTCCTGTCGGGGGTCGAGCAGCACCCGCACCCGCACTCCTCGGCGGTGGGCGGCGGCCAGCGCCGCCAGCACCTCGTGGTCGGTGAGCACGAAGATCTCGGCCCGGATCTCGGAACGGGCACTCGCGATCAGGTCGAGCAGCGCCGAGAGCACCTCGGCCCCGGGCGCGGTCTGCAGGATCGGATCTCCCGGCGGCGCAGCGGCCAGGGGTTTGGGCATCCCGCCGGCGAGGCTCCAATCCTGCTCGAAGATCGCATCGAGCCGGCCGACCTCGAGCGGAGCCCAGGTTTCCAGCCCGTAGTCGTGGTTGCGGGCGCTCGTGGCGCCCCAGTTCATGCCCGCGACCAGGGCGTGGCCGTCCGCGATCAGGAGCTTGACGTGGTCGATCTGGTGCCGGCGGTCGTCCAGCGGATATGCCCGAACCGGCAGTCCCAGCCCGGCCAGGCGGGCCGCGGCCCGCGCCGTCTGCGCGACCGAGGGGTCGTAGACCAGGCGCACGTCGGCCCCCCGCCGGCGCGCGCTCAGCAGCGCATCTTCGAGGTCCCTCCGGCCGAACTCGTACATCTCGACCAGCACCCGCCCGGAGGCGCTGCCGATCAGATCCTCGGCGGCGCCGAAGATGGCGGCGTCCTGCCAGAGCCGAACCGATTCGCTGGGCCCCGAGGCTGAAAGCGGAGCCGGAGCGGCCTGCACCCGCAGGGGCGCGGCCGAGCAGGCCGCGAGGACGAGCGCGAGCAGCAGGACGAGGCGTTTCACCAGCGCAGGCTGCGGCCCCCGGCTCGGCCGGGGGAACTGTGCTTGTTAAGAGCCCAGCGCCTGGATGGCCGTGCCAGGCCCCGCGCCCAGCAGCTCGTCGGCCCGGCCACCACTCACGCCGACCTCGACGAAGCCCATGCTGCCCGTGTAGTAGAAGAGCTCGCCCTGCCCCACCTCGCCGTAGGTACGAGCCGCGCGGCGCACCGACACCGGACCGAGCTTGACTCCGCTCACTGGCGGCTTCAATGACGTGACCAGGTTGCCGAAGGCGTCGACCCAGAGCACCCGCGGCGTCGGCTCGGGCAGCCGTTTCAGGTCCTCGACCGGTTGGCCCAGGGACGCCAGGCGCGCGCCCGCAGCCAGAGCCGCGGCGGCCGGCGCGAAGAGGTCTCTGCCTTCGAAGGTGGCGGAAGCACCCTCCGGGCGCTGCAGCTGCACCGCCTCGGGCTGCTGCCGCGATTCGCGCAGCAGGCAGGAGAGCAGTCCGTTGTCGGGCGCCACCCAGTAGGAGCGGCCGAGCTGCACGGCCAGCGGCCGCCGCTCGGTTCCCACGCCGGGATCGACCACCGCCAGATGCACGGCGCCGTCGGCGAAGTGCCGGGTGCCGGCCCAGAGCACGAAGCCGGCCGCCTCCAGGTCGTGCGCGCCGACCGCGTGCGAGATATCGACCAGGGTCGCCTCCGGGCAGCCGGCGAGCAATGCCGCCTTCATGGCGGCGACGTAGGGTGAGCCAGCGCCGAAGTCGGTGGTCAGCGTGATCACCGGCCGCGACGTCACGCTACCAGTATCTCGTCTCCTTCCAGGGGTCGGCCTCGTCGTGGTAGCCGCGCTGCTCCCAGAAACCGAGGCGGTTCTTGGGCATGAACTCCAGCCCGCGCAGCCATTTGGCGGACTTCCAGAAGTACTTCTTGGGCACGAACAGCCGCAGCGGCCAGCCGTGGTCGACGCTGAGGTCCTCGCCGTTCCAGGCGTAGCAGAGGAGGACGTCGTCGTCGTCCAGGACCTCGAGGGGCAGGCTGGTCGTGTAGCCGTACTCGCAGTGCGCCATCACGTAGTGCGCCTCGGGCAGCGGCTCGACCCGGCGCAGGATCTCCTGAATGGCGACGCCGGTCCAGCGATCGCCGAGGCGGCTCCAGCCGGTGACACAGTGGATGTCCGCCACCACGTCTTTAGACGGCAGCGCGCGCAGCTCGCCGTAGTCGAGCTGGAGCGGGTTGCGGACGGCGCCGAAAACGCGCAGATCCCACTTCGCGAGGTCCGTCTTGGGGACCGGTCCGAAATGCAGGAGCGGCCAACGGTCGGGGGCGCTCAAGGTTTGGCCGGGCGGAATCCGCGCGGTGTCGACGCCCTCTGGCAGCCGCCGGCGTTTGAAGATCGAGGCCATCGCCTGGCGAGTATAGGTGCGGCTTATTGCGGTCCTGTGACGGTGAACGACCAGTGCTGAGTGAAGGGCTGCCCGTCGAGGGTTCCGGTGACCTCCGCCGTGTAGGCGGCGCCCGGTCGGAGCGGCTCCTGGGCCATGAAGCACCACTCGCCGGCGTCCACCTGCCGGCCGGGCAGGAGTGTGAAGCCGGTCACCTCGTTGCCGTCGGCGGTCAGGAGCCGCGAGCTCTGGACGCTGAAGGTGGAGGCTGAGCCGACGGTCAGGGTCACCGGGTAGCCGACCGGGTACTGGGTGCCCGCCGGCGCCGGGTCCGGAGTCTCGTGGCCGACGAACCCGGCCGGGACGTCGCGGGCGCCCGCGGCCGGGAAAACCACCGGCTGGGCCTTGGTGGGGTCGCCGATGCCGACGTCCATCACGGCCGCGGCCAGGATCCCGATCTGGGCTTCGCCATAACCCACTGCCTGCGTCTCACGGTCCAGCAGCGGGAATCGGTGGTAGACGGAATCGATCCACACCTCAACGGCTGCCGGCGGCGTGTAGACGTGGTTGATCACCTCCGAGCCGCGGCCGCCGGGGTAGCCGGCGGCGCGGTCGCGCTGGAGGAAGTTGGCGCCGGTGAAGCCCGGGAGGGAAGGGTCCTCCGTGTGGATGCCAAGACCCACCTCCGACGGCTGGCCGAAGTTGAAGATCGTGTACCAGGCGTGCTCCTCGGCGGCCTCGGCCAGCGCAGGGTCGGCCGTCAACGCCAGCACCCCGGCCTGCTGCCTGTAAGCGTTGACCGCGTCCAGGGCAGCCTGGCGGTCGGCGGCCAGCCCGGCCTGTGCGCCGGCTGCGATGGCGCTCACCTCGGCCGCCGGATCCGTCTTGAGGACCAGCTTGTCCAGGTACCAGAGGAACTGGTAGACGCCGGCGCTGCCGGGGGCCTTTTTCAGCGCCTGAAGCAGCTGGTCGTGGGCGGCCCGGAAGTCGCGGGTGCCGGCGACCCGGATCTCGGCGGCGCCCAGACTGGCCTCCGGCGCAGCCGGGCGCACTCCCAAGGCGGCCTGATACTGGGCGTCGGCGACATCGAGATCGCCCGAGTAGAAGGCCGAGTCGCCGGCGGCCAGGTGAACGCCATAGCCGTCCGAGAGCTTGGTCGCAGCGTCCAGCTGGGCGCGGGCCTGGGCCGGCTTCTGCTGCGCGTAGTAGTAGCGGGCCAGCTCGATCGCTCGCTCGGGAAACTTCGGCTGCATCTTGAGCGCCAGCTGGGTGTTGTTCAGCTCGCCCTGGGCGTCGCCCTGGTCGCGGTAGAAGTTGGCCCACTCGCGAAAGATCTCGGCTTGTGTGTAGCGGTCGGCCGGGTGCGCGTTCTCGGCCGCGTGCAGCTGCTGGCGCGACTCCTCGAATCGCCCGGCGTCTGCCAGGGCTTCGGCGTAGTAGGCGTGCGCCAGCGGCTCCACCGGCGCCGTTGACACCGCCCGCGTCCCCGCGGCCACCGCCGCGTCCACGTCGTCGGCCCAGTCCAGGGCTCGTGTAAGCCGGGCCAGGTTGGGCGAATCGGCCTTCTGCTTCACGCCGGCTTCGGCACTGGTGACCGCCTCCGGGAAGCGCGACTCATAGGCGAGAAAAACCGCGTAGTGGGAAGCGGCGCCGGTGATCTCGGACTTGACCAGCTCCTGGTACAAGCTCTCGGCGCCGTCATAGTCGCCGGACCAGAAGCGCTGGTCGGCGGCGGCGAGCTGCTTGTCGACCGCGGCGGAAGGGCTGGGAGTGGGCTGAGCAGTGGCTCCGGGCGCCTGGCAGGCGCCGAGGGCGGCCGCGGCGAGGGCCGCCAGGAGCCGGCCGCGCCCTCTCATCGGGGCCATGTTAGGGCGCCGGTATACTCAGTTCGCCCGGCCGCGTGGGGCCATAGCTCAGTCGGGAGAGCGCTTCCCTCGCACGGAAGAGGTCAGGGGTTCGACTCCCCTTGGCTCCACTTCAAACAACCGATCCATACACAACTCGAACACCTGAAATCCAAGGGGTCAGAGTCGGACCCAGCGGGTAGCCCCGCCATCCGCGCGCTCGAGCCAGACGGTAGTCGGGAAGAGCCAGGCAGCGGTGAGCCGCTCGAGGCCGCGGCGCCTCTACTGACCGACCGCCCGAGCCATCAGTGTCCGACGGCTGCTGGTCGCGGTCTTCGCAAAGATGGACTTGAGATGGTCCTGGACTGTGTTAGCTGATACGAACATGCTCTGAGCCGCGAGGTGGGTGTCGGCGCCAAGAATCAGATGCCCAAGGAGCTCGGCTTCTCTCGCGCTGAGCGAGCAGGCTCTCGAGAAGAGGTCCAACCGCTGCCTCGGTGAGCTCCTTTCGATCGTGACCGCGATATCCGGGTTGCCCGTACGCTCCGGGACGCCGAGGCGCGAGGCTCGCAGCGTGAGCCAAACACCGTCCGATAGGTGCACGCGCGCCCAGGGCGGGTGCTGGTCAACCCCAGCCTCCAAGGCCAGGAGCTGTGCGCCCACGTTGTAAGCAGCTGCCGGGATCGGCTGACGTTCGTAGTCGGGCGGGATCAACAACCGCAGGTACTCGTCCGTCTCAGACGTCTGGGCCCGCACCTCCAGCTCCGGTGACAAGACCAGGACCACCGGTCCCGATACAGGGCCAGTGGGCGATCTCAGCTTGAAGGTATCAGCCTGTGACCGCTGCAGAGCCTCGGTTACACGCTTAGCTATCGAGGCAAGCAAAGCGGATTCCGATGCGGTGAAGGGCTCCGGAGCGTTTATACGCCAGAGATCCAGGAAGCCCCAGCAACCCTGACGGTTGCGAAAGACAGTGGTCGCCACGTCCGTCACCCCATATCTGCTGAGCAGCGACTTCCAGACGAGGCTGCGTTCCAACCTGCCCCCAGTGCTCTCATGCAGACGAGCGACCGCCCCCTTGACGCGTGTCCAGCGATTGATCGGCGTCAAGTACTTGAGCATGATCAGCCGCGGCAATTCGGGCAGGCAGGGTACGTCGGCCAGGGGAGAAGACCCAACCTCAGTCTCAGGGTCGGTGAGAAGCCATACAAAGGCATCGAACGCGATGACCGACCTGATTTCGTTCAGGATGGCCACCCGCAGCGACCGGTCGTCCGGGACATCGCTCGCACAGATCCGCACGATTCGGTCGATCGCGCGCGATTGTGCGGTCATGCCACCACCGGCTAATCGTAGCTTTCAAACATCCGGGACGCGGTCCGGCGATCGGAAAGATCCCACCAAGATGGGATGGCGGACGATTGAGTCGATCATCTACCTTGACTCAACAGCCCCAAGGTATAGGAGAACGAAATGGCGACCCTGCACATTCAGCACCCGATCACGGATTTCGTGACATGGACGACCGCTTTCAACCGATTCGCGGAAGCACGGCGCAACGCTGGCGTGCAAGCGCAGCGCATCCAGCGGCCGGTCGACAACGAGAAGTACGTCGTGATCGACCTGGACTTCGAGACGGTGGACAAGGCGCAGAGATTCCAGGATTTTCTGCGCAACACGATCTGGAGCAGTGCCGCGAACTCGCCGGGCTTGGCCGGGACGCCTGAGGCGTTGGTTCTCGAAGTGGCTGTTGTGGGCTAAGCGGCGTCGCCGCCTCCGATGTGACGCGCTTTCCGGCTCGCCGGCGGCGCGCCGATGAGCGCCCAGCCTCGTCCGACTTGCTGGTCCTTGACCAGGCCCCGAGGCGCACGGGACCTACCGTCGTCACTGCGGAGATTGACACCGTGCCTCATGCTGATTTGGCTCAAGGACCGGCAACGCCCCTGGTCTGGCAACTTCACGCTCAGCTGAGTTGAGCGAAGATCGGTTCTCCCGGAAGGAGTAGCGAGCAGATATGGGACGACCCACCAACTTCACCCCAGCGCAGGCCGGCGACGCTGAGCTGGAGAATGACCCTGCAGAGGTGCCGGCCCGCGTTGGTGGAGCTGGGATGTTGGAACGCCATTGGAATTGGTTTCGCGCGCTTCTGATCCCGGTCATCATCCTGGCCTGGGCGGGCGTCCTGATCGCCGTCTGGTGGGTCCTCGGCCACCTGACGCACGCACTGCTCGTCCTGGTCTTGAGCAGCCTGGTGGCGTTTGCGCTGACTCCCCTCGTCAACGTATTGGCGCGATGGCTGCCACGCGCGATCGCGATTGCGATCGCGTATGTGCTCGGGATGCTGATCATCATCAGCTTGGTCGGTGTGGTCGTGGTCAGCGCTGTTTCCGAGATCTCAAATCTGGTCCAGAACCTGCCGGCCTACGGCGAGAGCGCCAAGGCCCTGGAGCCCCAGGTGACGAGTTTGTTGGCACCTCTCGGCGTGCAGGAAGCTCAGGTGGCCGACTATCGGGCCCGGGCCATCGGCTATCTGCAGGCGGTGGGCGCCCGGGCCGCGCAGGACGCTTTCGGTGCTGTCCAGGTCGTCCTGGGGGCGATCGTCGACGCCATTTTGGTATTGATCCTGAGCATCTATCTCACCGCCAACGGACCGGCGATCGGCCGCTGGCTCCGACACCAGACGCCGGGCGGCCAGCGGCATCGGACGCGGGAGCTGATCGCGATCGTCAATCAGGTTGTGGGCGGGTACATTCGCGGGACGCTGGCCATGGCCACCCTGGTGGGGGTTCTGGTGGGTGCCGGTATGTTCGCGCTGCACGTGCGCTACGCCCTCCTCCTGGGCGTGATCGCCTTCTTCATGGAGTTCGTGCCCATCCTGGGCGTGTTCATTTCCGGCGCCCTCTGTGTATCGATCGCGCTCTTCCAGGGCTGGCTGGTGGCCCTGCTGGTGGCCGCCTATTTCGCGGTCGTGCACGTCATCGAGGGCGATGTGGTGGGGCCCCGGGTGATGGGCAAGTCGGTGGGAGTGCACCCTGCGGTCGCACTTCTGGCACTGGTCGCCGGCAGTGAGCTGTTTGGGCTGTGGGGCGCACTCTTCGGGGCTCCTCTGGCCGGGCTGGTGCAGGCGATCGGCACCGCCATTTGGCGCGAAGTGCGGATCGCCTCGCCGGCTTTCGCGGACACCGGTCGGCCCAAGCAGAAGTCTCGGCCGAAATAAGCAATGGTCGCCTGTTCAGGGTCGACCGCTTAACGATGGTCACGGCGAGCGCCATGGCGATCACACCATCGACGACCAAGAGGGGTGCCGGCTACTCGAGCTCGCTCACCCTGCGGGCCCAAAAGCCGAGCCGCCGGCGGAATCGCTCAGCTTGGGCGGCTACCACCGGCACGTTCGTCAACTCGACTTCGCGTCTCGCCTGGGCAGACTGTTTCGCCATTAGCTCCTGGATGCGTTCCATGACCTTCTCTTCCATCGCCAGGATCTCGGAGTAGACCTGCTTCCAATACCGGGCCTGCTGCAGCGGTGCGGTCCTCGGATCGCCCTCCCCGTCCATGGCCTGGTTGCAATCGCCACCACGCGCAGCGGCCACCATGTCGGGCCTTTGACCATCCGGGAGTCCCATGACTGCATCGTGCGCGGCTTGCCATAAGAAGGTCAGTAACTTTCGGACGGGAATGTTGCTGACTCTGTTACGTCGAGTGAGTGATGCTCAACTCCAAGTCTCGATGGAGTGTGAACAACAATGGCGATCCAGCAACCCTCCGCCGCGGCCGTCCCTGTGGTGGCCGCAGTCCCCGTAGAGCACATCGCAGCCGCTGAGCGGCCGAGCTACAACTTTCGGGCCGCCGCCGTCGTGGGTTTCATCGTCGGCGTCATCGATGTCCTGATCGCCGGCCGCTTCTTGCTCAAGCTGCTGGGCGCATCCTCCCAGTCCTCGTTCGTCAACGCGATCTATGGTGTGAGCGCGCCGCTGGTGGCGCCCTTTCATGGCATCTTCCCGAACACCGGATCATCCGGGAATGTTTTCGAGCCGGCGGCCCTGGTGGCGATCGCCGTCTTCGCATTGCTCGGCTGGGGCGCCGTCATGCTGATCAGGATCGCGACCGCGCCGCGCGGAACTCGGCCGGCGACGTCGTGATCACCAACCTGCTGGTCTGGCTGGTCGTGGGCTTGATCGCGGGCTTCCTGGCGAGCAAGGTGTCCAGCGGCAAAGGCATGGGCCTGCCGATGGATATCGTCGTCGGGCTGCTGGGAGCAGCTGTCGGTGGCTACCTGGCTGGGATCGCGGGCATCGCGGTCGGTGGCGGCTTCCTCGGACAGATCATGGTCGCCTTCGCGGGTGCCCTTTTGCTTCTCTTCGCAGTGCGCATGGTGTTCTCTGGAGGCCGTTTCAGCCACCGCTAGAAGTCAACGGCAACTTACCCCCCCAGAGCGGGCTGTGGCGGCTATCGGAGTCGCGACAGTCCGCTCGTAGTCCGCGTTCGTGGCCAGTTGAAAGACGCTGCTGGATTGATCAGTCGTGGTCGGAAATCTCCATTTCCAGGCGCCCCACCGACCCGGGCCGCGACGCAGCATCTGCCCAATCGCTGATGAGCGCTTGGAGCAGAGGTCGGTCGGCGCTGACGCCAGCGACAGAGTCGCCTCCTTGATCGAACCAGACGACCGAGCCGCCCAACCACCTTCCCGCAGTTCGCACGTCACTGATCAGCACGTCGTGCAGCGAGTCTCGCGCCGACTGCCGTAAGAACGTCCATAACTGCCCAGGCCTCAATCGCCGGTTATGGGAGTTGTTATGGCCCCAGCTGCAGACTGACAGGGTCGGCCGGCGTCCCGACATCCGGGCCCTGTGATCATCGGATTGGCCGCGGCCAGCGCAGACGCCCTGACCCGCGTCCATCGATCACCAGGAGGGCATCTGCCCATGAACAAACTGAAGAGACTTCGCGCCGCCGGACTGGCGGTCATCCTCGGCGGCCTGGGCCTGATGCTCGGAACCGTCGCGGCCCAGGCCACGGCCCCGCCCGACCACAAGGTGACGATTTGCCACGCCACTGCTTCGGCAACCAACCCCTTCGTGCAGATCTCAGTCGACATCGCGTCGAGCGGCTACCTGCAGGCTGGCCACAGCGAGCATGCAGACGACATCATTCCGCCCTACACGTACGGCGACTTCTCGTATCCAGGTCTCAACTGGAACGCGGCTCATATCGCGATCTACAACAACGGGTGCAATGCACCTGCGGCCGCACAGCCCACTCCGACTCCCACCAACACGGTGCCGACACCAAGCCCCAGTCCCAGCCAGCCGTCTGCATCTCCGAACCCCTCACCGACACCTCCGGCTGCCGGCGTCAACCCGACCGGTAGTCCCAGCCCCTCTACGGACGCCACATCAGCCCCCAGCGGCGCCGTCCTCGGTGAGGCGCTGGCCGCCACCGGGTCCAACAACCCGCTGGTCGCGTTAGGGCTCTTCCTGGTCCTGATCGGCTTGATCGCGATCGCCGCGACTGCAGTCACCGCCCGGCGCCGCGCGTAAATGTCTGCTGGTTCTCAGCGCAGGAGTTACGGCCATCGTGGCCGTAACCCTGCTCGCCGGCCGTTCGCCTGGGTGCTGTCGGCGGGCCTGCTCGCCGTCAGCATCGGAGCCGCGCTCGTGGCGCCCACAATCATCCAGGCGGCCGGTCTGGGCAGTGTCCGGCAATCGGCCTCAGCGCTCGCAGAGACGCTGCCCGCGCCCGCACCGGGCACAGCCTCTGGCGCAGATGCCCTGGGCGGCAGCGGCGAGGGTTCCGGAAAGATTTCGACCGACCTCGTCGACGGTCCCGTCGACGGCGTCGCGTTCGAAATCATCGTGCCCTCGCTCGGCTATCGCGCGACCGTGCTGGAAGGCACGGACCTCGCAATCCTTGACCGGGCACCTGGTCATTACCTCACGACCGCCTGGCCGGGCCACACCGGCAATGTCGGCATCGCCGCTCACAACACCTACTGGATCGCCCTTGGCAACCTGAAGCCGGGCGACAGCCTCCAAATCCAGACCCGCCACGGCCTTTTCGCATATGAGATCCGCGACATCAAGGTCGTCAACCCCGACGATCGGACGGTCCTGGCCGCGACCAACGACCACAGGCTCACGCTGACCACCTGTTACCCGCTCTGGGCAGGGGCTTGGGCGACACAGCGGCTGATCTTTACCGCGCTCGAGGTTGGTGGCGTCGCCTGAGCCCGGGGTACGACTTGGCGACCTTGGCCGCCGCCCCACTCCAGGGTGCCCCGTCCCCACGCGCTCGGCCCTACCCACCAAGACGGGAGCCGCAGCCTGGAGCCGTGGCTCTTTTCGATGAGGCCACGTCGGTAGCCGTGACCTCGCAAGCCGCCGGTCTGGCCATACTGTTCGGCCTCCTGTTCCTGGAGGAGGCCGGCCTGCCCCTGCCCGTGGCGCCCGGAGAGGCAGTGCTGATCGCGGCCGGCCTTCTCGCAGCGAGCGGAGTCGCTCCCGTCTGGGTGATTCTGCCCCTGGCCTACCTGGCGGTGACCTGCGGAGCCTTGACCGCTTACACGTGGGCGCACTGGATCGGGCCGGAGCGGCTCCGCGCACTGGCCGCTCGGCTGCGCGCCGGCGCACCCTACGACCGGGCCGCGATCAGGCTCCGCGCCGCCGGCGAGCGCGCTTTGGGTCGTCGCCTTCATGGGGCTCGGATTCTTCGTGGGCGCGCCCGTGGAGCGGCTCCTCGGGCGTCTGCAAGCCTATGGCGTACGTGCGCTGGTGGTCGCGGCGGTGGTGGCGGTCTGGGTGGTGGCAGCACGGAGGCTGCCCGCCGTCAAGACCGACCCGGTTCCAGCGCGCCCTGGCTGGTGGCGCCTGGCGGCCGCCCTCCTTCTCGATTCCGCCGCCGTCAGTTCTGTGGCGGGCGCTCTCAGTCTCCTGGCAGGGCTTGTCCGTGGAGACTCCGCGGAGCTGCGTTTCGTGGCCGCCATCTTCGCGTTCCTCGGGGTCCTCTACCTGGTCGTGGCACGCCAGACGGTGGGTTACACCCTGGGCGAGGTGATGCTCGACGTCCGCTACCACCCGCCTCGACCAGGCGGCCCGCGAAACCGACCTACGGTCTCTCCGGTGGAAGCGCCGACAGCGACGCCCGCGATCCCGGCAGGGAGAGCGTGAACGTCGAGCCACGGTCAGCTTTGGATTCGAGCAGTTCCACGGTCCCCAGGTAGCGGCCGGCCAGCTTGCGGCTCAGGTAGAGTCCCAAACCCGATCCAGGCGCGGGATCGCCGGACGCTATCCGAAAGAAGGGTTCGAAGATTCGCTCGCGCAGCTCCACGGGCACACCCCGGCCGTGATCCTCGATCTCCACCCGCGCGGTGTCGGCATCGATTACGCGGACCTGAACGACCGCCTCTGGCGGCGAGTAGGAGAGGGCATTGCCGATCAGGTTGTCCAGGATCCTGCCGATATCCGCGGAGTCGGCTCGCGCCTCAAGCGTCCTGTCCAGCCCTTGGAAGTCGATGCCGGATCCGATCAGCGACGCGCGCGACTGCGCACGCTCGCACGCCAGCCGGGCGGCCGTGTTGATATCGACAATGGCTTCGGCGTTCCGCGGAAACTCGGCCTTCGCCGCCAGCAGGAGATCGGTCAGCAACCTGTCCGCCTCCTCCGTTTTCACAAACAGGCCCTCGAGGACCTTTCGCCCGGCGGCCGAGCCGGCGGCGACGCTGCCATCGACGAGCATGGACAGATAGCCGCCGATGACGGTGAGGGGACGCCGTATCTCGTGGGCGGCGATGCTCAGGAACTCCGAAGCGATCGCCGCCTCCTCGCGGGCGCCGGCTATGAGCCCGAGCAGTCGCGTCTTGTCAGCCTCTAAAGCCGCGATCGCCTGCACCTTCGCTCGCAACACCGCGGGCACGATCGGACTGGTTACAAAGTCGATCGCGCCCAGCCCATAGCCGCGCGCAACGTCGGCCTCGGCCTGGCTGAAAGCGCTGACGAAGATGATCGGGGTCGTCGCGGTCGCGGCCCGCTGCCTGATCATCGCCGCCGTCTCGAACCCGTCCAGGTTCGGCATCCGAACGTCGAGCACGATCAGGTCGAATCTCTCCTTGAGAAGCAATCTCAGAGCATCGCGACCTGAGGGCGCCCCTGCGACCCTCAGCCCAAGGGGCGCGAGCACGGCCTTGAGGGCGACCAGCCCATGTGGGTCATCGTCCACGACCAGCACGGAGGGAGGGTGCGAGGCTCGGTCGGGGGCCTCCTTCATCCGGTTGCGTTCGTGTTCGCCACGTGTGCAGTCTTTACGTGCCCAAGCACCTGAACGGTGAGCTCAGTGTTGCTTCGGATCTCCTCGAGAATCGTCAGAGTTCGAGTGCTCGTGTGGTCGGCCTCGCGGTCGGCGTGTTCGAGCGTCAATCGATCTTTCTGCGTCTGCCGGTTTCCAGCCAGCAGGATGAACGGATAGGGGTCCCACCGACGCAGGATTCCGATCAGGTTGAGGCCAACCCAGACCGCCACGATGGCCGTCTGGATGATCAGGAACCGCCAGGAACCGATGGTCGCGGCCAGCCTGTCGGCCAGGCGCTCGCCGGGCGTCGCCTCGTCGTGGTGAACGACGTTGACCGGGTGTGACGAGGGCGCGCGCGGACGGCTGGTCTTGAATTGTCTGAGCACATCATGTATGTCTTCGGGCGCCTGCAGCTTGGGTACCTCGGGGCCGCGGACCAGCCTGGTGGCGCCATTGACATGCGTCATGGACTCGAATATGCGGCCGCGCTGGTAACAAGATCCGTAACTGGTACGGTCGCCGGCTCCTACGAGGCCGGCAGCTGCTCGACGAGCCGGCGGTCGACGAGGTCCAGGGCTTTTTCCGCCGCCTCGGTCGGGCGGTGCGACCAAGCCTGGTTGAACGCGCGCAGTGTGCCATTCCCGCCCAGGGCGAGAAGAGCTCGCCTGGCCGCCGCACCGGCCTCCCGCGTGACCGTGAATTGGAGATCCACCATCGTGTCGCCCGCGGCGGTCGCCACCATCAGGGGCATCCCGAACTGCATGAACACGCCCATCAGGCAGAGCAGCTCGGCAGAGTCGACCGGCACGTCACCAAGGAGCTGATAGCTGCTGTCGCCCTTGGTCGCGAGCGCCTCGCGGACGCGCGCGTTGAGCCCAACCCAGCTGTCGAACGCGTCCACCGCAACCGTCACCGCAAGCCGTCCCAGGTCCACTTTCACGAGGTCCTTTGGACCTTCGGACAGAAGACGCTGGATGACCGCGATCAGATCCCCCAGGTTGGCGCCCTTGAGCACGGCCGCGTCCGGCCGGCTGCCGCCTGAAAGGTCCACGCCTTCGAGCTGCGAGGAGTAGACGACTACCCGCATCCTGGGCGCGCATGCGCGAAGCAGCGGAATGGCTTCGGCGCCACCCATCCCGGGCATCCTCAGGTCGAGAGTCATCAGGTCTGGCGAGAGGTCGCGTGCCAAGGTGAGGGCGTCGGCTCCGTTGGATGCCTGGCCGACCACGTCCAACCCCGGAACCATCCCCAAGCGAACCGTCAGCACCTCTCGGAGGTCGACCTGATCGTCGACGATGGCGATCGAATAGTGGGTGAGCTGGCCCGCGCCTGGCGCGAGCGTGATGGCTCGCTGTTCTGTGCTGGTCACCCGAGAGCCAGGCCCGTGAGAGCCGGGCCGGTGATTGCGACTGACCCCGATCGGCATATTCCCCTGAGCCTCCTTTCGTACGCTGCGGCGCGGCGCGTAACAAAGTCAGTAATCCTGGCTGCGGATGCACCGTCAGCGGGGCGAACATCGATGTGAGAGTTGGCGGCGGTCACGACCCGGCCAAACCTCTTGAAGACCTTCTCCAGGTGCTCCTTGGCGATGCCCAGGCCGGGATCGCTCACTCGGATCGACGCCCCACTTCGATCCGACGACAACTCGATGCCGATCTGGCCGCCGTCCGGCGAGTACTTGATGGCATTGTCGAGAAGGTTGCCCAGGATGGCCGCCAGCCGCACCCGGTCGCCCAGGACCTGACCGCCTGGTCCGGCAGCTGCAAACGGAGGCGCTGGCCGGCGCCGATGAACGCTGCCGCCGATGCGGTGCACTCCTCGGCCACGTCGCGAAGGTCCACCTGCTCCAAGCTGAGTGCCAGCCTGTGGTCCTCGACTCTGGCGGCGTCGAGGATCTGCTCCACCAGCAGGGCCATGTGGTCGACCTTGGCCATCAATATCGGCATGGTGTGGGCGATCCTGGGGTTGACGTCGCCGAGGGTCCCCGACATCAGCATGTCGAGATAGCCGCGAAGGACCGCGATCGGCCCTCGCATTTCGTGTGAGGCCAGCATCAGGAACTCAGAAGTGACGCGATCAGCCACGGCGGCCGCACCAAGGTGCGGTGGGGACGGTTCGGCGAGCCGCGCAGGCGCGTGCCGCCTTGATTCAGAGAATCTCAGGCCAATCCCCCTGCGCATAGATCGACACGATCTGGCCGGCGCTGTAAGAAAGTCAGTAACAGGTGTGACTTTGGGGAAAGCGGTCGAGCCCCAGGACGAGCTTGATCCCCCGGCGCGTACTCTGCCCGCGGCGCGACCAGCGCCAGGTCGAACTTCTCCTCACCTCACAGGAATCCCCTTCGAAAGCGGCCGGCTGCAGGGCAGGTGGGGTTCGGTGCCGGGGAGGCTCACCTGGCCATCGAATACCAGCCGACGGAGGAAGGCCGTGACCACAGCCGCCCCGAGCCGCCGCCGCCGAGCGCGGCAAGGGAGGTGCCTGCCCTGGTCGGAGTGGAGTGACATGGCGCGGACAGCGGGGAGTTGGCTAGAGCGGACACGAGTCCAAGCCAACGTTCTCCCGACGCCAGTGACGACGGCTGCCTATTCGACGGGTTCGAGCCGATCGCGGCGGGCATCATTCCGGCGACCGCCAGAGGTTCAGACTCTGACCTGCATCGTTCTCCTACCGATCCATGCCAGCCGCCGCGACGGCCATCCTGAAACTACCGAACCGGCGGCGGATCGTCTTCTCGCTCGGGGTCATGCCGGCAGTCGTCCACGACTCTGCGGTCGGCCGGGTCCCGAACCGCGCGATGAAGTCGCGGACGGCCTGAAGAGCGACCTCCTCATCGATCCCGCACTCCCCTTCAGGCACCCGGAGGCGCCGTCCCCGAAGAGGCCGGGTGTTCGAGTTGTGTATGGCTGGGTCCACCACTTCTGGTTCGAGCGCCGGCGCCGGAAGCGATTTCCGACCCAAAAACAGTCCCGGCGCCGGCGCTCGGCCGGATCGTTACGCGATGAGCTCGAAGACCGGGTGGCGCGCCGCCGCGCCCTGGGGATCCTCGAGGATGTCGCGCGCGCCCAACGAGGCGATCAGGATCTTGCCCACGCGCAGGCGGCGCACGTAGGGGCCGAGGACGTCGGCGAAGAAGGTCGCGGTCTCGGCCTGACTGAGCTCGGTCGCGGCAACCTCCTCCTGGCGGCCCCCCACGGCCAGGGTCCCGCGGCCCGCCGCGCGCAGGTTGCGCACCCAGTTGGTCTCGCCGAAAGTGCCGCACAGCCAGCGGCGCCCGTCGACCTCGATCAGCGCCACCGGCGTGGTGCGCGGCTGGCCGCTCTTGCGTCCGGCCACCGTGAGCAGCGCGTTGGGGCCCAGCGGCACCCCGATGTGCAGGAGGCGCCGGGCCAGGGGATCGAAGAAGCCGACGATGCGGGGGATGCGGGGAGAGGTATTCCTTGCGGTGCTGACCATGAGCTCATGCTACGCCTTCAGTCAATCAAGTGATTGATTACAGTCCGAGCCAGCGCTCCAGCTGGCGCAGCGCCAGCTCGTGATGCGGCGCGGCCTGCAAGGGCAGCGTCATCGCGGTCAGCGTCGCCAGCACCATGGCGGCCGCGGCGTCGCTGTCCAGGTCGGGCTGGATATGGCCCTCCTTGGCCGCCCGGCGCAGCAAGCCGCGCACGACCTGGTGCCACGTCTCCTGGGTCGAGCGCACCAAGGACGCGATCGCGGGGTCGCGCGCAGAGCGGAGCGCCAGCTCCCCCATCACCGCCCCCACCTCGGGCTCCTCCCGCATCAGCTTGCGCACCGCGCGCAGGTGGTTGCGCAGCTGCCGATCTGGAGATCCGTGCGGTTCCAGCGTTGAGCGGAAGCGCGTCATCACATGCTCGACAACGCCTCCGATCAACGCCTCCTTGGTCGGAAAGTAGTAGTGGAGCGTCGCGATGTTGACGCCGGCCCGCGCCGCCACGTCGCGGGTGCGCAAGCCCTCGAAGCCCTTTTCGGCGAGCAGCTCGAAAGCCGCCAGGACCAGGTCCTGCCGGCGCTGCTCGGGGACCTTGCGGGGGATGCCGGCCACGGCCCCCTAAACTACCTGCGCACCGCCCGATGCGCAGTTTGCTGGCCGACTGGATCGCGCTCGACGAGCGTTATCAGGGCGACCGGCCACGCGTCCGTCCGGTGCGCAGCGTTCGCTGCGGCGACGCTCCGCTAGTCTTCACCGCTCCCCACGCCGTGCGTCATGTGCGCGCGGGCGTGCTCAAGAAGGCCGACATCCGGACCGGCGGCCTGGCCGAGGCGCTGGCCCGGCACACCGGGGGTGCCGCTCTCACCAGCCTGGGCCGGCTGGCGGCGGACCCGAACTTCGACGATGCCGAGACCCCGTTCAGAAAGCGCCTGCTCAGGACCTTGCGGCCCGGACAGCTGGTGCTCGACCTTCACGGCATGGAGGACCGCCACGGCGTCGACGTGGTGATCGGGCTGGGCGCGCGTCCCGATCGGCGATCGCGAGCCGCGGCCGCCGCGCTGCAGCGGATCCTGGTCGCCGCCGGCATGACCGTGCGCGCCGGCCATCCCTTCCCCGCCACCCATCCGGGCACGGTGACGTCGACTGTGCAGGCGGCCGGCTTCAGCGCGCTTCAGGTCGAGCTGGCCGCGCGCCGGCGGCGCCCGCTCAGAGATCCCGAGGGCGCCTTGCCCCTGCTGACGGCGATCGTGGCCTGGGCGGCCGTCGCCTGAAGCGCTAAGCGGCCAGGCCTGCCTCGACCAGCGTGAGCTGGAAGAAGCGATCCCAGTTGCGGGCGATCAAGCGCGCCATCTTCTCCTCGTCGCGGCGGTTGCGGCGGGCCACGTCGGCGGTCTGGGGATCGCCGGCGGCCTCGGCCATCCGCTCCAGGAACTGATAGACCGCGATCTCCAGGTGCTCGGTCACGAAGGCGTCGCGGCCGTTCTGGCTGGGCTTGTCGCCGCGCAGCATGTCGAGAAGCCCCTTGCCCAGCGCGGCTCCGATCGCCACCCCGCTTTTGGGCAGCGAGGCCGAGGAGTCGAGCGCCTCCAGCCGATCCTGCAGGCGCTGCAGGTGGTGCTCGCTCTCGGTGTGGTGACGCACCAGGGCGCGCTTCAAGGTGGCGTCGTGCGTGGTCTCGATGAGACCGGTGAGCAGCAGGAGAACCTGGCTCTCCATGGCATGCGCGTCCTGGACGTAGGCGATCAGTTTCTCCCGCAGCTGCTCGTGGTGGGTGGTCATGAAAACGGTTTTACGTAAGGTGCACTCGAACATGACCGTCTTCGCCGTGGTGGCGACCGGGGAGATGGGATCCGCACTGGCGCAAGCCTTGGTCGAAGGCGGCGCCCGCGTGGTGACCAGCCTTCAGGGCCGCAGCCCACGCACCGCCGAGCGGGCGGCGGCGGCCGGTGTCGAGGACGCGGGATCGCTGGCGGCCGCGGTAGCCGCGGCCGACGTCTTCCTGTCCGTGCTGCCGCCCGACCGCGCGCTGGGCCTGGCCGAGGAAGTGGCCGGCGCGCTGCGAACGGCCGGCCGGCCGCTGCTCTACGCGGACTGCAACGCGGTCTCGCCCGCCACCTCCGCACGCGCCGGCGAGGTCGTGGCCGCCGCCGGGGCGCGTTTCGTCGACGTGGGCATCATCGGAGTCCCGCCGCGGCCCGTCCTTTATGCCTCCGGTGAGCACGCCGGTGACCTGGTCGACCTGACCGGAGGTGCGCTGGACGTGCGCGAAATCGGTGGTCCGGCGGGCCGGGCCTCGGCCCTCAAGATGTGCTACGCGGCCTTCACCAAGGGCACCACGGCGCTGGCCACGGAGCTGCTGGTGGCCGCCCACCGGCTGGGTGTGGCCGAGGAGCTGCAGGCCGAGCTCGCCCACAGCGCTCCCGACCTGCTCGGCATCGCCACTCGAAGCGTCCCCCGGATGCCGCCTAAGGCCTACCGCTGGATCGGCGAGATGGCGGAGATCGCCGGCACCTTCGAGGCGGTCGGGCTCACGCCCCGCATCTTGCAAGGCGCCGGGGACGTCTACCAGATGGTGGAAGCGGCCGGGGCGCCCAGCGGGGACCTCGACGACGTGATCAGGAGCCTGGCAGAAGCGCCGGGATGAGCGCGCCCACCGCGCGCATGGGCTCGGCTGTGCGCCGGGCGCGGGCCAGCATCAGCGCACCTTCCAGGCTGCAGATGAAGGCCGTCGCCACCGATCGCGCGCGATCGGCCCCCAGCCCGCGCTCCGCCAGGTAGCCGCTCAGCAGCTCTTCCCACTCGGCCAGGGCGGCCTCGGAAGCCCGGCGCAGGTTGTCCGAGAGCGGCGTCCCCTCGAGTGCGACGGCCGCGATCGGGCAGCCCAGCGTGTACCCGGAACGTTCCAGGCGCCGGGCATAGCGCTCGGTGATGTCGGCGAAGGCCGCCCCCGGCCGGCTATGGGCATCGAGGCTCTTGCGCAGCCAGGCGGTGATCACCGACCGCGAGTAATCGATGGCCTCCACCGTCAGCTGCTCCTTGCCGCCCGGGAAATGGAAGTAGAGCGAGCCCCGCGGGGCACCCGATTCACGCAGGACCTCCAGCACGCCAGTGCCGTTCAAGCCCTGACGCTGCAGGAGCTGGGCAGTGGTCTCCACCAGGCGCCGCCGGGTCTCGCCGCGCTCAGGCATCCATACATTATGTCAGAAACTATGCAGACCGGTCTATTATGAACGCATGGCAAGCCTGCATCTGGCCGACGGCTCCAGCCTCCAGCTCCGCCCCCTGGAGCCCGACGATGGCGAGCTCCTGGTCCGGCTCTTCTTCCGGCTCTCGGCGGAGACCGTCTACCGGCGATTCCTGAGCCCGATCCCCGACCCCTACCGGCCGGAGATGCGCCGCCTGCTCGAAGTCGACCACCGCCGGCGGGAGGCGCTCGCGGCGCTTTCCGAGGGTGAGGTGGTGGCCGTGGCCCGCTACGCGCGGGACGCCGCCGATCCGGACGTGGCCGAGATCGCGATCGTGGTCGAGGACGGCTGGCAGGGCCGTGGCCTGGGCCGCCTGCTCACCCGGCGCCTGGCCGCGCTGGCCCGGCGGCGCGGGATCGCCGCCTTCCACGCCACCATGCTGGGCGACAACCGGCCGGCTCTGCGCCTGCTGCGAGGCCTGTCGGAGGCGGCGCGCTTCCGCTGGAGCACCGGCGAGATCGAGGCCGAGGTACCGCTTACCCGGGAGCCGGCAGATACCTCGCGGCCACGATCCGAGATCCCTCCAGCTCCAGCACCCAGGTAGAGCCCTTCTCCGCCTGCAGGGCGCCCCGCACCACCCCTTGGCGGGCCAGGAACTCGAGCAGGTCGCTGCAGATGTCGCCGTGGGTGGAGAGCGCTGCGCGATCCCCGGCTTCGCGCACCACCTCCAGCGCCTGCAGGCCGGCGCCTTCGGCGAGCCGGTCGTCGACCTCGACCTTCAGCCCCAACTCCTCGGCCAGCGGCTCCAGCGTCTGCGTGCAGCGGGCGTAGGAGCTGGAGATGAGGCGGCGCACGCCCAGAGGCTGCAGCTCGCCGGCTATCCCCTGCGCCTGCTTTCGGCCTTTCTTGCTCAGCGGCCGTTCGCGGTCATCGCCGTCCCAGTCCTCGCGGTCGCCCGCGTGCGCGTGACGGACGAAGTAGACCGTGGTCACGGCATCCAGTCGCGCAGCGACTTGGCCGAGGCGGTTCGCCAGACTTCCGGGAAGGCGGCGCGCGAGCGGTCTGCGCTGGCCATCTCCAGGGCGGCCATCTCGCCGGCGGCGTAGGCGCGGCGGCCGCTGCCGCCCACCGAGCGCAGCCAGACCTGAGCGGTGACGCTGTCCTGGTGGTCGCCGAGCACGCCCTGCACCTCCGCCAGTGCCCGCGCGAAGCGGGCGGCGGGCTGCCCGACCACCGCGGCGGCCACCTCGGCGGCATAGCGGGCGCGCTTGGCGCGGATCCGCACCCGGTGCAGGTCCGGATCGAGCGGCGGGTCGCCGAGCGCGCCCACCTCCTTGCGGAGGCGGCGCCAGGCGCTGCGCGCCAGGGCCGGGATCGCGGGCGCGGCAGGCGCGGCGTGGTCACCTGCCAGTGCGGGCGCCGTGGCGGCGGCCACCAGGCGGTCCAGCAGCTCGAGATAGCGTGCCGAGTCGAACGCCTCCGCCAAGGCCGCGCGGGAGGCGGCGACCTCGGCGTCCAGCAGGGCGGCCACCCGCAGGCCGTACGGAACGTCGTTGGCCGGCAGGCGGCGGGCCAGCGCGCGCAGGCGCTCGCGCCGCACCTCTAGGTCGCGCACCCGGCCCAGCTCGTCGGCCAGCCAGCACACCTCGTCCGAGAGCGCCTGCGACCACTCGGGATCCAGAAGCGCGCCGAAGGTCCGCAGGTGCGACCGGAGGCGGCGGGTGCCGACCCGCGCCTTGTGCACTGACTCCGGATCGCCGCCCAGGCGCACGCCGGGATCGTGCCGGAGGACCTCCTCGACCGCCGCCGCCAGCGCCCAGCGCACTGCGTCCCCGGCGGTGGCGCCCGCTGGTAGCTCGCCGGCGTGCACCTCGGGTGGCTCCTGGGCCCGAGGACCGAGCGCGCGCACGTGCTTGGCGACCGGATCGGGCGCGCCTGCCCCCGCTGTGCGGAGCCGGAACACGGTGGCGTCCAGCAGGTCCTCGGCGTCGCCGCCCTTGACCTCGATCTCCAGCTCGCGAAAGCGGGCCGCGACCCGCCGGCCTTCCAGGACCGAGACCTCATCGTCGACCACCTCCGCGAGCAGGTGCGAGTCGGCGTCACACAGGCGCACCGTCCGGCGCTTGGTCTTCAGTCGCGCCACCGGCTCCAATTGCGAGCGCCGGACGTAGGCGGCGAGGAGCTTCAGGGCGGCTTCGGGCACGCGCCCTCGACGCCCCTCGAACTCGATCTCGTCGCGAGCGACCCCGCCGTTGGGCGCCGCGCCCGCAGCCGATGGCAGTTTGAGCGTCCACCCCTCGCCTGCGCGATGGCGGAGGCTCACGCCCCAGCGGGCCAGCCGGAGGTCCGGCGTGTCGTGGTAGATGGTGTCCAGCCGCTTCTCCTCCGCCGGCTCCGCCCGGACACCCTCCAGCACGCCGTCCAACGCCGGCAGGTGGAAACCGGGCGCGGCGCCCAGCTTCACCTCGCGCTCAACGGCCATGCGCTCGCTCGAGCGCGACCTCCTGGAGCCGCGCCTGCACGTTCACCCGCCCGCCCTCGAGCTTGATCCAGCCGCCCTCGGCATCCAGCGTCCAGGCCAGGGTGTCGTCGGCCAGCGTCAGCTCGAGCCACTCTTCGATCTCGCGGCGCAGCGCTGGATCCTTGACGGGCACGACCGCCTCTACGCGGCGGTCGAGGTTACGTTCCATCAGGTCGGGCGACCCCACGAAGTACTGCGCGTCCGCCTCGGCGCCGAACCTGAAGATGCGGGAATGTTCGAGGAAGCGGCCGACGAGCGAGCGCACCCGGATGTTTTCCGAGAGGCCCGGGTAACCGGGTCGCAAGCAGCACATGCTGCGCACGATCAGGTCGACCTGGGCTCCCGAGCGAGCCGCCGCGTAGAGCGCGTCGATGATCTCGGGGTCGACGAGGTTGTTGACCTTGATCACGATCCGGCCGCCGGCGTGAGCCTCGCCCGCGATCAGCTTCAACATTCCAGCGCGCACGCCCGACGGGGCTACCAGCAGCTCGTGGAAGCGGCGCTGGCGGCTGTAGCCGGTCAGGTAGTTGAAGAGGTCGCTGACGTCCGCGCCGAGTCCCGGATCGGCGGAGAGCAGGCCGATGTCCTCGTAGCTGGCCGCCGTGCGAGCGTTGTAGTTGCCCGTCCCGATGTGGACGTAGCGCCGGATGCCGTCCTCCTCCTGGCGCACCACCAGCAGGACCTTGGCATGCGTCTTGAGGCCGACCAGCCCGTAGACGACGTGCACCCCCGCCTCCTCCAGCGCCTGCGCCCAGGCGATGTTCGCCTGCTCGTCGCCGCGGGCCTTGAGCTCGACCAGCGCGACCACCTGCTTGCCCGCTTCGGCGGCGCCGATCAGGGCGCGGGCGATGGAGCTGGCGGGGCCCGAGGTGCGATACAGCGTCTGCTTGATGGCCAGCACGTGGGGGTCGGCCGCGGCCGCGCCGATGAAAGCCTCGACCGAGGTGACGAAGGAGTCGTAAGGGTGGTGCACGAGCACGTCGCCGGCCCGGATGCCGGCGAAGAAGTCCGCTGCCTCGGCGGCGCCGCCGAGCCGCGGCTGGGTGGTCGGCGTCCAGGGCTCCGGCTTCAGGTCCGGCCGGTCGAGGCTGGTGAGCATCATGAGGTCGTTGAGCCCCAGCAGGCGGTCGATGGTGTAGACGTCGCCGGCCGAGAGCTCGAGCTCGTCGATCAGCAGCGGCAGCACCGAGGGCGACATTCCAGGCTCGACCTCCAGGCGCACCCCCCGCGCCCGCCGGCGCTTGCGCCGGAGCTCGACCTGGATCGCGGCCAGCAGGTCCTCGGCCTCGCTGTCCACATCGTCCAGGTCGGCGTCGCGAGTGACACGGAAGACGTGGTGTCCCGCGATCTCCATGCCCGGGAAGAGCGCCTGCAGGTTGTCGGCGATCACCTGCTCGAGGGGCACGAAGCGCGCGCCGTCGGGCAGGACCACGAAGCGGGGCAGCAGGGGCGGCACTTTGATGCGGGCGAAGCTCTGGCGCCGGCGCAGCGGATCCCGCACCAGCACGGCCAGGTTGAGCGAGAGATTCGAGATGTACGGGAAGGGGTGACCGGGGTCGACCGCCAGCGGCGTCAGCACCGGGAAGATGCGTTCGCGAAACTCGGCTGTGAGGTGCTGACGGTCGGCGTCGCTGAGCTCGGCCGCGTCGCAGATCACGATGCCGGCGTCCCGGAGCTGGGGCTTCAGCTCCTCCACGAAAAGACGCGTGTGGCGCTCCACGAGACCTTCCACGCGGCCCCGGATCGCGCGCAGCTGGCGGGCGGGCGTGAGGCCGTCCGGCGAGGTCAGGGCTTGAGGTGATTCCTGCTGCTCCTTGAGCCCGGCCACCCGGATCTGGAAGAAGTCGTCGACAGCGTCGCAGGACATGGCCAGGAAGGCGACCCGCTCCAGCAGCGGGCGTGTGGGGTCCTCGGCGATGGCCAGCACGCGCTCCATGTAGGCGAGCATCGACAGCTCGCGGTTGAGATAAAGGACGTCGGCCGGCAGCTCCGGGCGGGCGGGTGCGACGACCTCGGCTGCCGCCTCGGCGGCGCGCTGCTCCACGAGGCCTAACCCGCGGCGGGGCGGTCGCGCGCGAAGTTGGCGCCCACCGCCGCCAGCACCGCCAGCACGAAGAAGGCGGCGGCGTGCTTGTAGTGGTGCACGTCGTTGGGGTTGGCGAACCAGCCGATGGTGCCCAGCGCGTACAGGAAAGCGACGACCACCAACACCACCGCCAGCAGCAACAGAGCGGTCGTGATGGGGGTGCCCCTCATGCCGGAACTAACGTAGCAGAGCCAATCCGGCGCTCCCGGCCAGCAGGCAGTACACGCCGTAGGGGTCCAACCGGCCGACCCGGAACCAGCGGATCAGGAACCGGGCGCTGCCGTAGGCGGCCGCCCCCGAGAGCACCGCGGCCGCCGCGTAGAGGCCGAGTGGAATTCCAGGTTTGAAGAGCTCGGGCACTTCCAGCAGGCCCGCCGCCGCGATCACCGGCGTCGCCAGGAGGAAGGAGAAGCGCGCGGCCTCCTGGTGTCGAAGGCCGGCCAGCAGCCCCCCTGCCATGGTCGCGCCGGAGCGGCTGATGCCCGGGAAGAGGGCCCCCACCTGGCAGGCGCCGACCAGCAGGGCGGCCTTGAAGCTGAGCGCCTCCGCCGGTCGGAAGGCCGCCTCCTGCTCCGTCCGCGAGGCCTGGCGCCGCTCGGCCCGCCGGCGCAGCACTTCGGCGCCTAGCAGGATCAGGCCGTTGACGATCAGGAAGGCCGCCGCCGCGCGCGGGTTGGCGAACAGGGCCTTGAAGTAACTCTGGAAAAAGAGGCCGGCCAGGCCCGCGGGCAGAGTGCCCACCACCAGCAGCATGGCCAGCCGCTCGTCCTCGCCCTGGATGCGCCCGCGCAGGGCCGCGCGCACGAAGCCGGTGACGATGCGCAGCCACTGGCGCCAGTAAAGGATCAGCAGCGCGGTCGCCGTGCCCAGGTGCAGGAGCACAAGGAAGGGCAGGAAGGAGGGGTCCGACTGCTTGAAGGACCAGTGGAAGACCGAGGGAACGATCACCGCGTGGCCCAAAGACGAGACCGGAAACAGTTCGGTAGCACCCTGGAGGAGCCCCATGAACAGCGCTTGCGCCGCGGTCACGGGGCTCCACGGTAATGGCTCGTAGGGGAGGGGCTTGCCCCTCCCACGGTCGGCGGGACAAGTCCCGCCGCTACGTGTTCTTGAGGACGGGCGCCCCGCCGGCGGTGATCGACTTCAGCTGGGTGTCCGCGTAGGTCTGGGCGGCCTTGGGCAGCGGCGCGTACTGGAGGTCCTTGCCGAAGGTCTGGCCGTCCTTGGTCAGCCAGTCGAAGAGGTAGACGACCGCGCGGCCCTTGGCGGCATCCGCCTGGGTCTTCTTGAGGATCACCCAGCTGAAGCTGGCGATGGCATACGTGGTCGGGCCGGGGTTGTTGGTGATGGAGAAGTTGTCCGGGCTGAGGCCGCTGTTGCCGGCGGCGGCCGCCGTGGCGCCGTCGAGGGACGGCTTCACGAACTTCCCGTCGGCGTTCTTCATGAGCGCGGCCTGCATGCCGGTCTGGACCACGTAGGCCAGCTCGACATAGCCGATCGAGTTGTCAGTCTGTTTGACGGCCTGTCCGACGCCCGCGTTGCCCTGGCCCCCGATGCCGACCGGCCAGGAGACGGATTTGCCCACCCCCACCTTGCTCTTCCAGTCCGGGCTGACCTTGCCGAGGTAGTCGGTGAAGGCGTAGGTGGTGCCGGAGCCGTCGGAGCGGTGCACAACAGTGATCGGCTTGGAGGGAAGGCCGGCGCCCGGGTTCAGCGCCTTGATGGCCGCGTCGTCCCAGCTCTTGATGCTGCCGAGGAAGATGCCCGAGAGCGCGCTGCCGTCCAGCTGCAGGCTGCCGACCGCAGGCAGGTTGTAGGCGATCGCCACCACGCCCAGCGTGGTCGGGATCTCGACGAGGCTGTCGGCGCCGCCGGCGGCGGTTACCTCAGCCTGCGTCATGGGCACGTCGCTGGCGCCGAAGTCCACCGTGCCCGTGGTGTACTGCTTGATTCCCGCGCCCGAGCCGACGGCCTGGTAGTTGACCTGCACTTTGGAGTGGAGCTGGTTGTACTGATAGAAGGCCTTGGTGTAGAAGGGCTCGGGGAAGGTGGCGCCGGCCCCGGTCAGGTTGCCGCTGCCCACGTCGGCGGCGGGCGTGGCGTTCGAGGTGCCGCTGTTGGAGGCGGCGCCGCCGCAGGCGCCCACCAGGATGGCGGTGGCCACGGCGAGGAGGGATCTGGTGACGCTGCTGAGCTGCATGTGCGGCAGCGTAGGGGCCGAACGGTTAGGCCCGGGTTAAGGCGCGGTTAGCGCTGGCGGCCGTACCTATACTCGCCGCGTGATCTGGCGGCGGTGGCGCGAAGCGCGTTCCGTCCCGGTCCCAGATGCCTCCGTGGAGCCTTTCGCCGACCTCCTCGAGGAGGCGCCGGTCATGGCTCTGCTGGTGGATCGCGACCACCGGGTGGTGGCCGCCAACCAGGCTGCCCGCCGCTACTTCGGCATCGATCCCCAGCGATTGCCTCTGCACGTGGCCGAGGTGACCCGCGAGGCGCGCCTGGACGAGCTGCTGCGGCAGGGACGCCCTGAAGGGGAAGCCCGGCTCACACATTCCCAGCGGGTGGTCACCAGCAAGCTGGTGCCGGGGCCGGTATCCGGCCAGACCCTGGTCTTCCTGACCGACGTCACGGAGCTCCGGCGCCTCCAGACCGTCCGCCAGGAGTTCGTGGCCAACCTCGCCCACGAGCTCAAGACGCCGTTGACCGCGCTCCGGCTGGCGGCCGAGAGCCTCGGCAGCAACCGCTTTGCGGAGCGCATCGTGATCGAGGCGGACCGGCTCTCCGCGATCGTGGACAACCTGCGCCAGCTGGCCGAGATCGAGGCCGGCCGTGCGGTCGTGGAGCGCAGCCCGGTTGAGGTCGACGCCGTGGTCCGCGAGGTCACCCAGCACGCTGCCGGCCGGCCGGTACAGGTCACCGTCAGTCAGGGCCTGATGGTGGATGCCGATCGGGCCAAGCTGGCCCAAGCGCTCGGCAACCTGCTCGACAACGCCGCCAAGTTCTCGCCCCCGGGCAGCCCCATAGAGCTGCATGCGGAGCCGGTGGACGGCGAGGTCCGGATCACCGTCCGCGACCACGGCCTCGGCATCTCGCCCGAGCATTGGGATCGCGTTTTCGAGCGCTTCTACAAGGTGGATCCGGCGCGCAGCCGGGAGGTCCCCGGCACCGGCCTGGGGCTGGCGATCGTGAAGCACCTGGTCCTGCTCCAGGGCGGGCGAGTGTGGACCGAGGCGGCGCCCGGCGGGGGCCAGGTGTTCGGCCTCGCCCTTCCCTCCTCTTAACCGCGACATAAAGAGCGCTTAACCGTGCCCGACGTACCCTGCGGGAGGTGGAGCAACTCCAGGCGGTGATCCAGCCGCCCGCGCTCCGGGCGGTCCCGGGCGCCACGCGCACCAAGCTCAAGGTGGAGCGCGTCTCCTTCTACTACGAGCGCTTCAAAGCCCTGCAGGATATCTCGCTGGAGATTCCGGAGCGCCGCGTCACGGCGTTGATCGGCCCGTCCGGCTGCGGCAAGAGCACGCTGCTGCGGATCTTCAACCGCATGTACGACCTGGTGCCGGGCAGCCGCGCCGAGGGCCGCGTGATCCTGGACGAAGCCACCGACATCGTGACCACCCACGACCTCCTGGGGCTACGACGGCGGGTGGGCATGGTTTTCCAACGCCCCAGCCCGTTTCCGATGTCGATCTACGACAACGTGGCCTTCGCGCCCCGACTCCTGGGCTGGCCGCGGCGGCGGGTCGAGGAGACCGTGGAGCGCAGCCTGCGTGACGCCGCCTTGTGGGATGAGGTCAAGGATCGCCTGAAGTCGCCAGGGGTTGCGCTCTCGGGTGGACAGCAGCAGCGGATGTCGATCGCGCGCTGCCTGGCGGTAAACCCTGAGGTGATCCTGATGGATGAGCCCGCCTCGGCCCTCGACCCGGTGGCCACGCTCAAGATCGAAGACCTGATGTCGCGGCTGGCCGAGCGCTACACGATCGTGGTGGTGACGCACAACATGCAGCAGGCCGGTCGAGTCGCCGACTACACGGCCTTCATGCTGATGGACCCGGTCCAGCGCTTCGGCGAGCTGGTCGAGTTCGGGCCCACCGTCGAGCTCTTCAACCGCCCGCGGGACCAGCGCACCGAGGACTACATCACGGGGCGATTCGGCTAACCGATTGAGAGAGGAGTTCCGGCGCGAGCTGGACTCGCTGCGCGAGGACCTGCTCCGGATGGCCACGCAGGTCGAATCACAGATCGATGACGCGCTGCGCGCCATGCGCACCCGCGACCCCTCGCTGGCCGACCAGGTTCGCCAGAACGATCAGAACCTGAACGAGCTCTTCCGCCAGATCCGCGAACGCTGCTTCGTGGTGATCGCCACCCAGGCGCCGGTCGCCCGCGACCTGCGCACTTTGATGGGCGTCATCTACATCGCGACCGAGCTGGAGCGGATGGGCGACTACGCGGTGCGCATCGCGCGCATGACGACCACGCTCTCCGGTCTGCCTGCGGTACCGCTGCGGGCCGAATTCGGGCTGATGGGCGAAGCCGCCATCCGCCAGGTCCACGACATCCTGGACGCGCTCATCGAGCAGAACGAAGAGCGCGCTCGCGAGGTGGCGGCCATGGACGACGAGATCGACCGCCTGTATCACCGCGTCTTCGACGACCTGATCTCGGACATGTCAGCTCATGAGGGCGTCGACCCCGACGAGACTCTGCGCACCGTCACCCTGATGCTGGTCGCCCACAACCTGGAGCGCATCGCCGATCGCGTCACCAACGTGGCCGAAGACATCGTCTTCCTGCAGTCCGGCCAGGTGGTGGAGCTTGGCTAGCGTCCTCCTGGTCGAGGACGACGAAGGCATTCGCGAAATGCTGCGCTACAACCTGGCCGGCGCCGGCTACGGCGTCCAGGAAGCGCGTGACGGCGCTACCGGGCTGCGCCTGGCGCAGACCCGCCGCCCGGACCTCGTGCTGCTCGACCTGATGCTTCCGGGCATGAGCGGGCTCGAGGTCTGCCGCGCCCTGCGCCGCACTTCGGCCAAGACGCCGATCATCATGCTCACCGCGCGCGATACGGAGGTCGACAAGATCGTCGGCCTGGAGCTGGGCGCTGCTCGACGGATTTCGCATCGATCGTCCCGCGCGCCGCGTCTGGTTGGACGGCGAGGAGATGAAGCTGACGGCGCGCGAGTTCGACCTCCTCTCCTTCCTGCTCGCGCACCCCGACCGCGTGCACTCACGCGACAGCTTGCTCGCGCAGGTCTGGGCGCCGAGCTTCCTGGGCGATCGCAAGACGGTCGACGTCCACATCCGCTGGCTGCGGGCCAAGTTCGCAGGCCGCGTCCCCTTCTCCATCGTGACCGTACGTGGCATCGGCTACCGTCTCGACCGCTCGGCCTAGAACCCCTTCGTTCGAGGGCTTCCGGGCCTGGACGGCCGTGGTGGCCGCGGCCGCGCCGCTCGCCCTCCTGGCGATCGTTGTCGTCCTGGCTCAGCAGGCCTGGCCGGCCATCACGCACTTCGGGCCGCGCTTCCTCGCCGGCCGCGTCTGGAACCCGGTGCAGGTGGAGTTCGGAGCCCTTCCCTACATCTTCGGCACGGTGGTCACCGCCTTCCTGGCCCTGGCCCTGGCGCTTCCCGTGGGCGTGGGGGTGGCCCTGTTCCTGGCCGAGTCCTCGCGGCCGCGGTTGCGAGGCGCGATCGGGATCGGCGTCGAGCTGCTGGCCGCCATCCCCAGCGTGGTGTACGGCATCTGGGGCTTGTATGTGCTCGCGCCCTGGCTGTACCGGCACCTCGAGATCCCGCTCAACGAGCGCTTCCCGAACGTGGCGATCTTCGGCGGGACCCCGCGCCAGACCTCGATCCTGACCGCGGTCGTCGTGCTGGCCGTGATGATCCTGCCCACGCTGTCGGCGGTCTCGCGGGACGTGGTCCGGGCGGTGCCCAACGGGTTGCGCGAGGCCGCCTACGCGCTGGGCTCGACCTGGTGGGAGACGACCTGGCGAGTGGTGCTCCCGGCTGCCCGGGCGGGCATATTCGGAGCCTCGGTCCTGGCTCTGGGCCGGGCGCTGGGCGAAACGATCGCCGTGACCATGGTCATCGGCAACCGGCCGGACATCCAGCCGTCCCTGTTCGCGCCCGGGTACACGCTGGCCAGCGTGGTGGCCAATGAGTTCACAGAGGCCACGGGCCAGCTCTATTCGGCCGCCCTCATCGAGCTGGGCCTCGTGCTCGTCTGCCTGACGCTGGTGGTCAACGTGGGCGCACTTCTGATGGTGCGGACGGTGGATCGGCGATGAGAAGGCAGCGCCGGCTGGCCCGGGACCTGTGGTTCCGATTTCTCATCTACGTGGCCGCCGTCGTGGCCTTACTGCCGCTCTCGCTGGTGCTCGCCTACACCATCTCCAACGGCTGGCGGGCCGCGATGCAGCCGGACTTCTACCTCCATTTCGAGCGCCCCGAGGGCATTCCCGGCGCCGGCGTGCAGCACGCCATCGTGGGCACGCTGGAGCTGGTCGGGATGGCTTCGCTGCTCGCGATCCCGGTGGGGATCGTGGTGGGCACCCACTTGGCCGAGTACCGGCAGCACCGCTGGGCGACCTGGGTGCGACTGGCCGGGGACGTGCTGGTGGGCACCCCCTCGATCGCGATCGGGCTCTTCGCCTACGCACTGCTGGTGGCGCCGTTCCACCACTTCTCGGCCCTGAGCGGCGCCGGCGCCCTGGCAGTGCTCATGCTGCCAGTGGTGATGCGCACCACCGAGGGCGCGCTGCTGCTGGTGCCGGTCGGGCTGCGCGAGGCGGGCCTCGCACTGGGCTTGCCGCGCTGGCGGGTCGCACTGCAGCTGATGCTGCGTGCGGCCGCGCCGGGTGTGGTGACGGGCGCGCTGCTGGCGGTGGCACGGGCCGCCGGCGAGACCGCGCCGCTGCTCTTCACCAGCTTCGGCAACCGGCGCCTGGTCTTCAATCCGGCCGAGCCCATGCAGGCGCTGCCGCTGACCGTGTTTCACAACGCGCTCACGCCCTACAAGGACCTGGAGGATCAGGCTTGGGGCGCGGCGCTGCTGCTGGTGGTGCTGGTGCTGATCGTCAACCTGGCCAGTCGCTTTGCGCTGCGCCGCCAGCTGGCGCTGGCCGGCCGCGGGACTAGCTAGGAGGGTTGGCCGCCAGCCAGTCCTCGCGCCTGAGCTCGGTCAGCACCATGTCCACCCAAGCGCCGTCCCGGAAGTAAGCCTCATGCCAGCGGCCGACCTCCCGGTAGCCCGCCGCGGCCTGGGCGCGGGCGCTGGCCACGTTGCCGACCAGATACCCGGAGCGCAGGCGGCGCAGCGTGGTCTCCAAGAAGAGGAAGCGCGCGCGCATGGCCATGACCTCTTTGGCGATGCCGCGGTGCCACACCGACTTGTCCCCGAGCACGGTACCGGTGGTCCCGAAGCCGTTCGCCCAATCGATCTGGTGCACGCCGGTCGTCCCCACCAGCCGACCGTCATGCTCGACCGCCCACTGGATGGCGGTGGGATCGGCCGCGGCCTGGCGGAGCCACTCCTCCTCAGCCGGGACTCCCGGCGGGAAGCGGCGGAGGATGGTAGCGGTGACCTCGAGGTCCTCGAACCAGCCCGACATCGCCGCCGCCTCTTCGAGCCGGGGCGGCCGCATCAGCGCCACCTGGCCGCGCAGCACCGGACCGTACATGCGGAAAGGTTAGGGCTCCCTCAGGCCTAATCTCGAGATATGGCCAACCGGCTGGCCGAGGCCACCAGCCCCTATCTCTTGCAGCACGCCCACAACCCCGTCGACTGGTACGAGTGGGGTCCCGAGGCGCTGGACCGGGCTAGGGCGGAGGACAAGCCGATCCTGCTCTCGGTCGGCTACTCGGCCTGCCACTGGTGCCACGTGATGGAGCGCGAGTCGTTCGAGGACCCCGCCACCGCGCAGCTCATGAACGACGGCTTCGTGAGCATCAAGGTGGATCGCGAAGAGCGGCCGGACATCGACGCGGTCTACATGGACGCCGTGCAGGCGATGACCGGCCAGGGCGGGTGGCCGATGACCGTCTTCCTGACGCCTGAGCGCGAACCCTTCTATGCCGGCACCTACTTCCCGCCGGTCGACCGGCACGGCCTGCCAGGCTTCCCGCGCCTGCTGGCGGCCATCTCCGAAGCCTGGCGGACGCGCCGGTCCGACCTGGTCGACACCGGCCGCCGGGTGGCCGAAGCGATCGGCCGTGCCACGGCCGCGGCGGCCTCGCGCGAACCCCTCACGGAAGCGCTCCTGACGCGTGCGGTACAGGGCTACGCGAGCGCTTTCGACGCCGATTGGGGCGGCTTCTCGCCGGCCCCCAAGTTCCCGCAGCCGATGGGCATCGAGCTGCTGCTGCGCTGCCACCTGAGGGGCAACGCCGACGGCCTCCCCATGGCGCTCAGGACCCTGGACCGGATGGCGGCCGGTGGCATCTACGACCAGCTGGGTGGCGGCTTCCACCGCTACTCGACGGACCGGCGGTGGCTGGTCCCCCACTTCGAAAAGATGCTCTATGACAACGCCCAGCTCGCCCGCGCCTACCTGCACGCCTGGCAGGTCACCGGCCGCCAGCCGTACCGGCGTGTCGTCACTGAAACGCTCGACTACCTGCTGCGCGAGATGCGCGACCCCGCCGGCGGCTTCTGGTCGGCCCAAGACGCCGACTCCGAGGGCGTGGAGGGCAAGTTCTTCACCTGGGGTTACGGGCATCTCGGCGCCGCGGCTGAGGCGTTGGGGGCGCTGCCTCAAGGGAACTGGGAAGGCGTCAACGTGCTCTGGATGCCGGGCGGGCTCGACGCGCCGCGACCGTCGGACGGCGAGCTGCGCGAGCTCTTCGAGCTGCGCGAGAAGCGGGTGCGGCCGGCGACCGACGACAAGGTGCTGGCGGCCTGGAACGGGCTTGCCGTCAGCGCCCTGGCGGAGGCCGGCCGGGTGCTCGGTGAGGCGCGCTACATCGAGGCGGCCGGGGCGGCTGCCGAGTTCGTTCTGGAGTCGATGCGGAGCGGTGACCGGCTGGCGCGGTCCTGGCGGGCCGGGAGGATGGGGCCACCCGGCTACAGCGACGACATGGCATCGATGGCAGCGGCCTGCCTGGCGCTTTGGGAAACCACCTTCGACGCGCGCTGGATCGAGAAAGCGCTGAGCCTGGCGCGCGCGCTTGTGCGCGACTTTGCCGACGAGCGCGGCGGTTTCTTCCAGTCGGCCGCCGACGCCGGGACGCCGCTGGCCCGGCCCAAGGACCTCTTCGACAACGCGATCCCGGCCGGCAACTCGCTGGCTGCGGATGTGCTGCAGAGGCTTGGTCTGCTGACCGGCGACGCCGAGCTGGAGAAGGCCGGCGTGTCAGCGCTGCGCGCGGTGCGCGATCTGGCCGAGCGGGCGCCAACCGGCTTCGGCACCGCGCTGAGCGCGCTCGACCTCTACCTCGGCCCGACCCGCGAGCTGGCGGTGGTGGGCTCGCCAGAGCTGAGGCGGCCACTGCTCGAAGTGGCCTGGAGCGCCTTCCGGCCGCGCCTCGTCATGGCGGCGGCTGAGGCCGGGCAGGCTCCGGTGGCGCTCCTGGAGGGACGCGACCAGACCGGAGCGTACGTCTGCGAGCGCTTCGCCTGCCGGCTACCGGCCACCACACCGGAGCAGCTTTCGTCTCAGCTGGCGTGAGCCTTGGCGAGGTCCGAGTAGCTCGATTTCAGCGCTCGCTTGGGATCCAGACCAAGGCGGCGGGCGAGCGCTTCGATTTCCTCCAGAGGTCCCTCGACCTCGCAGAAGGAGCCGAAGTCGAGGGTGTCCAGCGTCACGTCGATGCCTGCAATGCGCCAGGTTTCGCGGTGCTTGTGATAGGTCACCGCCACCCTGTGGCCCAGCAGCTCCAGGAGCTCGCGTGCGATCCGGGCGTCCGCGACCTCGACTTCCGTCTCCTCGCGGATCTTCACCCGGCGGTGGAATCTGGCCCGGCCTTTGACGGTCAGGATCCCGGCCGGTCCTCCGTCCAGGATGCGCAGGCGCAGTGTCACCTGCTGGCCGCGCACCGGCCGGAACCGGATGTTCTCCTCGTCGTAGGCCCCGACCATGGTGGCGCCCTGCTCGCGCAGCCGGTTGCGCAGGCTCGCGTGTTCCGCCTGGGAGGTGCGGAACTTGAGCTCGGCTTCGTCGCTGTGCGCGCGCGGTCGGTGCCGCTCGAGGCGGGGAGCCTGCAGCACGCGCAAAGCGTATCGGCTTGCTAGCCGCCCACTGGCCCACCACCAGCGAAGCTCTGCAGGCTCTCCAGGATGAGCTGAGCAGGCTCCAGCCGCCACCCTGGCGGCCCGCCGGCGACTACCGGGTGGGAGCCGTCTTCGTCTGCGGTCCCCGCGGCAGCGCGGGCGCCGGTTCGGCCGGGCAGCCGGGCTGGGCGGCCGCGGTCAGCGGCCGCGCGTGGGCTGCGCTCGCCGGCGGCTTGGGGGCTGCCTACGAGCCGGGCCTGCTGGCGCTGCGCGAGGGCGAGCTGCTGGAACGCGCCGTTCGCGCGCTGCCGGAGGCGCCGGATGTGCTGCTGGTCGACGCCACCGGCCGCGACCACCCCCGCCGCGCCGGCCTGGCCCTGCACCTGGGCTGGGCTTTGGACCTGCCCACGGTCGGGGTCACCCGCCGCCTGCTTTACGACGGCGAGGGCGTGTGGCGCACTCCCAGCGGGCTCTGGATCCACGCCGCATGGCGCACCGACGTAGAGACCGCGCAAGAGGTGGTGAGCTCCGTCAGCGGTCGGGTGCGCACGCCGGCGCCTCTACGCGAAGCCCGCCGCCTGGCGCGGAGCGCGCGCAGCTACAGCGACTCGATGCCTAATCCTGCACCCGGATGACGACCGCGGCGCCGGTGTCACCAGCCGCGCAGCCGGTGAAGAGGCCGGTGCCGCCCCCGCGCTCGCGCAGGGTTTCGATCAGCTCGGCGATCAAGCGCAGGCCGGTCGGGCCCTGGGGGTGCCCGTAGACCAGCGAGCAGCCGTACGCGTTCATACGTTCCAGCGGATAGCCCGTCTGGCGCGTGAACCAGAGGTCGTTGACCGCGAAGGGGTTGTGAGTGGTGACCGCGTCGACGTCCTTGATGTCGACGCCCGCGTCCTGGAGCGCGGCCTGGGCCGCGGGCACCGGCGCCTTCGGCATGTGCGCCTTCTCCACCCGCGCCAGGCCGGTGCCCAGGATGCGTGCCACGCCCCGCCCGCGAGACAGCTCATGTGCTCGCGCGAGCGTCGTGACCACGGCGCCGGCGCAGCCGTCGGCGGGATGCGTCTGGGTGCCGAAGGTGACCACGCCATCGGCGGTCACCGGCTTGAGTGCGGCCAGCCCCTCTGCGGTGGTGTCGTGGATGCCCTCGTCCTCCTCGACCATTCGCGTCTCCTTCCGCGACACCGGCACCGCTACCGGAACCAGGTATCGCTTCTGGAACTCGCGCTCGGCCGCGAGCGCCCGCCGGTACTGCTCGTAGCGGAGCAGCGTGACTTCGTCCAGCTCCGGCTTTGAAAGGTCCGCCTCGCGGGCCACGTTCTCGGCCGTAACAACCATCGCCTCGCCCGCCCAGGGATCGCGGGCGAAGTTGTCGAGCACCCAGTTCTCGACCCGCGGCGCGCCGCCCATGCCGCCCGGCTGCGGGTACAGGAGGACCGGGCCGTTGGAGGTGCGATCGGTGGCCACCACCAAAGTCAGCCCGTCGCCGCCCTCGACGCCCATCGCCGCCACCTCTACGCAGACTGCCGAGGTCGCGCAGGCCTGCGAGATCATCGGCCCGCTCACGCCCTCGGCTCCCAGGCGGGCCGCCAGAGTTGGCGCGCCGTAAAAGATCTGGGGCTGAGGCACAGTCCAGCCCAGCACCAGCTTCTCCACCTCCGTCAGCGGCAGACCGCGCTGGTCGAGCGCTCGGCGGGTCACGTCGGCGGCCACGTCGAGCGAGGACATCTCGGCCAGGGCCCCCTGCCAGCGCACAAAAGGCGAGGACCACGCGAAGCCGAGCGGGATGGCTGCCTTTTCGAACCTCACGAGCCCGATTCTGAACGCTACTCTCGTCGGATGAGTTGGAAGCTGGACGGCACGTATTTCGAGAACTGCAACTGCCAGTTCGCCTGTCCCTGCTCGGTGACGAGCTTTGCAGCACCCGGCACAGAGGAGCGGTGCCAGGTCGTGCTCATGTATCACGTGGACCGGGGCGAGATCGACGGCGTCGACGTCTCCGGGCTGGGCGTGGCGGTGGTCGCCGACACTCCGGCCCAGATGGTCCAGGGCGGCTGGCGGCTGGGCCTGATCATCGACGAGAAGGCCTCGGACCAGCAGGCCGAGAAGCTGGGCATGGTCTTCGGCGGGCAGGCCGGTGGGCCGATCGGGAACCTGGCGCCGCTGGTCGGTGAAGTGCTGGGGATGGAGCGCGCCCCGATCGAGTACCACAACGGCGGTCGCCGGCACGGCGTGAAGATCGGCGGCGACATCGAGATCGAGGTCGAGGACTACGTGCCCGAGGGCCAGCCGGAGCCGACCCGCCTGCAGGGCGTAAACCATCCGTCGGGCTCGACGATCACGATCGCGCGGCCCACGCGCTCCCGGATCAAGGCCTTTGGTATGGAGTTCCACAACGAGGGCCGGAGCGCCTTCTCAGCTCCCTTCAGTTGGTCGGCCTGACCCCGATCGCCTTCCTGGCGATCTGGACCGGGATGATGGCCGCCATGATGGCGCCCTCGGTGGCGCCGGTCGGCGCCCTCTATGCGCGCACAGTTCAGACCAGCCGGGCGCCCCGGCTGGTCGCCTTTGGCCTTTCCTACCTCCTGGTTTGGGCGGCGGCGGGCATCCCGGCCCTGCTGCTGGCAACCGTTCTCGACAGCCTGTCGATGGACAATGCGCGCGCCGGCCGCCTCGCGCTTGCGGGCGCGCTGGCGGTGTGCGGCCTGTACGAGCTGTCGCCGCTGAAGCAAGCCTGCCTGCGCCACTGCCGCTCGCCGCTGGGACTCCTCATGCACTACGGCTCCTACCAGGGTGAGCTGCGGGATTTTCGGGCGGGCTTGCACCACGCCCTCTACTGCCTGGGCTGCTGCTGGGCGCTGATGGTGGTGCTGGTGGCCGTGGGCACCATGAACGTGCTGGCGATGGCCGTCCTGGCGCTGGTCATCCTGCTCGAGAAGGTGTGGTCGCACGGCGTGGGGTTCTCGCGGTTGGTCGCGGTGACAGCGCTGGTGCTGGCGGCGGCGGTGACGGTGCTGCCTTGAGAACTGAAGAGCGGCGCCCAGTCGAGACCACCTCGGGCGTGGAGATCAAGCCGGTCTACACACCGGCCGACGTGGCGCGACTCGATTACGAGCGCGACCTGGCCGACCCGGGCGAGTACCCGTACACGCGCGGGCCTTACCCGCTCATGTACCGGGAAAAGCTCTGGACGATGCGCACCTACACGGGGTTCGGCACCGTGTCCCAGACCAACACCTGGAACCGGCGCCTGCTCCAGGAGGAGGGCGTCACCGGGCTCTCCACCGCGCTGGACCTGCCCACCCAGATGGGCTACGACTCCGACCATCCAGAGTGGCGGCTGCTCGTTCACGATCAACGCGCCCGCCTTTCTCTTCCTGGCCCTGTACCAGGTGACCGGCGAGAAACAGGGCGTGCCGGCAGCGCAGCTGCGGCCGATCGTCCAGAACGACATCCTGAAGGAGTTCTTCGCGCGCGGCGCCTGCGTCTTCCCGGTGGAACCCTCGCTGCGCCTGGTGGCGGACACCTTCGAGTACTGCGCGTCGGTGATGCCGCGAGCCAACCCCATCAGCGTCTGCGGCTATCACATCCGGGAGTCGGGAGCCACCGCTGTGCAGGAGATGGCGTTTGCGATCTCCAATGCGATCGAGTACATCGAGCGAGCCCTGGCGCGCGGCATCCCGATCGACGCTTTCGCGCCCCGTATCAGCTGGAACCTGGGCGCGTTCATGAACTTCTTCGAAGAGGTCGCCAAGTACCGCGCCTCGCGCCGGATCTGGGCCCGCCTCATGCGCGAGACCTACGGCGCGCAGGACCCGCGCTCCTGGCGTTTCCTCTGGTTCGCGGGCACCTGCGGTTCCACCTTCAGCCACCGCCAGCCGCTGAACAACATCGTGCGGGCGACGGTCGAGACCATGGCCCTGGTGCTGGGCGGGCTGCAGTCGCTGACCGTCAACACCTGGCAGGAGGCCTACGAGATCCCCGACCAGGAGGCCATGCTGACCGCGCTGCGCACGCAGCAGGTGGTGGCCTACGAGTCGGGAGTGGCCGACACCGCCGACCCGCTCGCGGGCTCCTACTTCGTGGAGTCGCTGACCGACGAGTACGAGCGCCGGATCCTGGCGCTGATGGCCGAGGTCAAGGAGCGCGGCGGCATGGCGCGCGGCATCGAGTCGGGGTGGGTACAGCAGCAGGTGCTGGAAGAGGCTTACCGGCACTCGATGGCTGTGGAGTCGGGCGAGCGCCTGATCGTGGGCGAGAACATCTTTCAGTCCGCCGACGAGCCCCCGCCCATCCGGCTCTACCAGCACGACCCGGCGGTGCTCGAAGAACAGGTGCGGCGCCTGCGGGAGGTGCGCGCTCGGCGGGACGGCGCGGCGGTTGGCCGCGCGCTTGATGCACTGCGGTCTGCGGCGCGCCGGCCTGATCAGAACCTGATGCCCGCAACCGTCGAGTGCGTCCGAGCCTACTGCACGATCGGCGAGATCATGGGCGTCCTGCGGGATGAGTTCGGCACCTTCCAGGAGCCGCTCGACATCTTTGGATAGAGGTCGGGGCGGAGGCCCGGCCGAGAGATTCGGTGTCTGGGTGGCCCAGATGCAAGGAGCCGCCGAGCACCACAGGAAGCGCATCGGTTGATGCGCGACCGAGGAGCACAGAAGGCGACGCCGCAGATGGGCCGCACAGGCGCCGCAGATCCGGCTGGGATCTCCGACTCGACCTCTGCGTTTCGAGACTCAGTTCGCGCGTTTGTAACCAAGGAAGTACTTCCCCGCGCGGCGGAGCTCGACGTGCATGGCGAGTTTCCGCACGCGCTGTTCAAGCGGCTGGCGGAGCTCGGCTACCTGGGCCTCCGCTACCCCGAGGAGGTGGGCGGCCAGGGCGCCGACTTCGCCACCTGCTGCGTGTTCTACGAAGAGCTGGCGGCAGGGTCGCTCTCGCTGGCGGCGATCGCCGCCATGCAGTCGCTGATGGGCACCCACTTCGTCTACCGCTACGGCACCGACGCCCAGCGCCGCGAGTACCTGGAACCTGCGCTGCGCGGCGAGAAGATAGGCACCTTCGCGCTCACCGAGCCGGAGGCGGGCAGCGATCTGGGCGCCATACGCACCCGCGCGACCCGAACTGGCGACGGCTGGCGGCTCCGCGGCTCCAAGACCTGGATCACCAATGCCCCCGTGGCCGACTTCCTCACCGTGGGAGCCAAGACCTCGGATGAGCGCGGGCTGGGCAACATCGCGCTCTTCCTGCTCGACGCGCGCACCCCTGGCTTCGAGGTGGGCAAACCGATCGAGAAGCTGGGCACGCGCTCATCGCTGACCAGCGAAGTCCACATCGACTGCGAGCTGCCGGCCGACGCGCTGCTGGGGGCCGAAGGCGAAGGCGTCAAGAACGTCGGCGGCTTGCTGAGCGAGATCCGCGTCATGACCGCGGCCCTCGCGGTCGGCCTGTCCCGGCGCGCATTGGCGGACAGCGCGGTTTACGCGAGCGAGCGCAAGGCCTTCGGCAA
>VBEO01000143.1 GCA_005881825.1 Chloroflexota bacterium | reverse complement strand
CCCGCCGCTGACCTGGAGGCGATCGGGGCCGGCCTGAAGCTGCTCGCGGCGGGCGTGCCTCTGGCCGAGCTGATGGACCTGGGGCGCGAGCACGCGGAGTCCGTCGAGCGCACCTCGCGGCGGGCGGTCGACCTCTTCGACCGCCACGTTCGAGAGCGGATCCAGGCCGAAGGCCGGGATCGGGCGGCCGCCGAGCGCGAGCTGCTGGAGCTTTTCAACCAGCTGCTGGAGGCTAGCGGCACCCTGGTCCGGCACCACTTCGAGCGGACGCTGCTGCGCGCAGCGAGGGACCACGTCGAACGGCGGTCCTGACGCGCAGTGTGCGCGAGCTGGCGGGCAGCCCCGACCTGATCGAGCTGGTGGCGGCCGCCCGCGACGCCGGCCACGAGGTGATGCTGGTCGAGCGGCCGATGCCGGACGCGGTCAGCGTCGCCGCCCTGGGCCGCGCCTACGACCTGGTCTCGGCCCCCGAGGGCGCCGCTCTTCTGGGGGCGGCGGGCGAGCAGCTCGACTTCGAGCCCGGCCCCGTGGTGGCCGCCGCCGCCACGCTCTGGGCGCGACTGGCCGCGCGCGAAGGCGGCGCCGAACACGGGCCGACGGGCACCGGGCTGGTGGCGCTCGGGGGGTTCGCCTTCCGGCCTCAGCGGGAGCCGGCCGGACCCTGGGCCGGCTTTCCGGCTCTGCTCCTCCGGGTGCCGGCCCTGGCCGTGACCCGGGTGCGCGGGCGCACCTACGCCTCGCCGGCGGTGGCCGACGCTGAGGAGCTCCTCGAGATCCCGGCCAGTTTTCGGGCGCCCGGTGCCCGAAAGCTGGAGATCACGCCCGCCCGCCCTGCCGCCGACTGGGAGGCGGCGGTTGCCGAGGCCGGGCGCCGGCTGGCGGCAGGCGAGGCCGAGAAGGTTGTGCTGGCCCGGGAGGTGGTGGCCCACGCCGACGGCGCGGTGGCCGCCGCTGCGGTGGCGCGCGCGCTGCGCGCGGCCTACCCGGCCTGCTTCACCTACCTGGTCACCGGGGGCGATGGCACCGCCTTCATCGGCGCCTCCCCCGAGCTGCTGGTGAAGCGGGCGGGGACGCTCGTCACCGCCCAGCCCATGGCGGGCTCGGTGGTGCGGGGCGCCGACGAGGCCGAGGACGACCGCCTGGCGGCCTCGCTGCTCGGCGAGCGCTTCCTGGCCGAGCACCGGGTCGTCCCGGCCTGGGTGGCTCAGCGCCTGGCGGCGGTGAGCACGTCTGTGGAGGACCCGGGCAAGCCAGAGGTGGTCCGCTTCACCAACATCCAGCACCTTGCGACCACGATCCGCGCTCGCCTTGTTGAGCCCGCCCCCTCAGCGCTGGCCCTGGCGGGCCTCCTGCATCCGACACCCGCGGTCGGCGGGGTGCCGCTGGACGCGGCCCTGCGCTTGATCGACGAGTTGGAGGGTTTCGACCGCGGCTGGTATGCGGGCGCGGTGGGCTGGATCGACGGGCGGGGCGATGGCGAGCTGGCCGTGGCCCTGCGCTGCGGGCTGCTCTGGGAGGATGGGGCCCGGCTGTTTGCGGGCAACGGCATCATCGCCGGCGCCCACCCGGCAGAGGAGCTCGAGGAGACCGAGGTCAAGTTCCGGGCGCTACTGGACGCCCTGGTCGCCTAGCGCCTTCGCCACCGCCCGCCAGCAGGCGCGGTGGCCTGCGACGCTGCCCGCGCGGGTGAAGCGTATGGCCAGCAGCACGGATTCGGCAGCGCCCAGTGCGGCCACCAGCGCCGGTGCCAGGTCTTCGGCTCTGTCCACGCAGGCGTAGCGCAGGCCGTAAAGACGGGCGACGTCCTCCAGGCGCAGGCCGAGGGGCGTCGCGAAGAGGTCCTCGAACACGTCCTTGTGCGCCGCCTGAGGCAGGAACTCGAAGATGCCGCCACCGTCATTGTCGAGGACCACGATGGTCGCCCGCAGGCCGTGCCGGCGCAGGGCCCAGAGCCCGTTCATGTCGTGGTAGAGGCTCAGGTCGCCCAGCAGCAGCACGGCCGGCCGCTCGGGCCAGGCCGCAGCCATGCCCAGGCCGCTGGAAACCAGGCCGTCGATGCCGCTGGCGCCGCGATTGCCCAGAAACGACTGGCTTGGGTGAGTGGCCGGCCAGAAGGTGTCGACATCACGGATGGGCATGCTCGAGCCCGCGAAGACCGCCGCGTCGGGCGCCACCGCCGCCGCCAGGGCGCGCACGACCTTGCCTTCGTGCAGCGGGCCCGCGTCGAGCGCGGCGTTGAGCGCCTGTGCGGCCCGCGTGGCGGCGTCGTGCCACTCCTCCATCCACACCGTGGATGGACCGGCGAGCGCCTCGACCACCGGGAGGGGGTCGCAGCGCAGCACATCTGTGGCCAGCCGGTCCGGGTCGGGCCAGCCGTGCGGGGCGACCAGGAAGGTGCGCGGGCGAGCCGCAGCCAGCCACTGGTTGAGCGCCTTGGAAGTGGGTGGCGCGCCGATCCGGACGACCAGGTCGGGGCGGTGGGCCGCCGCCCACCCGGACGCCCTGAGCATGGCGTCATAGGGCAGCTCTCGGGACCGGAGATGCGACGAGGGTTCCGCCAAAATCGGCAGCCCGGCGCGGACGGCTGCCGCGCGCAGCCGGCCGCCGTCGCGCATCTCACCCGCCACCAGGACCGGCCGCCGCGCCGCCGCGAAGGCTTCTGGCAAGGCGCCCAGGCTCACGGTGGACCCACCAGCGGTTCCCGGAAGGGCAGGTTGAGATGCACCGGGCCCGCCGGAGGCCCGGTGGCCTCGGCCACGGCGCGGGTGGCCAGCCAGCGCCCGTCCTCGCCCTCGCGGGGCGGGCCGGGGTCGTGGAACCAGCGCACGGCAGTTCCGTAGAGGCGTGTCTGGTCGATGGCCTGGTTGGCGCCGACGCCGATCATCTCGGGCGGGCGGTCGGCCGTGAGCACGATCAGCGGAGTGCTTGAGTGGAAGGCTTCCACGACGGCGGCGTGGAACTCGACCGCGGCAGTTCCGGATGTGCAGAGGATGGCCACCGGACGCCCCCCGGCCTTGGCCAGGCCGACCGCAAAGAAGGAGCAGGACCGCTCGTCGATCAGGACACGCGTGCGCAGCCCGTGATGACGAGCGAAGGCCATCGCCAGCGGTGCCGAGCGCGAGCCGGGCGCCAGGCACACCTCCATCACCCCCGACCGTGCCAGCTGGTCGGCGAAGCCGGTAGCGAAGTGCTGGTTAACCTTCGCCTGGTCCATGGTCGTCACGCTGCTGCACGGTTTCCTGCAGGACGGTCGGGCATGGGACGAGCTGGTGGCGCGGCTGCCGGCGGAGTGGACGTTCGAGCGGCCGCACCTGCTGGGCCAGAGCTCGCCGGCGAGCGCGGCGGAGCTCGTGACCGGCCGCTCGCACCTGGTCGGCTACTCGATGGGCGGCCGTCTGGCGCTCTGGATCGCGGTCCGTCACCCCGAGCGCGTGCTCTCGGTGACAACCATCGGCGCCCACGCCGGCCTCGAGCCGGGCGAGCGGGCGCAGCGCGCTGCGGCCGACGCCGCACTGGCCGAGCGCATCGAGCGCGAGGGCATGGACTGGTTCGCGACCTACTGGGCCGCGCAGCCGATGTTCAGCCGGCTGGCCGGGCGCACCGACCTCGACGCCATGCGCCGCGCCCAGGATCCGGCGGCGGTCGCGGCCACGCTGCGTGGGCTCGGGCCTGCGGCCGTCGAGCCTTTCTGGGACCGCCTGGGGGCGATCTCGGTGCCGGGGCTGTTCATCGCCGGAGCCGAAGACGGCCGCTACCCCGGCCTGGCGCGCCGCCTGGCGGCGGCCGTGCCCCACGGGCGGGCCGAGATCGTGCCCGGCGCCGGGCACGCGGTGCACCTGGAACGACCTGACGAGGTCGCGCGCCTCCTGCGCGCTCACCTGTCCACGCGGTAGCGATTCACCGCCTCCCAATCCAGCTCCACGCCCAGTCCGGGGCCCTCGGGCAGCTCAAGCACCGGCCCCTCCGGCAGCCCGGTGGTGATGTCCGACTCCAGCAAGCGCCGGGTGGCGAGGCCACACGCCAGTGGTTCCTGGCGCAGCGCGCAGGCCACGTGCAGGGCCGCGGCGATGCCGACCCCGGTCTCGTAAGCCGACCCCAGCGTCACCGGCCCGGTCGCGGCTGCGGCGAGGGAAAGGGCGGCCAGAGGTCCGCCGACCCGCGCCAGCTTGATGGCCAGCGCTGTACCCTGGCCGGCCAATTGGCACGCCAGGTCGCGGTCAGTCAATGACTCGTCCGCCGCCAACGTCACCCCGTTGGTGGCCGCCAGGGCCGCCCACTCCGCAGCCGGCGCGTCCGGTGGGAGTGGTTGCTCGACCAACTCAAGGTGCAGGTGGTGGAGCGTGGTCAGCGCGGTGGCCGCCCGGCGGCCGTTCAGATCGAGCCGGAGTCCAGCCGCTGGCCCCCCGGCCCAGCGGGCGGCGCCGAGGCGCTCGAGGTCGATCTGGCCACCGGCGTTGGCGGCCTTCAGCTTGAAGTAACCAAAGCCCTCTCGAGCCAGCTGCTCGACAGCGGCCGCCACCGCCTCCGGCCGCTCCTCCTCGATCAGGGTCGTGCAGGCGATCCGGCGGCGCCGCACGCCGCCCAGAAGGTTGGCCACGGGAACGCCGCGCTCCCGCGCGTCCAGATCGAGTCGCGCCATGGCCACGGCGCTCTCAGCGTCCGGCCCTTCCCCCACCCCGGCCAAGCCGTCCTGCGAAACCGTGGCCAGCACGGCAGCGTACAAACGGCCCCGCGTCATCGGGATCCGGATGGGGATCAGCTCCACGCTCACCAGGCCAGCACCCCCAGGGTCCAGAGCAGCGCGAAGAGCACCTCGAGCTCGGCGCAGCGCTTGAGCGCGCCGACCAGCACCGGCGCCTCCCGGCTGGCGGACAGGCGCCACACGTAAAAGGCCAGCGGCGTCACCAAGAGCGGCAGCGCGTGGGCCGCCAGGCCCGCAAGGAAGGCCAGCACCAGCAGGCCCGCCAGCAGCACCCGCGTCCGGCGCGGGCCCAGGCGCACGGCCAGCGTGCGCTTGCCGGCCGCGGCGTCGGACTCGATGTCGCGCAGGTTGTTGAGCACCAGGATCGCGCAGGCCAGGCAGCCGGTGGCCACACCGCCCGCCCAGGCCAACCCGCTGACCCGCAGGGCTTCGACATAGGCCGTGCCGCAGGTGGCAAACAACCCGAAGAACACGAACACGAAGACCTCGCCCAGGCCGAGGTACCCGTAGGGTCGGGGCCCGCCGGTGTACAGCCAGCCGGCGGCCACCGCGAGCACGCCCACGATCAACAGCCGCCAGTCGACGGCCAGGCTCAAGGCCAATCCGACCACCGCCGCGACTCCGAAGGCAACCACCGCGGCCATCCGCACCTGCCGCGGCGGTATGACCCCCGAGGCGGCTGCGCGCACCGGGCCTCGGCGCCGCGGCGTATCGGCGCCGCGCACGAAGTCGGAGTAGTCGTTGGCGTAGTTCACGCCGAGCTGCATGGCTATAGCGACAACAAGCGCTGCCAGGCCCGGCAGCAGCCGGGCGCCGCCGTCGTGCACCGCGACAGCGGTCCCCACCAGGACCGGCGACACGCTGGCCGCCAGCGTGGCCGGCCGGGCCGCCAGCCACCAGATGCGCCCCGGATTAAGGGCGCTTCGGGAACCTGGAGAAGTCAGGCTTGCGCTTGTTGACGTAGGCGTCGCGGCCCTCCTGCGCCTCCTCGCTCATGTAGTAGAGGAGCGTGGCATCGCCGGCGAGCTGCTGGATGCCCGCTAGCCCGTCGTCGGCGGCGTTCATGCCGCCCTTGATCATGCGCAGCGCCAGCGGGCTGTGCTGGAGCATGCGGCGGCTCCACTCCACGGTCTCCCGCTCCAGGTCGGCCAGGGGCACCACCTTGTTGACGAGGCCCATCTGGAACGCCTCTTGGGCGTCGTACTGCTCGCACAGGAACCAGATCTCGCGCGCCTTCTTCTGGCCCACGATTCGGGCCAGCAGGCCCGAACCGTAGCCGCCGTCGAAGCTGCCGACCCTCGGCCCCGTCTGTCCGAAGCGCGCGTTGTCGGCGGCGATGGTGAGGTCGCAGACCACGTGCAGGACGTGGCCGCCGCCGATCGCATAGCCGGCGACCATGGCGATCACCGGCTTGGGGGTGCGCCGGATCTGGACCTGGAGGTCGAGGACGTTGAGGCGGCCGACGCCGCTCGGGTCGCGGTAGCCGTCGTCGCCCCGGATGCGCTGGTCCCCGCCGGAGCAGAAGGCTTCGTCGCCGGCCCCGGTGAGGATGATCACGCCGACCTGGGGATCGTCGCGGGCCACGTTGAAGGCGTGACTGAGCTCGAACAGCGTCGTCGGCCGGAATGCGTTGCGCACCTCCGGCCGGTTGATGGTGATCCTGGCTATGGCGCCGTCGAGGGTGTCGTAGAGGATGTCCTCGTACTCGCCGCTGCGCACCCAATCGTACAAGTCAGCACTCCTAGAGCGATTGCTAGTAACGTGCTGATGCTACTCCGATCGCGGTGGCGGCTGGCTCCAGGTATCGCCCAGCGCCTGCAGGCGAGTGGGCAGGATCGTGAGCTCGGGCACCCAGGCTTCCGGGGGCAGCCCAAGCATGAAAATGGCCGCGTCAGCCACGTGGGCGGCGCGCAGCATTCGCGCCCGCAGCTCCGGTGGCGGCGGCGACGGCCGCTTGTCCATGATCGGCGTGTCCACGGCGCCCGGATTGAGAACTGAGAAGCGCACCCCCTCCGCGCGCAGCTCGAGGCCGGCGGCACGGGCGAACCCGATCAGGCCCGCCTTGCTCGCCTGGTAGGCCGGCCCGCTCAGGTCCGGCCACTGGCCGGAGATGCTGGCCACCAGCAGCACGTCGCCGTGGGCCTTCCGCAGCTTTTGGAGGCCGGCCTGGACGAAGTTGAAGGCACCGGTCAGGTTGACCCCCAGGAGGCGGTCCCAGGCCTCGCCGGTCAGTTGCTCGAGGCGGCGGGCCGGGAGGTTGTCGCCGGCTGCGCAGACCAGGATGTCCAGCCGGTCGAGTCTCTCCAGGAAAGCCGTGACGGCGGCGCGATCGCTGACGTCCAGGGCCACCGGACCGCGCCGGCTCACGCGCTGCACATCAGCTCCGGCGGCTTCCAGACGGTCTGCGATGGCGGCGCCGATCCCCGAGGAGGCGCCCGTGACCACGGCGGTCTTGCCGGCCAGCTCAGGCAAGGAAGATCTTGATCTCCTCGATCGGGCCGGCCGCCAGCGCGCGGAAGGCTTCGGGCCCGGCCGCCAGCGGCCGGACATCGCTGAGCGGAATTGCGGCCCGCCCCGCCGCCAGCCAGTCCAGCGCCTGCTGAAAGTCCGCGTCGGCATAGCCGAAGACACCCTGAAGGCGCAGGTTGGAGCGGATGACCCGGTGCCAGGGCAGCGGGGTCTCATCCTCATGGAGGCCGATCAGTACCGCCGTCCCGGCCGGCCCCAGCAGATCGACGGCGGCCCGCCTGGTGGCCGCCGAACCGGCCGCGTCGATGACCAGGTCGGCCCCTGGACCGGCCTCGCCCAGCTCGGCAGTCGCCGCCTGTGCGCCCAGGGCCAGAGCGTGGCGGCGGCGCGCGGGATGGCGCTCGACCACCGTCACCTGCCCGGCGCCCTGCAGCAGCGCAGCCTGCAGGCAGCCCAGGCCGATCGTGCCGGCGCCGATCACCACGACCCGTCCCGGCGCCTCGACACCCGACTTGCGCAGCGCGTGGACGCCGTTGGCCAGCGGCTCCACCAGCGCGCCCAGGCGCGCGTCCATGCCCGCGGGCAGCTCGAACAGGCAGCGCTCGGGCACCGCAGTGAATTCGGCGAAGCCGCCCGCCGCGCCGATCCCGATCAGATGCCGGTCCAGACAGAGATTCCGGTCAGCCGCCTGGCAGTAGGCGCACCGGCCACAACCTACGATCGGGTTGACCGCCACCCGACGCCCGAGCCAGGAGGGATCGGCGCCCGGGCCGGTCTCTGTCACCAGGCCGGCGTACTCGTGGCCCATGACGAGCGGCGGGACGCGGTTGGCCATCCGGCCCAGGTAGCCCTCGACTTCGGATCCGCAGATGCCGGCGGCTTCGGTGCGGACCACCACCTGGCCCGGGCCAGGCCGCGGCTCGGCCTGCTCCTGAACCTCCATCCGCTCCGGGCCCAGCCAGACCAGCGCCTTCATGCGCGCCTAATTCTGGTCCGCCAGCAGCCGCCACTTCCCCACGGCGCGGAAGCCCAGCCGCTCCAGGATCGGGCGCGACGAATCCGCCGCCTGCACGGTCAATCCCGGCGAACCGCCGGCCCGCGCTAGGCGCCGGCGCTCCCAGACCGTGGCCCGGTAGAGCCCGCGACCCCGGAACTCGGGCAGGCTGGCGCCTCCGTTCAACTGCGTGCCCTGCGGGGTCACCCAGGCCCAGCCGGCGGCCGCCGGGGCGCCGCCGGCGCACGCGATCACGAGGTGGCGGTTCTGGCCGGGCTCGAGCTCTGCCCAGCGCACCTCCAATCCGGGCGGGATGCCGCCGCCGAAGGCGGCCGCCTGGATCTCGGCCGCCAGCCGGAAGCTGTCGAAATCGCGGAGGCCATCCCGGAACGTGATTCCTTCTGCCGGCGCGTCCAGCTCTACTTCGGCGGGAAGAACCATCGCGGTCAGCTCCTCGAGGAACCGCAAGCCCTGGGCGACCAGTAGGTCCTCCAGATCGGGCGGCTCCACTCCGGGATCGAGAATCCAGGCATAGGGCAGGCCGTGAGCGGCGAAGAAGGCGCGCGCCTCGGCCAGCAGCTCAGGCACCCGCTCGGCCCGGGTGCGCACCAGGCAGACGTGGTTGGGGCCGGGGATCGGGAAGTTGAGCTGGGCTTCCAGGATGCGCTCGGGTGTGCGATCGACGACGACGCCGCGGCGCTGGTGGCCCCAGGGGCGGAGTGCGAACTCCTCCAACGCCGTCAACGCCCCGGCGCCAGCGCCTCCAGCACCGGTTCCTGGTCGCCCAGCACGGCGAGGACCGGGCAGCCCAGGCCGGCGTCCCAGTAGCGCTCGAGGCCGGCGCCGATGGCGTCCAGCGAACCGGTCAGTGTCAGCTCGGCGACCATGGCGTCGGAGACCTGGCCGGCCGCGGCCGCGCGATCGCCGGCCGTCCAGCGCTCCTGGATCGCCTTCACCTCCTCGCCGAAGCCCTGGCGCGCCAGCACCCGCGCGTAGAAGGGCACCAGCGCATAGGCGGTGATCTGGCGGCGGGCCAGGGCGCGGGCCGGTTCCTCCTCGCCCGGGATGACGGTGATCCGGCACATGGAATCCTGCTCGCCCACGATCTCGCGCACCAGGCCAGGGCCGACCATGAAGAGACAGATCCCGTCGGCCAACTCGCGCGCCGCGGCGGCCATGCGCGCGCCCAGCGCCGCCATCCAGATCGGCGGCGGCTGGGCCGGCGGCCGGCCCAGGCGCATGCCGCCCACCTTGTCGCCGTTCAGCAGCGCTCGCACCGCCTGTACGGTCTCCTGCACGGCGCTGACCGGCCGGCCGAAGGGAACGCCCATCCACTGCTCGACCACGACCGGCGTCGAGGAGCCCACGCCCAGCACGAAGCGCCCCGGCGCCAGCTCGGCCATCGCCGCCGCATGCATCGCCAGCAGGCCGGATGGCCGGAAAAAGACCGGCGCGATGGCGACGCCCAGCCGCGCCGCCCGGGTGGTTGCCGCCGCCGCCGCCAGCGGGGTGAAGCCGTCGAAGAGATTGACCTCGAACGACCAGAAGTCGGTGTAGCCGAGCGCCTCGGCGCGCGCGGCCAGGGCCGGGACTTCGGACAGCGGCAGGCGGTCACCCGGGAGAGAGATCCCCAGGCGGTGCTGTCTCAGTTGATGCGCTTCTCTTGCCCCGCCCACTCGCGGTCGCGGAGCACGAACTTCTGGATCTTCCCGGTCGAGGTCTTGGGCAGCTCGCCGAACTCGACCGCCTTGGGCGCCTTGAAACGCGCCAGCTTGCCGCGCACGTGCTCGACGATCTCGGACTCGCTCACGGACTGGCCGGGTTTGAGCGTGACGAACGCCTTCGGCACCTCCCCCCACTTCTCATCCGGGATCGCGATCACCGCGCACTCCATGACCGCGGGATGCGATGCGATCGCCTGCTCGACCTCGATCGTGGAGATGTTCTCGCCGCCCGAGATGATGATGTCCTTCTTGCGGTCGCGCAGCTCGATCTGGCCGTCCCCGTGCATGACCCCGACGTCGCCGCTGTGGAACCAGCCGCCCTGGAACGCGGTCTCGGTGGCTTCGGCGTTTTCGAAGTAACCCTTCATGACCACGTTGCCGCGCATCACGACCTCACCCATCGTCTCCGCATCGCGTGGCACGTCCTGCATCTGCTCGTCAACGATCCGCACCTCGCCCGCGACCAGGTTGGGATAGCCCTGACGAGCGCGCGCATGAGCATCTGCATCCGGTGGTGAGACGTTGATCGTGAAGGGCCCGTAGGTCTCGGTCAGGCCGTAAACGTGCTCGAGCTGGAAGTTGAGCTCCTGCATCGTCGCGATGATGGTGGGCGACGGTGGCGCACCGGCCGTGAAGAGCCGCGCAGGAGTCTCAAGGCGTTTGGCCGCAGGGTCGTTGACGAGCATGATCAGCACGGTGGGCGCGGCGCAGAAGTGCCAGTCGCCCTCGCTCCGCAGCAGGCTCCAGACCTCCGCGGGATCGATTTTGGGGATGCAGTGGTTGCGCGCTCCGACGGCGATCGTGGCCCACGTGAAGCACCACCCGTTGCAGTGGAACATGGGCAGCGTCCAGAGATAGCTGGAATCGGCGTCCAGACGGTGGTCGATCGCCATCGCCAGCGCGTTCAGGTAGGCGCCGCGGTGGTGGTACATGACACCCTTGGGCCTGCCCGTGGTGCCCGAGGTGTAGTCGATGGCGATCGTCTCGTACTCGTCTTCCAACCAGGATTCCACCGGCTCCTCGGAGCCCGCCTCAAGGAAGGACTCGAACTCGGTGGCCAGGTTGATGCGACGCACGTTCTCGGGGACCTCGGCCAGGGCCGGCTCCAGGTCGGGCGAGAAGAACAGCATCCGCGAGCCTGAGTGCTCGACGATGTACGCGACCTCGCCCGCGGAGAGCCGCGTGTTGATGGCCACGATCACGCCGCCCGCCTGCGGGATGCCGAAGTGGCCCAGCAGCAGCGGCTCCGAGTTGACGGCCAAGAACGCGACCCGATCGTCCTTCTTGAGGCCCGCGGCGCGCAGCGCGTGCGCGAAGCGGCGCGAGCGCGCGCGCCACTCTGCGTAAGTCCAGCTGCGCTCGCCGTCCACGACCGCGATCCGGCGCGCGTGCACCTGGCCCGCGCGCTCCAGGAAGTTGACCGGCGTCAGCTCCTCGCGGTAGGGCAGCTGCTGCGATGTCCTGGGCGCCGCCTTCTCTGTCACCGCCATGGCTTCAGTTAACCCTCCCTGCCTGTTTGCGGGGGGGACCTCCCCCCCTTTTGGGCAGCCCGGGCTCAGCCCTTCCCACTGCCCACCCCCCCTGCCCGGCCCACGCCTTGTCCCGCAGCACGTATTTCTGGATCTTGCCGGTCGAGGTCTTCGGCAGCTCGCCGAACTCCACCTCGCGCGGAGCCTTGTAATGCGCGATGCGCTCGCGCACGTGCTCGATCACCTCGCGCTCGCTCAGGCTGCGGCCCGGTTTCATGGTCACGAACGCTTTCGGCACCTCGCCCCACTTCTGGTCGGGGATGGCGATCACCGCCGCCTCCAGCACGTCGGGATGTGACATCACCGCCTGCTCGACCTCGATGGTGGAGATGTTCTCGCCGCCCGAGATGATGATGTCCTTCTTGCGGTCGCGGATGTCGATGTAGCCGTCGGGGTGCATGGCCGCCACGTCGCCGGTGTGGAACCAGCCGCCGCGAAAGGCGGTCGCCGTCGCCTCGGGGTCGCGGTAGTAACCCTTCATCACCACGTTGCCCTGGAGCACGATCTCGCCCAGGGCCTCAGCGTCGGGCGTCACGTCGCGCATCTCCTCGTCGACCACCCGCTGGCGGCCGGCCGCAACGTGCGCCACGCCCTGGCGTGCCATGAAGCGCGCCCGCTCCTCGAGCGGCAGCTCACTCACGCCCGGCTGCATGACGTTGAGGGTGAAGGGACCGTACGACTCGGTGAGCCCGTAAAGGTGCTGGATCTCGATGTTCAGCTCCTCCATCTGCGCGATCAGCGTCGGCGAAGGCGGAGCGCCGCCCGTGCACACGCGCACGCGCCGGCTCAGCCGATGCGCCGCCGGATCGTTGGCGAGCATGATCAGCACCGTCGGCGCGGCGTTGAAGTGCGTCACGCCCTGCTCCTCCAGCAGGCGCCAGACCTGCGGCGGGTCGACGCGGGGAATGGACACCGAGCACGCGCCGGCGGCCGGCAGCGCCCAGGTGTGGCACCAGCCGTTGCAGTGGAACATGGGCAGCGTCCACAGGCAAACCGAGTCGGCGCGCAGCCGGTTCTCCAGCGCCAGCGCGAGGCCGTTCAAGTAGGCGCCGCGGTGGTGGTAGACGACGCCCTTGGGCCGGCCGGTGGTCCCCGAGGTGTAGTCGATCGCGATCATGTCGTATTCATCTTCCAACCAGGACTCGACCGGTGCGTCCTCACCGGTCTGAACGAAGGCTTCGAAGTCGTCACCGAGCGCGATCCCGCCCGGCAACGGGCCGAGCTCGGGCGAAAAGAAGACGAAGCGCGCACCGCTGTGCTCCAGGATGTAGGCGACCTCGGACTCGTTGAGCCGGGTGTTGATGGCCACCAGCACGCCGCCCGCCTGGGGCACAGCCAGGTGCGCGAGCAGCAGCGGCTCGCTGTTGAGAGCGAAGAGCGCGACCCGGTCGTCCTTCTTCAAACCGGCGGCCCGCAGCGCGTGCGCAAAGCGTCTCGAGCGTGCCCGCCACTCGCCATAGCGGTAGCAGCGGTCGCCGTCGATCACCGCCACCCGCTCCGCATACACGGTCCCGGCCCGCTCCAGGAAGGAGACCGGCGTCAGCTCCTGGCGGTAGGCGGTCACGACTCGATCCTAATCAGGCGCTTCGCCTTGAGCTCGGCTCGTGGCAGCGTGCCCGGCGCCACCTGGCGCACGCCGATGCGGGCGCCCAGCGCCGACCGCAGCTCCGACTCCAGCAGCGCGTCCAGCACGCCGCCGTCGGCGCACTCGATGATCAAGGTGACCTCGTCCATGTGCCGCTCGCGCCGGTGCTCGATCAGGAACTCGAGCACCTGCGGGTGCCGGCGAACGATGTCCTCGACCTGCGAGGGGTAGAGGTTGACCCCGCGCACGGTGATCATGTCGTCGACCCGGCCCAGGATTCCGCCCAGCAGCTTCGGAAACGGACTCCCGCAGGGGCATGGCTCGCGCGAGAGCCGCACCCGGTCGCCCGTGCGGTAGCGGATCACGGGCGAGCCCCAACGGCCCAGGTTGGTGGCGATGAGTTCCTCGTCGATGACCTCGAAGATGAACTCCGACTCCACCAGGTGGACCCCGTCGCGCACCTCGCAGCTGAACCCGGTCGGCCCCAGCTCGGTCATGCCGGTGTGGTCCACGGCGTACGCGCCGAAGGCGCGGTCGATGGCGTCACGGGTGGCCGGAATGCTCGCTCCCGGCTCGCCGGCGTGGATGGTGACCCGCAGCGGCGAGGCCGAGAGGTCGAGGCCGAGCTCGGCCCCCGCCTCCGCCAGCCGCAGCGCATAGGTGGGCGTGCAGCAGAGCACGGTGGCGCCCAGGTCCATGATGGCCCGAGCCCGCTGCTGGGTCGTCATGGCGCCACCCGGGATCACCAGCGCGCCCAGCTGCTCGGCGCCGGCGAAGGCGGACCAGAAGCCGATGAAGGGACCGAATGAGAAAGCCAGCAGCACGCGGTCGCGGGCGGTGACGCCGGCCGCCGCGTAGACGTGCTGGGCCCAGATATCGCGCCACCAGCGCCAGGATTCGGCGGTGTCCAGCCAGCGCAGCGGCGCCTGGCCGCTGGAGCCCGAAGTCTGGTGCAGGCGCACATATCGGTCGAGGCCGTAGGTCAGGTTGCTGCCGAAGGGCGGCGTCGCCGCCTGGTCGGCGACCAGGTCGGCTTTGGTCGTGAAAGGCATGCGCTCGAAGTCGTTCCAGGTCCGCACGCCGTGCAGGCGCTCCCGGTAGAAACGGTTGCCGCGCAGCACCTCCGGCAAGCCCTGGCGCAGGCGCTTCAGCTGCTCAGTGCGAACGCTCTCCAGGGAAGAGGTGGACGATCTTGGCATAGTCCTCGGGCGTGTCGACGTCGTCCGGGCGACCGGTCGAATGCACAGTATCGACCAACTCCGGCCGCTTCTCGAGGAGCTGGCGGGCGCCCGCATCGCCTTCCAGCGTCATCAGCTCGGGCCAGAGCGAGCGGTCCAGCAGGACGGGCGGCCGCCAGTCCTCGCGGCGGCCGTTGTAGGAGGTCGCCACCGCCGGCCGGGCGCCTTCCCGGCGCCAGGCCCTGAGGATCACCTCGATGGTCCGGGCGCCCACCAGCGGCTGATCCCCCAGCAGCACCAGGGCGCCGGCCATGTCCTCGGGAACCGCGGTCAGGCCGACCCGCAGCGAGGAGGCCTGCCCGCTCGCGGCTTGCGGGTTCTCGACGCAAACGGCGGAGTTGCCGATGGCGTCCTTGACCGGTTTCTGCGCATACACCGCGATCACGTGGTGGCAGCCGCCGCCCGAGGCGGCTTCGATCACGTGGCAGACCAGCGGCTGGCCGCCGGCGTCGAGCAGCAGCTTGTTGCTGCCCATTCGGCTAGCCGCACCGGCCGCCAGCACCACTCCCGCCACTGGCAGCGCCCAGGCGGCCAGACGGTCGAAATCGGGCTTGTCGGTGCGCAGCCACTCCACCTCCGCCCCGGCGTTCATGCCCGCCTCGGCCAGGTCCCGCAGGCGGGTACCTTCCTCGCAGCAGACCAGCAGCCGCCGGCCCTGCAGCAACGCCAGGTCCGGGACGTCCCCGGGAACCGGACCGATGATGCCCAGGGCACGGCAGTCGGGCCGGGAGTCGAGGTGCTCCAGGGCGTCGTCGAACCCGCGCAGGGTACTCTCAGGGGCCATGGGGCCGCGTCTGGGGCTGACCCTGGGCGCGATGCTGGCGGCCTTCGCGGGCCTGCTGCTGGGCGTCCACTCGGTGGCCCCCGACGCCGGTCCGCACGACGGGCAGCTCGACCCCGCGGTGGTCGTTCAGCTGGGCCGCGAGGGCGTGCACCTGGACTCGCGCGCCGGCCAAGCCCGGTTCTGCGAGTACGCCGAGAAGCTGCCGGCGTGGGCGCGCCGGGGCCCCGTGGCCGGTTGCGCGGGGGTGCTGTCGGAGTCGCTGGCCCGGGCCGTCGTCGCCCAGTACCAGCGCGCGGTGGTGGGCGCGCTGCTGGCCTCAGCCACCGGGCCGACCGGTCCCTTCGGGCTCCTGATGCAAGACCGGCTGATCTGGGCGCTGGAACTGGATCGCTACATCGGCAGCATCTACACCTGGGACTTCCTGCACCCGGGCTGCGAGCCCGGGCACGCGCTCCTGTTCCTGGACGCCTACACCGGCCAGCCGGTGGGCGAGGTGGCCTGGGGCCGGCAGGCCGACCTGACCAAAAGCACCTGCCCATAATCAGCGGGCGCATGCCCATCCTCGGCGCCCACGTGGAGTCCTCCGGCGGCCTGCACCTGACCTTTCCGCGCGCCGCCGCCATGGGCGCTGTTTCCATGTCTACCTGATCAACCTGGCCGGCGACGACGCCACCCTGCGCCAGCGCTCGGAATCGACGCTGGCGGGCTACCTGGCCGCCGCCGACCAGCTTGGGATCAGCGGTGTCATCTTCCACACCGGCAGCCACAAGGGAGCGGGCTTCGAAAAGGTGCTGCCCCAGATCCGCGAGCACCTGCTGCGGGTCATGGACCGGGCCGATCCCAAGACCGCGCGGCTGCTCATCGAGAACAACGCCGGCATGGGCGGCTGCGTGGGGGCGCGGTTCGAGGAGGTGCGGGCGCTGCTCGACGCGGTGGACGATCCGCGGGCGGGGGTCTGCTTCGACACCTGCCACGCCTTCGCCTCCGGGTATGACCTGCGCACCGAGGAAGCCGCCCGCCACACGCTGGACGAGTGGGAGCGGGTGGTCGGAATCGCACGGCTGGAGGCCGTCCACGCCAACGACTCCGCCACCGGTCTCGGCTCCAACCGCGACCGCCATGCCAACATCGGCAAGGGCCAGATCGGGGAGGCGGGGTTCCACGCCCTGCTCCACGACCCGCGGCTGGCCGACAAGCCCTTCATCATCGAGGTCCCCGGGTCCGGCGAGGGGCCGGACAAAGAGAACATGGACGAACTGCGCCGCCTGGCGGCGTAGCTAGACCGGCGACCCCCTCCGGCCGGCTACGCCGGCCACCTCCCCGCGAGGCGGGGAGGAGTCTCCCTTGAGCTCGCGCATGAAGCCGCCGCTGCCGCCGTGGCGGGCGGCGGTGATCTCGGCCATGATGCCCAGCGCCGTCTCCTCGGCCCCGCGTCCGCCGAGGTCGAGGCCGATGGGCCCGTGCACGGTTGCGAGATCGGCCTCGCTGAATCCTTCCTCGCGCAGAGCGTCGAAACGGTTGGCGTTGGTCTTGCTCGATCCGATCGCCCCGATGTAGCCGGCGCCCTTGCCCAGCACCGCCCGCAGGGCGGGCATGTCGAACTTGGGGTCGTGGGTGAGGATGACCACCGCGGTCGAGCGGTCGACGGGTATCCGGGCCAGGGCCTCGTCCGGCCAGGCCACGATGACCTCATCCGCCTCCGGGAAGCGCTCGGCCGTCGCGAACTTGGCGCGCGCGTCGACCACCGAGACCCGGTACCCCATCAGCTTGGCCAGCCGGTGGAGCGGGATGGCGATGTGGATGGCGCCGATGATCACCATGTGCGCGAGCCGCGGGAAGGGCTCGATGAAGAGGTCCCCCTCGCGCCACGGCTGGTCGCGGTCGGGCGCTTTCAGGAGGAGCGCGGCCTCGCCGTTCCGGAGATCGGTCTCCGTATAGACGGGCCGGTTCTCGCGCAGCTTCTCGGCCAGGCTGTCGTGGACCTCGTTGGCCTTGCTGATGAGGACCTGGATGTGGCCGCCGCAGGCCAGCCCGACCTCGAAGGCCGTCTCGTCGGCCACGCCGTAGTCGAGAAGCTTGGCCTCGCCGCTCTCCAGCACCTTCTGGGCCTCTTCGTAGACCGCTCCTTCGATGCAGCCGTTGGAAACCGAGCCCGCCATCTTGCCGTCCGAGCTGACGATCATCTTGGAGCCCAGCGGGCGCGGGCTGGAGCCCCAGGTCTCGGTCACGGTCGCGATCGCGATATCGACCTTGGGGACCTGCTGCCGCCAGGCCAGGTACTCGTCGAGGACTTCACGCATTGGGTTCCATCTCCAGGGTAGGCGCGCGCTCGTCGTGGCGCGGCCTCCGATGCCTGTCTAAACCGGCCAGCAGGCGCCCCAATTCATCCAGCGCCTGCACGTTGTGGGCCGCCAGGAAGTCGTCGGTGTGCGGAAGTGCGGCCTGCATGCCTCGGGTGAGCGGCTCGTAGCCTTCGGACCCGAGCAGCGGGTTGAGCCAGATCAGCCGGTGGGCCGTGCGGTGCAGCCGCGAAAGCTCGTGCTCCAGCTGGGTCGGGTCGCCGCGGTCCCAACCGTCGCTAACGATGATCACTACGGCGCCATGGCCGAGCACGCGCCGCGCCCAGCGGCGATTGAACTCGGCCAGCGCCTGCCCGATGCGGGTGCCGCCGCTGAAGTCGTGGACCTGTTTGCTCACGTCCTGCAGCGCGCGGTCGAGGTCGCGGTGGCGGAGCATGCGCGTGATCCGGGTAAGCCGCGTCGAGAAGACGAACGTCTCGACGTCCTCGCGGCGCGCGATGGCGTGGGCGAAGATCAAAAGCAGCCGGCTGTACTTCTCCATCGAACCGCTGACGTCGCACAGAAGCACGATCGGTCGCCGGCGCAGGCGCGGCTCCCGGTGCAGCAGGGACACGATCTCGCCGCTGGTGTGGATGGAGCGGCGGGCGCTCCGGCGGAGGTCGACGGCGCCATGGCCCGACGGCCGCAAACGCCGCGTCTTGCGCTCCGCGATCCGCCAGGGCGACTGCTGCAGGAGCCGTTTGACTTCCTCCGTCTCCTGCCAGGTCATGTCCTCGAAGTCCTTGCGGCGCAGCAGCTCCTGGGCGCTGTAGCCGGAGCTGCTGGCCGGCTGGTCCCCGCGGTCCTCGCGGGGCATGCGGGAGGTGTTGAGGCCGAGCAGCTGCATCCAGGCGCGCGCCTTCTCAGGCGGGAGCGGCAGCGGTCGCGGGCGGCCGGGAATGGCGCCGCCGGCGACCACCCTGGGGTCGGGCGGCGCCCAGAAGATATCGAAGGCCGCCTCGAATACCGGCAGCTCGTCCTTGCGGCTTACGAAGACCGCGCGCAGCGCGCTCCGGAAGTCGTCCTGGTGCCTCAGGTCGACGTGCGCCAGCGCGCGGGCGGAGTCGGTCAGGCGGCCGGGGCCGGCTTCCAGACCCGCGTCATGCAGGAGCCGCGCGAAGGTGGCCAGGCGCGGCAGGAGGTCGGCTCGCGGCCGCGGCTCAGCCACCGCCGCCGCTGCGGGGGGGCGCGCCGGGGGAAGGGCTTTGCCCGGCCGGCGCGAGGGGGGTGCTCCCCCCACCTCCACGCGAGCGGGCGACCAGCTCGGGCAGCGTCTCCCGGGCCTTGATCAGGTCCTCCTGGTACTTGAGCGCTGCACCCAGCGTGGCGTCGACCAGCTGCGGGTCGAGGCTGGTGGCGCCCAGGGCGGCTAGCGAGCGCGCCCAGTCCAGGGTCTCGGCCACGCCCGGGACCTTGTAAAGCTCCATCTCGCGCAGGTTCTGGACCAGCTGCGCCACCTCGCGCGCCAGACCCTCGGCCGCCTCGGGCGCCCGCGCGCGCACGATGGCGATCTCCTTGTCCAGCGAGGGGTAGTCGATCCAGTGGTACAGGCAGCGCCGCTTCAGCGCGTCATGAACCTCGCGGGTGCGGTTGGAGGTGATGACCACAAAGGGCGGCTTCTGAGCAGTGATCGTGCCCAGCTCGGGAATGCTGATCTGGAAGTCGCTCAGCACCTCGAGCAGGAAGGCCTCGAACTCCTCGTCCGAGCGGTCGATCTCGTCGATCAGGAGTACCGGCGGCACCGGGTCGTGGTTGTCGATGGCGTCCAGCAGCGGCCTCCGGAGTAGGAATTCCGGGCTGTAGATCTGCTTTTCGGCGGCGCTGCGGTCCGAGGTCTCGTGCAGCAGCCGGATGTGCAGGAGCTGGCGCGGGTAGTTCCACTCGTAGACGGCGTGGGCGAGGTCGATGCCCTCGTAGCACTGGAGGCGGATCAGGCGGGCGCCCAGCACGTCGGCCATCACCTTGGCGGCCTCGGTCTTGCCGACGCCCGCCTCGCCCTCTATGAACAGCGGCTTGCCGAGCTGGAGCGAGAGGTAGATCGAGGTGGCCAGCGGGCGGTCGCCGATGTAGCGGCGCTCGGCCAGCAGCGTCATGACGTCGTCGATGGACGCGGGGGCGGCGCCGTCGCGGTTCACAGCAGTAAGGCTACCGGGGTCGGGAGGGGCGGCCCGAAGGCCGCCCCTACGCGACTACTGAGACTGCTCGATGGCGCGCCGGGTGAGCACCCGCGCCAGGTGCTTCTTGTACTCGGGGGTGGCCCGGATGTCGCCGCTCGGGTTGAGCCCGTCCGAGGCGTGCTCGGCGGCCTCCGTGGGCGAGGCGCCCTGGCCCAGCGCCTGCTCCACCGCCACCGCCCGCACGGGTGTCGGCCCCACGTTGGTGAGGCCGATCCGCCAGCCCTGCTCGGTCTTCTGGGCGGCCGCGGCCACGATCGCCCAGTCGAACAGGCGGCGCCGGAACTTGATGTACTTGTGCGGCCCGTTGGCCACCGGGAAAACCACCTCGCAAACCAGCTCGTCGTTCTCCAGCGGCGTCGTGAATAGGTCCTGGAAAAACTCGTGGGCCGGGATGCGGCGCTTGTTGGTGACGATCTCCGCGTCCAGCATCACGCAGAGCGTCGGATAGTCGCCGGCGGAGTCGGCGTGAGCGACCACCCCGCCGATCGTCCCCATGTTGCGGACCTGGTTGTCGCCCACCTCGGAGGCGACCTCGGCCAGGATGGGCAGGTTCTGCTTGACGTCCTGGCTGTTGTGGATGTCGACGTGGCGCGTCAAGGCGCCGACACGCAGCTTGCCGTTCTCGCGCGCGATGTAGGCGAGCTCTTTCACGTTGTTGATGTCGACCAGCGCCGACGGCTGCGCCAGGCGCAGCCGCATGAGCGGGATCAGGCTGTGCCCGCCGGCCAGCACCTTGGCGTCCTCGCCGAACTTGCCGAGCAGCTCGGACGCCTCCTGTACCGAACCGGCGCGCGCGTACTCGAACGCGGCGGGGATCACTGGCGCTCACCTCCCATCTGCTGGTCGCCGCCCTGCTGCGGCGACCCTTGTGATCCGCCCGGCGGCGGACCTCCGGTCCCCTCGACATGACCGCGGTTTTCGGTACCCGGCATCGGGTCCTGTCCAGTGGCCGGCGTGGCCTGCGCAGCCCCCGCCATCCCGGACGCGCCCCTGGCTCCCGAGCCGTTGCTGGAGACGCCTTTGCCCCTGCTGTCCTGAATCTGCTTCCAGAGCCGGTCAGGACTTGCCGGCATGTCTACGTGCGCGATGCCCAGAGGCGCCAGCGCGTCGCAGATGGCGTTGATCACGGCCGCGCTGGCCGCGATCGTGCCCGCCTCGCCAATGCCCTTCACGCCCAGCTCGTTGCTCGGCGATGGGGTGACGGTGTTGTCGAGCGTGAGCGGGGGCATCTCGTTGGC
>VBEO01000152.1 GCA_005881825.1 Chloroflexota bacterium | reverse complement strand
GCAGACCCGCAGGTCGCAGGCCGCCGCCATCTCCAGCGCCCCGCCCACCGCGTAGCCCTCGATGGCCGCGATCACGGGCTGCTCCATGGCCCGCAAGGCCACCGTTAGGGCCTGGAAGCCGTCGATCAGAGTCCGGATGCCGGCATCGTCAAGGCGCGCCGTCTCGGTCAGATCATCGCCGGTCGTGAAGGTGCCGCCCTCACCCGCCAGCACCGCGCAGCGCACCTCCCGGTCGCGACCGACCCGCTCCAGCGTCTCTCGGAGCGCCGCCAGTGCTTCCAGGTTGAGCGCGTTGCGGACCTCGGGCCGGTTGATCTTGATAACCGCTACCCCGTCGCTGCGCTCGGTCGTGATCAGCACGGCGCGCCGGATTATCCGCCAAACAGGCTCAAGGGTCGGGTTCCCGAATGCTAAAAAGGCACCGGTGCCAGTGAGCTCCCTGGAGGCGCGCCTGGATGCGGTCTTCGCGACCGACCGGCCATTTCCCGACGTCGTGCGTGACCTGCTGAGGCTGGTCAGCGAGGCCACCGGGCTCTCCACGACTTATCTGGCGCGCGCATACATGCGCGAGGACGAGCAGCAGATCCTCTTCTCGCACAACGTGGCCGACGACCTCTTCGTGCCCGAGGAGATCACGATCCCCTGGTCCGAGGGCGTCTGCAGCTTCGTGCACGACGGCCGGGCGCCCGAGTACACCGACAACGTGCCCCGCGACATTCCGGACAGCACGGTGGCGCGGATGCTCGGCTACCGCAGCTTTCTATCACTGCCGGTCTTCCGCCGGGGTCAGTTCTACGGGACCCTGTGCGGCTGCAGCGCGCATCCGGTCACGATCTCCACACGCACGCTGGAGCTGATCCGCAAATGCGCCAATCGCATTGGCGAGCTGCTGCCCGACGACCTGTAGCCGGCCTGGATACGATCCCCAGGTCGTGTTCACGGTGGAGCAGCGGGACGCCCTACGCGACCGCATCCTGGCGCTGGCCGAAGCCGACCCCCGGGTCGTGGCCGGAGCCGCCGTCGGATCGCTGGCCCTGGGCAGCGGCGACCCCTTCTCCGACCTCGACCTGACGTTTGCCGTCGCCGACGAAGTGCCGGTCGCGCAGGTCCTGGAGGACTGGACGCGCACCCTCCGCGACGAGCTGGCCGCTGTGCAGCTCGTCGACCTGGAGCGCGAGCCCACGATCTACCGCGTGTTCCTGCTGCCCGATGCGCTGCAGTTCGACCTGTCACTCACGCCGGCGGCGCGCTTTGTCCCTGCCGGCCCTCGCTTTCGGCTGCTGTTCGGGCAGACCGCCGGAGACGGCGACCTGCCCAAGCCTCCGGCCGCGACCGATCTCTTCGGGTGGGGCATCATCTACGCCCTGCACTCGCGCACGTGCCTCCGGCGCGGCCGGGTGTGGCAGGCCGAGCACTACATCGGCGCCGTCCGCGACCACGCCCTCGCGCTCGCTTGCCTGCGCCGGGGCCTGCCGGCGGTGCAGGCTCGCGGTTACGACGACCTGCCCGCCGACATACTCGGCGGCTTCAAGCGAACCCACATCGGCTCGCTGGAGCCCGAGCAGCTCCTCAGCGCACTCTCGGCCGCCGTGCAAGCGCTGCTGCGCGAGGCCGCCGAGGCCGGCCTGCCGAGCGTGGACCCGGTAGCGGCGCGACTGGCCGGACTGCCTTAACCGGGGGTCTCGCCATTTCCGAGAAAGCCCTCGAGGCCGATATGGCTTCCCGGCGCTGACCCCCGGCCGCCTAATCGTCCGTCCGGCTTTCGACTAGAGCCTTCACACGCGCCAGTTCGCGGCGACGGTCGGGCTTGAGGCTCTGGAGCGTGAGCATGAAGTCGATCGCTTCGAGGACGATGGCGACGTCATCCTCATCCTGAGGTCTCGGCGACGGCCGACCCTCATCCACCTTCGCGACGTGTGGACTCAGCTTCACTGGCGGCGGGGCCGCCATCCAGATCGGCCAGGCGGCCGCGCCAGAACGCGAGACGCCTCTCGAAACGCTGGACCTGTAGCTCCAGCACGTTCACATCGGATTTTTGCAGCTCATCCCTGACCAGAACCGACTGGTCCTCCATCATTGCCTTGAGGTCATCGATCAGGGCCCGCTTGATCCGCCTGAGGTCCGAGTAGACCTGGACCCAGTGAACGGCGCCCTCACCCGAATGGGTCTGCGGTTCTTCGCCCGGTAGCAGGCGCTTCTCGTCGGTCGCTTGGCGGACGGCTTCCGCCTCTTCATCGGCCATCTAAATGGCTCCCTGACCTCAGAAGTTGCGACCTCTAGTTGACCGCCGAGACCCGTGGGCTCTCTGAGGAGATGAAACCTGGCGGGGGCCGATGGCGACCCCAGAGTACGCCCATCCGCTCTAAGATCGCACTGCCAGGGGAAGGGGCATGCCGGACTCGAATACGGGACTAGACCTCGAACTCTTACCGGGTGAGGATCCGGCTGCGTCCGACCGCGAGGATATCGAGCTCTGGTTGTCCGTTTATCAGGAGCTGGCGGGCTTTTGCGATGAGCTCCTGAGCCGGGGTTCTACGCAGGACAACCTCCCCACGCTGGTTGCCCACCGGCGCCGGTTGAGGCGCCGCCTGGCCTTCTGGCGGCGGCGCGAACTGGAGACGCGGACCGGCAGCTAGCTGCACTCCGGGCTGGAACTCACGACCCCTTGGTCAAGACCTGGGTCGGTGGGATGCCTCGCCCTTCTGCGCAATGCCCTTGGTCGCGAAAAACAGCAGGGAGTACCCGTCGGGATCTGCGATGACGAGTTCCTCGCTCTTCCCCGCCGCCTCCCGCGAGATCCGGATGCGCTTGCTCTTGAGGTGCTTTGCGTAGTCGTCGACGTCATCCACCGAGATGCATACCCTCAGCCCGGTGCTGCCTCGTTCCGACTCTCGCTTCTCCAGCCTGATGCGAAACCAGTTGCTCCGGACCTCGCGCGCCGGTCCGTCACCCGGGATCTCCTGGAATCCGAGCTGCTTGTAGAAGTTGAGGCTCCGTTCGACATCGGCGACGGCGAGACGGAGCGCGGAGACCGCCTTGATCATGCCCCTCACCTTAGCTCCCGACCCCAAATCAACCGATTCCGGTTCAGGCTCCCAGGCTTTTCCTGACCAGCGCCGCGCCCGACCCCAGCGCGCCAAGTTTGGCCTGGCACAGCCAGCGCGGCGTCTCCCAGAATCCGCAGTCGGGCACCGCCCAGAGCCGCTCGGGTGGGAGCCCAGCGTCAAGAAACGTGCGCAGGCGCCTCGCCACGTCCTCCGGACGTTCGCGGTAGAAGCTCTTTACGTCGATGACGCCGGCCCCGATGACCTGAGGGAGGTCGGCACGCGCGACCAGCTGCGCCTCCGCCAACTCGCGGTTCGCGAACTCGAGGAAGAGGACGTCCGCCCGTGCGTCCTTCAGGGCGGGCAGGATCGAGGCATAGCTGCGCGGCGACTGCGGCCGGCCGCGCAGGTTGCCGAAGCAGACGTGCAGGCACACCGTGGCGCGGTCCGCGACCCCTTCGACGCACCGGTTGAAGAGCTCCACTCCCTCCTCGACGCTGGCCCAGTACGCGGAGTAGGACGGTTCGTCGACCTGGACGACGGTACAGCCGGCGTCCACCAGCGCGTGCAGCTCGGCAGCGACCACATTCGCGAGATCCGATGCCAATTCCGAGCGGTCGCGATAGCCGTCCCGGACCCGAATCGCATTGGTCAGCGTGAGCGGACCGGCGACGGCCACCTTGACCGGTCGGTTCGCGTGGCGCATCCCGGTTTTGAACTCATCGACGGCGCCAAGCCCGTTGGGCGCCGACAGCCGCCCGGTGGTCTCATAGACCTCGGTCGAGTCGTACATGTAAGGGCCGAGACGGCGGTGCGGAGGGGCCGGTGCGAGACCGGAGAGCCTGCGATAGAAGCCCATGATGAAGTCGCTGCGGCGGACCTCGCCCTCGCTCACGATGTCGATCCCGGCCCGCTCCTGGTCGGCGATGGCGAGGGCGGCGGCGTCCTCGACAGCCTCCTGGATGTCGGTCGGTCCGTACTCCCCGCGGCCAATGGCCTCCGTGACCGTTTGGAACCAGCCGGGCGCGGCGTGGCTCCCGATCACGGTGGTCGGGATCAGCGGTAGCCCGGGCGGTAGGGCCATGACGACCTATCTCTGGCGTGTCATTTGTCGATTCGTTGGGCCAAGGCCACGATGATCCCCTCGGGTCCGCGCACATAAGCCATGCGCCACATGTCTTCGTATTGGCCGACGCCGCCGACCAGGCCGTAGCCGTCTGCGGCCAGCCGGTCGAGGATCGCCTGAAGGTCGTCCACTTCGAACATCACGTTGCGCAGCCCCAGTTCGTTGGACATCGCGTTGGGCGATCCCGGCTCGTGGTTGGGCTCGATGAAGCTCGACAGCTCCAGCCCGGTTCCTCCGTCGGGCAGACGCAGCATGACGATCTCGCTACGGGAGTTCGGTATGCCAATGACGGTGTCGACGAACTCGCCTTCCATGGACATCCTGCCCTCAATCTCGAAACCCAGCGCGACGAAGAACGCCGTCACCGTGTCGAGGTCAGCGACCGTGATGCCGACATGATCGAAGCGTCGGATCACCGACATGGCGCTGACCCTCGCATCAACGCACGACGCGGTACTTCAGGTGGGTGACCCCGGGAGCCTCTACAGCGCGGAGCTGTTCGAGCTTGATCTCGGGCCCGACTCCTTCGAGCAGCCGCGCGCCCGAGCCGAGCAGCAATGGGACGACGTGCAGCTCGATCTCGTCGACCAGACCCGCGGCTAGGTACTGGTTGATGATCGAGGCCCCTCCTCCGATGAAGACGTCCTTGTCGCCCGCGGCCTCCCGCGCCTGCGCGAGGGCGGACTCGATGCCATCGGTGACGAAGTTGAAAGTGGTGTCAGAGAGGGTCAGCGGCTCGCGCGCGTGATGGGTGAGGACGAAGACCGGCATGTGGAACGGGGGATCCTCGCCCCACCAGCCGTGCCATGACTCCTCCCAGGGGCCGCCCTCAGGCGGTCCGAACATGCCTCGCCCCATGATCTCGGCGCCGATGTTGTCCGTCTCCTGCTCGACGATCGAGCTGCTGGCGTTGTCCTCGCCGCCGTCC
>VBEO01000151.1 GCA_005881825.1 Chloroflexota bacterium | reverse complement strand
GCGGCTCTTCTACGGGAAGGCGCTGGTGATCGTCCAGGCGGGCGAGCGGGCGGGGACGGCCACGCTAACCGCGGAAGGGGAGGGGCTCGAGCCGGCCACGAGTCGTATCGTGCTCCACGCTGGGCGGCCGTCGCGCTGATACATCAGCGCCGTAGCACGCGCGCAACAAGAAACGCCTGGTAATGCTGGCGGAGCGGTTCGCCGCGTCACGACTTCACGAACCCTCAACGAGTTACTGAGCAGGCGCTGCGTGGCGCGGGCCACGCGCGAAGGTACGGCGCTTGCGATCTGATATATCAGATTGCCTCGCCGTCGGGTCCCGCAGGGGGAGCCTGCGGCTCGATATGGCGAGCGAGACACATCGCCGAGGTCGGGTGCCGCCATGAGTGCGCGCCGGGCATTTGGTCGTTCCCTCCGAATCGTTCCCATCACACGCTGGGCTTCGTTTGCTGCCGCCGCCGGAGGCCTGCCATGAACCGCGTCGTCGTCGCCTTGTTGCTCGCGTCGCTTCCCCTCAAGTGGGCTCATGCCCAGGACGTCGGCAGCGTAACCGGAGCGGTCACCGACAAGATCACCGGGGCCGCGCTGGTCGGCGCGCAGGTGAGCATCGGGACCGCGACGCGGCTGTCGGCCGTCACCGGTGCGGACGGGCGGTTCGTGATCGAGGGCGTGCCGGCGGGGGAGACCACCGCGCGCGCGCGCCACATCGGATATGCCACAGTCGCACTCAGCGTCACCGTCGTCTCCGGGCAAACGGCGACCGCCGATTTCCCGTTGCAGCCGCAGGCGGTGGAGCTCGAGGGGCTGGTGGTGGTGGGCTACGGCACCCAGCGTCGGGAGGACATCACCGGCGCGGTTGGGAGCGTCACGGCGAAAGATTTCGTGCAGACGCCGCCACGAGATATCGCGTCGCTGGTCGCGGGGAAGATCCCCGGCCTCATCGTGAACACACCGAGCGGGGATCCCGCCGCCGGGACCGAGGTGCTACTGCGCGGCTTCGGCACACTCAACGCGTCCACCTCTCCCCTGGTCCTGGTGGATGGCGTCCCGGGCGACCTGAAGACGGTGGCCCCCCAGGACGTCGCGTCGATTGACGTGCTGAAAGATGCGTCGGCGGCAGCCATCTACGGCTCGCGGGCCGCGAATGGCGTCATCCTGATCACCACCAAACGGCAGGCGGGTGACCGCCCGGTGTTGCGGTACGACAGCTACACCAGCGCCCAGCGGATCTACAAGATGCCGGACTTTCTCACCGCGGCCGACGTTGAACGCCTCGCCGCGGACAGCTTCAAGACCCCGGCGGGCAACACGTTTTCAGACCTTGGCCACGCCACGGACTGGCGCCGAGTGGTGATGCGGGGGACGCCCATCAGCTACAATCAGAATGTGAGCGTCATGGGCGGAACGCCGGGAGCGACCAACTACACCGCCTCGTTCACCTACCAAAACGATGAGGGGATGTTTCAGAAGTCGAATAACCGGGCGGTCACTGGCCGCGTCAACATCGGTCACTCGATGTACGATGGGAAGCTCACCGCCGACCTCAACATGGTGAGTCGCTGGGAGAGGCGCTTCGACGGCGTGGACTTCAACTACATGTGGCGTCAGGCGACCATCCGGAATCCCACCGACCGGATCTACGACGACGCCGGCAACTACCAGATCCGGGGGACTTACTTCTACACCAACCCGGTCCAGATGCTGAACACCTATGGGGGCGATTACGAGTCCCGGGACCTCCGGCTCCACGGCACCGTGCGCCTCCGGCCGGTGGAGCCGCTCACCCTGTCGTTGCTGGCGGGCACTGACCGCGGCGAGTGGATCGACGGCACCTGGCGCAGCTTGGACAACCCCGACACCCCTGGGCTCAACGGCGCCAGCCGCAGCACCAGCACCAACGAGAGCCAGGTGCTGGAAGCCACTGGGACCTACACGGGCGCCTTCGGGGGTCACCATGTGACGCTGCTGGGCGGCTACAGCCACCTGGACCGGACGGACGAAGGCTTCAACGCAAACAACGACTATCTGTACAGCGACCTCTTCGGCTATAACTCGTTGCAGTCGGGAAGCGGGTTGCCGAAGGGCGAGGCGGGACTCGGAAGCAGCAAGTCGTCCTACAAAACGATCGGGTTCTTCGGTCGTCTCAACTGGGACTGGAACGACCGCTTCCTCGCCATGCTGAGCCTGCGCTACGAAGGCGACAGCCGGTTCGGCGCGGACCACAAATGGGGTGTGTTCCCCGGCGCGTCGCTCGGGTGGCGCCTGTCGCACGAAAGCTTCGTCCCCGCGTTCTTCAGCGATCTCAAGCTGCGTGCCGGGTACGGCGTCACCGGCATCGCGCCCAGCAACCCGTATCTGTCGCTCACGACCTACGCGTACCAGCTGCCCGACGGGAGAACCTTCAATTATCCGGTGGGCGGCCAGTGGGTGCCGGGGCTGGTGCCGGTCCGGAACGCCAACCCGGACCTGCGCTGGGAAAAGAAGGCGGAGTACAACGTGGGGGTGGATTTCTCGCTGTTCGACTACCGCATGGCCGGCACGCTGGATCTGTATCGGCGCGATACGCGGGACATGCTGTATAACTACAACGTGCCGGTGCCGCCCTACCTGTACAATAGCATTCTGGCCAATGTGGGCCACATGCGGAACGAGGGCGTCGAGGCGTCCCTCACCTACGACGTGGCGCGCGGGACCACGTTCCGCTGGCAGGCCAGTGCCAACTGGTCCACCAACCGCAACCGGCTCTTGAGCCTGTCCAACCAGGTCTACCAGGCGGACGCGTGCTTCGAGACCGGATACACCGGCGAGCCCATTCAGACTTCCACCCACCGAGTCTGCATTGGCGGGCCGATCGGCGACTTCTACGGCTACAAGTCCGTGGACATCAGTGATACCGGCGAGTGGATCGTGCTCGATTCCCTGGGCAACCGAATCCCGATCACGCAGGCGAAGGCGAATGACCGTCGCATCCTGGGGAACGGGGTTCCCAAGCACTACCTGGCGTTCAACAACTTCATCCGCTGGGGGAACCTCGATTTCAGCGTCAACATGCGAGGAGCCTTCGGATTCCAGATCCTGAACTTCGGCCGCCTGTATTACGAAAATCTGAACAACACCCAGTACAACATGCTGCGTTCGGCGCTCGATCCCGTCTACGGCAAGCATGTGCTGGACTATCCGCTGGTGTACGTCAGCTACTACATCGAGGACGGCGACTACTGGAAAGTGGACAACGCCACCCTGGGGTACACGTTCCACCGGTTGCCGGGGTTCCTCTCCAGCGCGGCGCAGAGCGCCAGGGTGTACGTGGCCGGCCGCAATCTGGTGACCATCACCGGCTACAAAGGGATGGATCCGGAGGTCCGCACGGTCACCGGCACCGATCTCAACCCCGGCACCGACCCCCGCGACCAGTACCCCACGACGCGGGTGTTCACCTTCGGCTTCAACCTGACGTTCTGAAGGAGTGCGACCATGCTACACCTCACCACTGCCCGGACCGCGCTCCTGCGGCTTCTGTCGGTTCCGCTCCTTCTGCCTCTTCTGGCCGTTGTCGCGTGCACCGACCTCACCGAGACCGTGTACGACCAGATCACGGAGAAGAACTTCAAGCCCACCGCAAGGGACCTGGGCTCCCTGATCGCGCCGGCCTATGCGGTCCTGGCCGACATGTACATGGGGTGGTACGGGATCGTGGACGTGGCGCAGGAAGAGCCGGCGGACGTGCTGGTGACGCCGGAACGGGTCAACGGCTGGTGGGACGGCGGGGTGTACTACCGGCAGCACACCCACAGCTGGAGCTTGAACTCCTGGACCTTCGACCACACCTGGACCAACTGCTTCAGCTCCGTCAACAACGTGAACCGGGTGATCTACCAGATCGAGTCCGGCACCATTCCGGTGACGAATGACAGCGCGAAGGCCGGCATTCTGGCCGAGCTCCGGGCGTTGCGCGCCTACGACTACTCGCTGTTGCTGGATGACTTCCGCAACGTCCCCATCGTCACCGACTTCACCGCGAAAGACCTGCCCCAGCAGAATACCGCTCAGGAGGTGTACGACTTCGTGGTGAGTGAGCTGACCGCCGTGATCCCGGGTCTTTCGAAAGAAGCCGGCGTGGCGATGTACGGCCGGATGAATCGCTGGGCGGCGGAAGCGATCCTGGCGCGGGTCTACCTGAACGCGGACGTGTACGTCGGAACCTCGGCATACGACAAGGTGATCCCGCTGACCCGGGACATCATCGACTCCGGCAAGTATGCGCTCGATCCGTCGTATCGCACGCCGTTCTCCGTGGCCGCCGGGCCGCTGGACGGCGGACAGTCGCACGAAGTGATCTGGGCCGTGCCCTACGACCACGTCTATCTCCCGGTCAGCAGCTTCCACATGAAGACGCTGAAACCGGAACTCAAGTATGTGTTCAACTTGGTCTATGAGCCTTGGGGCGGGAGCGCCGGCAACCCACAGTTCGTTGACTCCTACGATCCCGATGACCACCGGAAGCAGGACACGTGGCTCATGGGCTCGCACTTCACGGCGGGCGCGCAGTTCGGCTACAATTTCACCGACACCATCCCGCAGTTCCGGGGCCCGAATGCGTTCCGGCTCGGCTTCCCGGTCTGGAAGTACGAGATCTACTCTGGCGAAACGGGGTCGTCCGACGTGGATTACCCCATCGTCCGCTATGCCGAGGTCCTCATGATGCAGGCGGAGGCGCTCCTCCGGACTGGCCAGGCGGATGCAGCTGCCGCGCTCGTCACCCGGGTGAGGCAGCGGGCGTTCGCGGCCACCAACCCGGCCAAGGCCACCGTGACCGGCGTGGACCTCATGCAAGGCAGTACCTATCTGTACGGCTGGTATGATACGGACGGGGTCGTCAAGACCGGACCGGGCGGCACGCCTGTGACGGCGACCACGGGAGGAGCGTTCGGGGGAGCGGACATCCAGTATGGGCGCTTCCTGGACGAACTGGGGTGGGAGTTCGCGGTCGAGGGCCACCGGCGGCAGGACCTCATCCGGTTTGGGGTCTTCAGTACCAAGGCCTGGTTCAATCACGCGGCGGACGCCGACACGCACTGGCGGATTTACCCGATTCCACAGTCGGCGATTGACGCGAACCCAAACCTCAAACAGAACCCTGGATACTAAGAGCTGCTGTGCCGTGGGGGTCGTCATCCTGGTAGCGGCGTGTGGCGGCCGGGGGAGTGAGAACCGGCCGGCACCCGCGCTGGCCACCGGCTCGGAGGTCTTGACGCCGCCGGGGGTGGCGAGCGTGCGCGACACGGCCGTGGATCGGTCGCACTACGAAAGCGTGATCGCGATGATCCGCGGCAAGGCGCCCGGCCTGCAGGTGATCGAGGTGGCGCCCGGTCAGTTTGAACTCCGGATCCGCGGCGTGAACCAGAGTCTTCAGGCGGCGGGTGAGGAGCCGCTGGTGGTGCTGGACGGCATGGCATCTTCGCGACCTGCCGGCCAGCTGCTGATGTCCCTGAATCCGCAGGACGTGGTGAGCATCGAGGTGCTCAAAGACGTGGCCTCGACGGCCGTGTACGGCACGCGCGGAGCGAACGGCGTGCTGATCATCCGCACCGAACGCCGGCACTAGGCCGGCGAGCCCGTATGGCCCGTGCGTTGGTCTCCGCCGCCTGGTGCATGATGCTGCTCGTGCCCGGATGCAGTCGTGCCCCTGGGCGATCCGACGCCGGCGCTCCAGCCCCGAGCCACGAACCTGACTCGATCCCCGTCCCTTACGGTGCGCAGGAGGCGGCGAAGAGCACCGGGGCCGTGACCAGCGTCCCGGCGCAGGAAAGCGACGATCTCCGGGACGTGCTCGACATGCTGCGGGGACACGTGGCGGGGCTACAGGTGACGGAGCTGCCCGGCGGGGAGATCCGGCTTAGGATCCGCGGCGCGTTTCAATCGCTTCAGAGTGACGACGCGTCGAACCAGCCGCTCCTGGTCATTGACGGGATGCCGGTGCATCCGCGAGCGATCCGGTTGGCCTTGAAGGGGCTGAATCCCCACGACGTGGAAAGCATCACGGTTCTCAGGGACCTGAGCACCACGTCGATCTACGGCAGCCTGGGAGCCAACGGCGTCATTTTGATCAGGTTGAAGCGCTAAGGAACGTCTGCACAAGTGATCGTGGCGCTGGGGGTTGGGGCGGAGGGCGCTTTACACGCGAGGGCGCCACGAAGGCGGAACTCGGAGGCGCGGAGCTGGCTCGGGCAGGCACACCTCCCGCACGGCAGGTGAAGCGGCCGCTCCGCTCGCTCCGTGAGGAAGTTTACAACCCCGTTGCGCGACGCCCAGATGGAGGTTCCGTATGACGCTCTCCCGCCGCAACGCCCTCAAGCTCGGTCTTGGCGCGGGCGCCGCGCCGCTGTTCAC
>VBEO01000150.1 GCA_005881825.1 Chloroflexota bacterium | reverse complement strand
TCACCGCCTCCCAGCTGTCGGCGATCACGCCGGGGCCACCCGCGCGGTGACGCCGCTCGCCATCTCGTACGCGCGCGCCACCCGCAGCGCCACGTCCTCGCGCCATTGGGGCGCCAGCACCTGCAACCCCACAGGCAGGCCACCGGCTTCTCCGCAGGGCAGGCTGATGCCCGGCAGGCCGGCCAGGTTGCCACCCAGCGTGAGCACGTCGCACAGGTACATGGCCAGCGGATCGCCGGTCTTCGCGCCGAGCTCGAAGGCGACCGTGGGACTGGTGGCGCTGACGATCGCGTCGCAGTCCCGGAAAGCTTCGGCGAAATCGCGCGCGACGAGCGTGCGCACCTTCTGCGCCTTCAGGTAGTAAGCGTCGTAGTAGCCACTGGAGAGCGCGTAGGTGCCGAGCATGATCCGGCGCCGCACCTCGGGCCCGAACCCCTGCCGGCGGGTGCGCAGGTAGGTCTCGACCAGCGTCTGGGCGTTGGGATCGCTGGCCCCGTACTTGATGCCGTCGAAGCGGGCGAGGTTGGACGAGGCCTCGGCCGGAGCCACTATGTAGTAAGCGGCCAGGCCGTAATCCGTGTGCGGCAGCGCCACCTCGACCAACTCCGCGCCCGCGCCTTCGAGCTTGAGCACCGCCTCGTCGACACGCGCGCGCACGCCGGGCTCGAGGCCCTCCACCTCGCTGTACTCGCGCGCCACGCCGATGCGCAGACCCTCGACGCCGGCCTCCAGTTCCGACAGCATGTCGACCGGCTCCGCGGCGCTGGTCGCATCGCGAGGATCGCGGCCGGCCATCACCTGCATGACCTGGGCCGCGTCGGTGACCGAGCGCGTGAAGGGGCCGATCTGGTCGAGCGAGGAGGCAAAGGCGATCAGGCCGTATCGGCTGACTCGCCCGTAGGTCGGCTTCATCCCGACCACGCCGCAGAGCGCCGCCGGCTGGCGAATGGAGCCGCCGGTGTCGGTGCCCAACGCCAGCACGGCCATACCCGCCGCGACCGCGGCTGCGCTGCCGCCGGAGGAGCCCCCGGGAACGCGGTCGAGTCCCCACGGGTTGTGTGTCGGGAAGTAGCCCGAGTTCTCGGTCGAGCTGCCCATGGCGAACTCGTCGCAGTTGGTCATACCGACGAAAACCGCACCAGCCGCGCGCAGCCGGGCGATGGCGGTGGCGTCGTAAGGCGGGTGGTAGCCGGCCAGTATCTGGGAGCCGGCGGTGGTTTCCACCCCGTCCACGCAGAGCACGTCTTTGACAGCCATCGGAATGCCGTCCAGCGGGCCCAGCGGCTCACCGCGGGCATATCGCTGGTCGGCGGCCGCGGCCTGGGCGCGAGCTGACTTGGGCGTGAGGCGGAGATACGCGTGAACCTCGCCGTCGCGGGCTTCGATATCGGCCAGCTGGCGCTCCAGCAGCTCGGACGGAGTGGTCTCCCGCCGCCGCATCCGCTCGTGCAGCTCGGTGGCGGTGCCCTCTATGGCTCGGCCTCCTGAATCGCCTTCACGAGGAAGTAGCCGTCCTGCTGGGCCGGCGCCCCGGCCAGCGCTTCGGCTTGGTCAAGGCCGGGTTCAGGCACGTCGTCGCGCAGCGGATTGATCACCTCGACGACCTGCGCGGTCGGAGGGATGTCCTCCGTGTCGAGCTGCTGCAGGCGGTCGATGTGGCCCAGGATTCCGCTCAACTGCTGGGCGTAGAACTCCTCCTCCCCCTCCTCCAGGCCGAGGCGCGCAAGCCAGGCGACATGGCGCACCTGCTCGCGGGCGAGTGTCATGCCGCCGAGAATATCGGTATGCGCACAGCCAAGTTCGCCGAAGACTTCGAGGCCGCCCAGGACGGATTCATACGGTTGGTGGAGTCGCTGAGCGACGACCAGTGGGAGCTGGTCGGGAAGAACTACCCGCAGCGCATCAACGACGAGGACGAGGGCCGGACGGTCGGCGTGATCGCGCACCACGTGGCGGAGTCGGGGCCCTACATCATGGATCGCATCACCAAGATGTCGCGCGGGGAGAAGCTACCGCCGCCGGGCAACTTCAAAGACCTCAACGCGGCCCACGCGACCGAGCACCGCCAGTGCAGCCGTGACGAGGTTCTGCAGATCCTCCGCGAGTCCAAGCCGCGGATCGCGGCCGCGGTGCGGGCCATACCGGAGGACCAGCTGGACCAGGAACGGGAGACACCGGCCGGCCCGATGTCGGTGGCGCAGCGCTTGGAACGCGTGCTGATCGGCCACCTCAAGATGCACCAGGGTTCGATCGAAGCCGCGGTAGCGGATTAATGTCCGCCTACGTGGTCGCCCACGTGACCATTACCAACCCTGAGGGTTTTGCGCCCTACAGCCGTCAGGTTGCGGGGACGCTCGAGAAATATGGAGGCAAGTTCCTGGTGCGGGGCGGACCGTTCGAGGCGATCGAAGGCGAGGCGCCGTTCCAACGTCTGGTCATCCTCGAGTTTCCTTCGATGGAGCAGGCGCGGACCTGGTACGCGAGCGAGGAGTACCGCGCCATCCTGCCGGCCCGCCTGGACAACTCGCGGACTGATCTCATCATGGCGGAGGGAGTGCCGGCCGCCTAGCGGTCCTGGTCCTGGCCCCGCCAGAGGGCGTTGAGCCCGAGCAAGGCCAGCGGCGCGCCGAGGCAGGTCAGCGCCCAGGCCACGCAGGCGAGCGTGGCCGGCACGCGGGCCCAGACCCGCCCCCGCGCCAACCCCACCACGGCCACCGCCTGGAGCGCGAAGAACCCCGCCGCCAGCGCGGCGATGGCCAGCGCTGAAAGCCGGACCTGGCCTTCGTCGAAGCCTCCGGGCACGCCCGAAGCGAGGCCGGGCGCCGCCGCGATGCTGGCGTAGAGCGAGGCGACCAGCAGGGCCAGCCCCGCGCCGGCGGCCAGCAGGGCGATCAGCCAGACCGGGTAGCGCTGACGCCCAGGCCGGGGCGCCTGGCCCGTGGGGTGCGGCTGGGGCGTGCCGCAGCGGGCGCAGAAGCGTGCGTAGGCCGGGAGCGGCAGCCCGCACGCCGGGGCCCCGCCACCACGAAGTCGGTGCGGGCGCTGACACTGCCGGCGGCCTTGCCGCCCAGCGAGCGCACCAGAGCCTCGGCCTCGGGCCGGGATATGCGCTCCAGCGTCCCGGTGAAGACCACGGTCTTGCCGGCGAGCGGCCCGTCCGCGGCCGGCGCCTCCGGCGCCTCCGGGCGCACGCCCGCGTCGAGCAGACGGCGCACCAGCTCGGACCCGCGGCCCTGGAAGTAGGCGCGAATCTCGCGCGCCATGCTGGGACCCACGCCGTCCACGGCCTGCAGCTGCTCTTCGGACGCGTCGCGCACGCGCTCCAGGGATCCGAACTCGGCGGCCAGCAGCTCCGCGGTCGCCTCTCCCACCTGCGGGATGCCGAGGGCGCTCAGCAGGCGCGCCAGCGGAGGCGTCCGGGAACCGTCGATAGCCTGGATCAGGTTCTCCGCGGACTTGCGCGCGAAGCGATCGAGCGATTCGACCTGCTCCACGGTGAGCCGGTAGAAGTCGGACGGATCTTCGACCAGTCCGCGATTGATCAGCTGGTTGAGCGTCGAGTAGCCGAGGCCGTCGATGTTCAGCCCGCCGCGGCTCGCGTACAGGAGCAGGTTCTGCAGCCGTTGGGCAGGGCAGAAGGGGTTGATGCAGCGATGCGCGACGTAGGGCTCCTCGCGCACCACCTGGCCGCCACAGATCGGGCATTGGGCGGGCATCTTCCAGCCCGGCCGCGGCTCCTTGACCGAGACCACCTCCGGGATCACGTCGCCCGCGCGCTGCACGACCACGGCCGCGCCCACGTACACGCCCTTCTGGTTGACGAGGTCCTCGTTGTGGAGGCTGGCGTTGCGCACGGTGACCCCGCCCACGATCACCGGCCGCAGGTGCGCGACCGGCGTCAGGACCCCGGTGCGGCCCACGTAGCAGACGATGTCCTCGACCACCGTCTCCGCCTGCTGGTCGAGTGTCTCCCGCTGCTCCTGCCAGTGGTGGTGGTACTCGACGACGCCCTCGATGGAGTCGAAGCGGTCGCGGTTGGGATTCACCCGGAAGCCCATCCGCTGGAGCCCCTCCAGCACCTCCCACTGCGAGCGCGCCGGTCCGGCGGGGTCGAGCGTGTACATGAAGGTTTGCAGGTTGCGGCCCGCTGTCACCTTGGGGTCGAGCTGGCGCACCGAACCGGCCGCCGCGTTGCGCGGGTTCATGAAGGGCTGCTTGCCGGCCGCCTCCATGTCGCGGTTGAGCTTCTCGAAGGACCGGAAGGGAAAGTAGACCTCGCCCCGGACCTCGAACTCCTCCGGCAAGCCGGGCAGCGGTGAGATCGACAAGGGGACGCTCTTCAGGGTGCGCACGTTGGCGGTCACGTCCTCGCCCACCATCCCGTCGCCGCGAGTGGCCGCCCGGCGCAAGCCGCCGCCGGCGTAGGTGAGGCTGATCGCCAGGCCGTCGATCTTCAGCTCGCAGACATATGTCGCAGCCTCCCCGACCACCCCGCGCACGCGCTTGTCCCAGGCCCTGATCTCCGCCTCTTCGAAGGCGTTCTGCAGGCTCAGCATCGGCGAGCGGTGCTTGACCTTGGAGAATTGCTCGCCCGCCTCGCCGCCGACCCGCTGGGTGGGCGAGTCGGGCGTCACCAGCTCGGGATGCGCCTCCTCCAGCCTGCGCAGCTCCAGGTAGAGCGCGTCGTACTGAGCGTCGGTGATCTCCGGCTGGTCGAGGACGTGATAGGCGTACTCGTGGCGCCGGATCTGCTCGCGCAGCTCCTCAGCGCGCTTGGATTTGGCCTTCACCGCTTGTTCAGAGGCGCGAGGGTCCCGCTCAGGATCTTGACGCCGGCCTTGTCGAACCTCACCACCAGCTCCTCGTCGCTGCGCGTGAGCGTGCTCTTCATGACCGTGCCGGCCCCGAAGCTGGGATGGGCGACCAGGTCGCCCGCCTTGAAGCGCTGCACCAGCGGTCGCGCGGGCGCCTCCTCGATCTGACGCTCGAGCATGCGCTCGCGGTATCCGGGCCCCCCGGATCCCGGCCGCGGCGGCGGCGCCGGCGCGGCTCCCTTGGCCGGCTGGGCGATCAGCGCCTGCGGGATGTCGCCCAGGAAGCGGCTGGCAAAGGAGGCGCGCGACTGCCCGAAGAGGTGCCGCCGGAAAGCGCAGCTCAGATAAAGGCGGTCGCGGGCGCGCGTGATCCCGACGTAGGCCAGCCGCCGCTCCTCGGCCATCTCCTTGCCCGAGGGGTCGTCCAGGGCGCGCTGGTGGGGCAGCAGGCCCTCCTCCAGCCCGGCGATGAAGACGACCGGGAACTCCAGGCCCTTGACCATGTGCAGCGTGATCAGAGTCACGCCCTCGTCATCCTCGCTGTAGGCGTCGACGTCGGAAACCAGGGCGACCTCGGTCAGGAATTCCTCGAGTCCGACCAGGGGGTCCTCGCGGGTGTCGAACTCCTCGGCCAGCCCCCGCACCTCGTCCAGGTTCTGGAGCCGCGCCTCGCCCTGGGGTGTGCCGTCGTCGTAGTAGGCCTCGAGGCCCATGACCTCGATCACCTGCTTGACCAGCTCGCTGGGCCGGATCACGCCCAGCGTCGCCCGCAGTGACTGCAGCTGGTCCCGGAACCGGAGCAGGGGTGCGACCGCGGCCTTGTTGACGCCCGGGATCTCTTCGGGCATGTCCAGCACCGCCAGCGGCGTGCTTTCTCGCGTGCGCGCGTGCGCGACCACCTTCTCCACGGTCACCGGACCGACCTTCCGCCGAGGCACGTTGACGATGCGCCCGAAGCTGACCGTGTCGGCCGGGTTGAAGACGAAGCGGAGGTAGGCCAGCATGTCCTTGACCTCCCGGCGCTCCCAGAAGCGCACGCCGCCCACCAGCCGGTAGGGGATCCGACGCCGGCCGAAGACGTCCTCGAAGGCGCGGGATTGAGCGTTGATCCGGTAGAGCACCGCGTAGTCCGCGTAGCGGCGGTCCTCGCGGCGGCGCAAGCGCTCGATCTCGTCGGCCACGAACTCGGCCTCCTCGACCTCGTTGTAGGCCTGGACCGCGGTCACCTTCTCGCCGCCGACCCGGTCGGTCCAGAGCTTCTTGGGCGCCCGCTCGGGGTTGTGGCGGATGACGTGGAAGGCGGCGTCCAGGATCTGCTGCGAGGAGCGGTAGTTCTGCTCCAGGTGGACGACCGCGGCCTCGGGGTAGTCCTTCTTGAAATCCAGGATGTTGCGGATGTCGGCGCCCCGGAACGAATAGATCGATTGGTCGTCGTCGCCGACCACCGCTATGTTGCGGTGCCCCTCGGCCAGCAGCTTGACCAGCACGTACTGGGCATGGTTGGTGTCCTGGTACTCGTCGACCAGCACGTAGCGGAAGCGGTCCTGCCACTTGGCCCGCGCCTCCTCGTCGGTGCTGAGCAGGCGCACCACCTCGCCGATGAGGTCGTCGAAGTCGAGGCCACCCGAGCGCCGCAGCAGCTCGTCGTAGCGCACGTAGACCCGGCGCACCACCTCGTCGAAGTAGTTGCGGCTGGGATATCGGTCAGGTCCGATCAGCTCGTTCTTGGCGTTGCTGATCTGGGCGGAGATCATGCTCGGCGGGTAGCGCTTCTGGTCCAGGCCCAGCTCCTCGAGGACGCGCCGGATGGCGGCCCGGGTGTCGTCGTCGTCGAAGATCACGAAGGAGCGGGGCAGGTTCAAGCGCTCCGCATCCCGGCGCAGCATCCGCACCGCCGTGTGGTGGAAGGTGCCCACCCACATCCGGTTGATCGTCTCCTGCTCCTGCGCGTCGCCCAGCAGGGCCGCCACCCGCGAACGCATCTCGCGTGCCGCCTTGTTGGTGAAGGTCACCGCCAGCAGGCGGTCGGGCCAGACTTTGCGACGGGCGATCAGGAGCGCGATGCGGGTCGTGAGGACGCGGGTCTTGCCGCTGCCGGCGCCCGCGAAGATCAACAGTGGCCCCTCGGCGTGCTCGGCCGCCTCCCGCTGCTGCGGGTTGAGGCGAAGGAGCAGTTCTTCGAGGTGGGCGTGCGAAATCTCGGGAACCGTCAAGGGGTCCGAGTTTATCGGTCACGTCCTTACACTCCCCGGGATGGGCAGCGACCCCGAGCTCAGCCGCGACCGGCTCCTTTACCAGGTCGCGGCCGAGCTCACCTCATCGCTCGACCTGGACGAGGTGCTGGGCCGGGTGATGGACCGCGTGATCGAGCTCATGCACGCCTCCCGAGGCTTCGTGGTGCTGGTCGACCGCCGCACCGGCGAGCTTGAGGTCCGCTCCGCGCGGGGCGAGGCGGACGAGGAGAAATCGAAGCAGTTCCTGGGCTCCCGCACGGTGGTAGAGCAGACCGTGCGCGAGAGCACGCCCGTCCTTTCCACCGACGCTTCCCTGGACGAGCGCTTCAAGGGCCAGCAGTCGGTGATCCTCCACAACCTGCGCTCGATCATCGCGGTCCCGCTCAACGTGCGCGGCAAGACGATCGGCGCCGTCTACGTCGACAACCCCTTCCGGGCCGGCATCTTCGAGGAACCCGACAAGGAGTTCCTGCAGGCCATCGCCGACCTGGCCGCGATCGCCATCGACAACGCCATCACCTACCAGCACGCCGAGCACATGCGCCGGACCTTCGAGCGCTATGTCAACAAGTCGGTCACCGACTGGGTGCTGGCCGACCCCAACCGGGACAAGGTCTTTCTGCCCGGCGAGCGGCTGCGGGTGACCATGCTGGCCTCGGACATCGCGGGCTTCTCGACGCTCTCACAGGAGCTGGAGGCCGAGGAACTGGTCGACTTCTTGAACCACTACTTCAGCCGGATGGTCGACATCGTGCTCGAGCACGGCGGCAACGTGGACAAGTTCCAGGGCGATGGCCTGCTGGTGGCCTTCGGAGCGCCAGTGGCGATGGAGGACTCGGCCGAGCGGGCGGTGGCCGCGGCGCGCGACATGCTGAAGGAGATCCAGCGCATGAACAAGGAGCGCCAGCGGGTCGGCGACTCCCCTTTCGAGGTCGGGATGGGCCTGGACACCGGCTACGTGGTGGCCGGCAACGTCGGCTCGGAGCGGCGCCTCGAGTACACGCTGATCGGGGTGCCGGTCAACAACGCGGCCTTCCTCTCCAAGCAGCGGCCGGCGGCGGTGCTGATGTCACAGAACACGTTTCGGGCCCTGGGCGGCTCGGCCCCGGTCGTGGCGCGCCAGCCCATGATCCTGAAGGGCGCTTTCCACGAGATCCCGATCTACGCGCTGGAGCCCGAGGAGCAGGTGACCGCCGACCTGAAAGCGGCCGCCCCTCCGCAGGCGTAACTCGGGAGGGGCAAGCCCCTCCCCTACTTGCAGCCCCAGGCGCCTCCACCCGACACCGAGTACTTCCAGGCCGCCGCGGCAGCGTTGTAGTAGGCGTCGTAGATGTTCTGGTTGCCGTAGGGCGTGTTCTTGAAGGTCGTCATCGCGAACTGGAATAGCCCGTAGTAAGGCCCGGCCGGGTTGTAGGCGTTGGGGTTGTAGCCGGATTCGCATTTGGCCACACGGAGACACCAGTCGACGGTGGCCTGGCCGTACGGAGAGCAGGCGCTGACGATGATCGCCTGGATCGAACCCGCCGGTGGAGCGGGTGCCGGAGCCGCGGCCGGAGCCGCAGCCGGAACCGCGGCCGGCTTGGCGACGACCGGTTTCGCGGCAGCGGCGGCAGCGGCCGCGGCCTGCTCGCGCGCCAGTTCGTCCTGGCGGGTCTGCTCGGCGGCCGCCGCGGCCTGGCGAGCGGCCTCGGCCTCTCGAGCGTCGGCCATCGCCTGGACGGCGACCTGCTGAGCGCTCAGCTCGATCGAAAGCTCCGTCCAGCGCGCTGAGTTCTGCGTCTCCACGAGCCGGTTGGCCGCGGCCGGCGTGACCTGGCCGACCTGGTGACCCTGCAGGTTGGCGGAAATCCCCCCGGCGGCGGCTACCAGCAAAGCGGCGACCATGGTTGTGAACTTGACCAAAGCGAACCTCCAGTGACCTGGAAGGCGCAGACCTCACCGCCGGGCATGCCGAAGAAACCCGAGGGCGACCACGCTCCCCCTTGTCGGCGCTCTACCCCCGTGGCGCCTTCAAGTGCTGGGCTCGGAGCGGTGACGCGATACGGAAACCGCCCAGCTGACGGACTGAGTCGGGAGCCACCTTAACAGTCCGCCTATCACTTACGTCAAGTTCCTACCACGCGATTTCAAAGCCGCGGAACTCGCCGGTGGCCGGCTCTTCGGCCACCTCGACCCGTTCGACCTCTGCCATGCGTGGCCCGTCGCGCAGCTGCCGGCGGAGCGTGGCCAGCGCCTCCGAGTCGCCCTCGGCGACGACCTCGACCGCTCCGTCGTGGCGATTGCGCACCTCGCCGGTCAGCCCCAGCGCGCGAGCGCGTCGCTCCACGAAATCACGAAAACCCACGCCCTGCACGTCGCCGTGCACGACCGCCCGCATGCGCTGTGCCACCTAAACCAGCGTGCCACCATTGCCGCACATGACGGCGGTGGTCGACACCTCCTTGAGCCCGCAGGCCCGGCTGCGCCCGGTCCCCATCCGCGCGGTGCGTCTCACCGACACTTTCTGGGAGCCGCGCCGGCAGCTCAACCGCACCGTCAGCCTGCGCGAACAGCACCGGATGCTGGAAGAGACCGGCCGCTTCCACAACCTGCGTGTGGCGGCGGGCCTCGAGCGCGGCTCCAGCTCCGGAAAGATCTTCAACGACAGCGACGTCCACAAATGGATGGAGGCGGCCTGCTGGCAGCTGGCCACCGACGAGGATTCCTGGCTGGTCGAGCGGGTGGACGCCATCCTCGAGCTGCTGGAGCAGGCCCAGGAGCCGGACGGCTACCTTTTCTCGCCGTTTGTGCGGGGGCTGCGCGGCCAGCGCTGGAGCGACGGCGAGGCGCACGAGCTGTACTGCGCCGGACACCTCTTCCAGGCCGCGGTCGCCCACCATCGAGTGACCGGCTCGGACCGGGCGCTGGGGATCTCGCGCCGCTTCGCCGACCTGATCTGCGCCACCTTCGGCGAGGGGCGGGGCAAGCTCGACCGGCCGGACGGCCACCCCGAGATCGAGATGGCCCTGGTCGAGCTCTACCGCGAAACCGGCGACGCTGGCTACCTGGAGCAGGCGTGCTTTCAGATCGACGCCCGCGGGCACAAGCGCCTGGGCGAGCCGTACGCGGGCTGGATCTCGGCGGACTACAACCAGGACCACCGGCCCCTCCGGGAGCGCGACCGGCCCGAGGGCCACGCCGTCCGCGACCTGTACCTGCAAAGCGGCATCACCGACCGGCTGCTGGAGGTGGCGGATCCGGCGCTGCAAAGCGCTCAGATGCGGATCTGGGAGTCGCTGGTGCGCGGCCAGGTCTATGTCACGGGCGGGGTTGGCGTGCGCGACGTCTCGGAGGCCTTCGGGCGCGATTACGAGCTGCCCAACGAGACCGCCTACGCGGAGACCTGCGCCGCCGTGGCGCTGATCATGTGGAACTGGCGGCTGCTGCAGCTGACCGGCGAAGCACGGTTCGCCGACTTGATCGAGACCGGCCTCTACAACGGAATGCTCTCGGGCGTCTCAATCGATGGACGCGAGTACTTCTACGCCAACCCTCTGGCCTGCAACGGCGGCTTGAAGCGGCGCCCCTGGTACCTGGTGGCCTGCTGTCCGCCCAACATCGCGCGCACGCTGGCGTCGCTTCCCGGCTACCTGTACGGCGCCGACGACGAGCGGGGCGTCTGGATTCACCAGTACGCCGCCGGCCAGGCCACCGTGGGCGCGGCGAGGCTGGCAGTGGAGACCTCCTACCCCTGGGCGGGCGATGTTCGCGTCGAGGTGCGTTCGGCGGGAACGTTTGCGCTGCGGCTGCGGGTGCCGGGCTGGGCGAGCGACGCGAGGCTCACCGTCAACGGCGCCGACCCCTCCGTGGCGGTCGAGGCGGGCACCTACGCAGTGCTGAGCCGGGATTGGCGGCCAGGCGACGTCGTCGAGCTTTCATTGCCGATGCGGGTCCGCCGGCTGGCCTCGCACCCGGGCCTGCTCGAGAACGCGGGCCGGGTGGCGCTGACGCGCGGCCCGCTCGTCTACTGCGTCGAGCAGGCTGACGTGGGTGGTGCCGACCCGCGCTTCCTCGAGGTCGCGGCCGGCTCGGAGATCAAGGCCAGCCGGCGTCCGGACCTGCTGGGAGGCGTGACCGTGCTGGAGTCCCCGGCTTGGGCGGCGCCGCCCGAGGCGGCCTGGAACGGCCGGCTCTACCGCGAGGCAGAGGCCGTTCGGCAGGGGGACGGTGAGCCGGTCCGGCTCACCGCCATCCCCTACTTCGCGTGGGCCAACCGGGAGGCCGGCCGCATGCAGGTGTGGCTCCGGGAGCCGCCTCCCCGCTAGCTAGGCGTTTGCGATGTCGCCGATGAACTGCTCGCCGGACGGGCTCGACTTGTCCTGCCAGTGGTGATAGGCGAGGGTGGTGTCGCTGGAGTCGTACCGATCAGCCTCGCCGGCTGCGGTGGCGGCAAGCAGTGCACGAGCCTGCTCGGCTTCATCGGGGCGGTGTTCGGACGGGCCGCCACCTTCACATGCTTGGAAGGCTTCGCCGGCTGCGACTTCAACTTCGAGGCCGAGGTCGCAAGACTCCGCCAGGGCCACGGTCACACAGAATGAAGCGGCGTCAGCACGAACGGCTGCATGGCTGTGATCCCCTCTCCCAGGTCGCCGACGCCGCTTCAGTTACCTACAACGGCGGCTAGCGCGGGACACGGCCCCCGCAAATGACTGGACCCAGGGCCACGCCTTTTGCGCTTCGGCCTAGTGGCCCCATTAGGCGATCGGCTTCAAAATCGCCGGGCTTCATACTGCTGGCTGTCGCCTCCGGACCGTGATTCGCGACGCCGGTCGACTTTCACTTGGATCGCGTCCAGGTCCCGGGCCTGCTTGCCGGTCAAACCCTCGATCCGGCGCAGATAGGCGATCGCCTCCATGACGATGGCGGCGTCATCTTCGTCGGCAGGCTCTGGCCATACCCGCCCGCGCTCGATCACGGTTGGTGACCATCGAGCTTCGCTCGCCAGATCGCCAAGCGGTGCTCAAAGCGCTGGATCTGAAGCTGCGAGGCGATCGAGTGCGCTCGGGAGGAGATCCGGCGACGGCGGGGCATGGGGTCGAAGCCCATCTCTGTGAGATAGACGCGGCTATCTCTCGCATCGGTTCACAAGTGAGGCGGCTTCGGCCGTTACCACTGTGCGCTGGCCTCCGTCGCTCGTCTAGCTAGACGGTGAGAAGCCCACTTCCCGGCGCGGCCACCAAAAGGAAGGAAGCAATCACAGGAACGAGGCTTCCCTAAGGTAGACGGCGGTCTGTGAAACTTCCCCCGGGGGGACCAGATCTCGGACGACGCTCGCTACCCCGGCAAGATCGCCACCGTCTGGTCCCCCGCCTCCGTCGGCGGCAGCATAGTCCGATGCGCTCCTAGCGTCAGCCTTCGCGGCCAGCGCTCGACCGCGACCACGAACGAGTCGCATCGGATCGACACCCCGTACGCTAGGTGCCCACGCTATGACAAGGAAGCCGACTAGCTGTCTGCTGTCAGTTTTGCTGGCAAGCTGCTGAGCCCCTCAACCAATAGCTGACACTTGAACTCGCGCAAGTGGTGCCGGCGCGGGTGTGCGGTTTCACCAGATAGTGGACAGATGTCTCAGGACATCGTGGACACCTACCAACGGTGGGAGGTGGCGCGATGGGCTTGGGGCGGTACGTCG
>VBEO01000142.1 GCA_005881825.1 Chloroflexota bacterium | reverse complement strand
TCGCCGTCGACCGTGACGTCGATGTCGGCCACCACCAGGTCGCCCGCCTGGACCGGCCGCTCCACCGGCGTGATCTCGGCCAGCTGCCCCCGCAGCTCCTCCAGCCGGCGCTCCACCATCTCGTCCGTGACCGCTGCCTGGGGACGCTCGACCTGGAGCTGGTCGAGGTCGGGCAGCGCGACCTCGGGGTAGACGGTGACCTTGGCTGTGAAGTGGGCGTCTTGGCCGCGCTCGAAGTCGGCGATCTCCACCCGCGGGCGCTCGATGCCCTCGATGCCTTTGTCGACGAGGACCTGCTGGACCACCTCGGGCACCAGGATCTCGATCGCCTCCTCGCGGAGCGCGACCGCGCCCACGCGGGCCTCAACGATCTCGCGGGGTGCCTTCCCGGGTCGAAAACCTTCGATCTTGGCTTTGGACTGAAAGCGCTGGAGCGCGCGGTCGAAGGCTTTGTCGACCTCGGCCTGGGGGATCTCCAGGGTCAGGCTCAGCTGGGAGCCCGGTAGCTCCTCGACAGCTACGGAGAGGTCGATGCTGGGCACGCGGCCCGATTGTACGGAGGGCCTAGGGGTGCGGACTCGGACCGTGGGAGGGCGAAGGCGACGGCGTGGGCACCGGCTGAGAGCGAGGCGCGCCGGGGTCGGGCGGGATCCCGTAGTCCGGCGGCGGCGGGACAGGCGTGGGGTTGTCGTTGGGCAGCTTGTCGACCTTCTGGGTGTCGTTCAAGTACCAGCTGTTGCCCGGCCCCTTCACCACGTCGGAGGGCGGCGAGTACCACTTGTCGGGAACGCCGCTGAGCACGCCTTCCATATATGTGTGCCAGGCCGGCGCCGCCACGAACACCCCGTCCGAGCCGTTGAACATGGTGTGGTTGAGGTCGAGGATGTCGCCCACCCAGACCACGGTCGCGATGTCCGGCGTGAAGCCGATGGTCAACGCGTCCTTGAAGTTCTCCGTGGTGCCGGTCTTGGCCGCCGAAGTGTGGTCGGACATGTGCAGCGGGCTGTTGTGGCCGAAGATCAGCGCCCGGTTGTTGTCGTCGCTGAGGATGGAGGCGATGATGAAGGCCACCCCGGGGTCGATGGCCTGGCGCTTGCTGGCCTCGGGGTTGGCCTGGTACAGCGCCTGCCCGTGCACGTCTGTGACCGAGAGCAGTGCCTCGGCGGGGTGATACACGCCCATGTTGGCGTAGACCGAGAGCGCATTGACCTCCTGCAGGGTGGTGATCGGATACCCCCCCAGGGTGAGGGCTGCACCGTAGTTGTAGACGGGCCCATTGGGATCACCGCTGGCATCCCAGGGCCGGAGGCCGAGGTTGCGCCAGAAATCGAGCACCGCAGGCACTCCGATCGAGAGCTCGGCCTTCACCGCGGGAATGTTCAGCGAGCTGGCCAGCGCGACCCGCAGCGGCTGCACGCCGTGCGTGCCATGGTCGTAGTTGAAGACCTTGTACGGCTCCTGCCCCGCACCCTGGCTGATCACCAGCGGACTGGGGCCGTCTGCGATCGGGGTGTCCATGGTCGCCTTGCGCGAATTGATCACAGCGCCGTAGGTGAACGGCTTCACCGAGGAACCTGGGTTGCGGTAGGTGGTGGTGAAATTGAACTTGCCGGCCGGACCGTTGTAGTCGGGCGACCCGACCATGGCCACGATCTGGCCCGTTTTGGGGTCCATGGAGATCAGCGAGGAACTGAGGAGACCACCCGGGTCGCGTCCTTTGTTGGCATTGAGGTTGTCGCGGACAACCTTCTCGGCGAGGCTCTGCTTGTTGAGATCGAGCGTGGTGCGCACCACCAGCTGCTCCTGGCCGGGCTTGAAGCCGAGCTGCTCCAGCTCCTTGAGCACGTAGTCGACGAAGTGGGGCGCCAGCCAGTTGGTGACCGGCCCGTAGATGTCGAGCTTCTCGTCGTAGGCCTTGGCCAGGTCCTCGGGTGTGATGTAGCCGAGGCGGACCATGGCGTTGAGGACCTCGCGCTGCCGGGCCTTGGAAGCCTCGGGGTTGACGATCGGGCTCCATTGGGCGGGGGCCTGGGGTAGACCGGCCAGCATCGCCGCCTGGGCCAGGTCGAGCGTCTTGGCATCCTTGTGGAAGTAGGTCTGGGCAGCCGCCTGAACTCCGTACGACTGGGCGCCGTAGTAGCTGCGGTTGATGTACAGCTCCAGGATTTGGTCTTTGGAGTAGGCCTTGGTGAGCTCGTAGGCCAGCACCAGCTCCTTGGCCTTGCGCTCATAGGTCTGATCGGGCGTCAGGAAGAGCTGCTTGGCGAGCTGCTGGGTGATGGTGGACGCGCCGCCCGTGATGGTCCGCGAGCGGAAGTTGCTGAGCGCCGTGCGCACGATGGCCTCGGGGTCGAAGCCGGGGTTGGTCCAGAAGTTCTTGTCCTCGATGGCGACCGTGGCCTGGCTCATCACCGGCGCCACGTCGGTCAGATGGACGTAGATCTTCCGGTTGCCCTGGTCGGTGACGTCGGCCAGCAGCTTGCCGTTGCGGTCGGTGATGAAGAAGTCGCCGCCGAGGCTTGAGGCGTCCAGGCCCTTGATGTCAGGCAGCGAGCCCAGGAAGGACTCGGCATAGGCGTCCGCGGCCAGCCCGATCGCCATCACCAACCCCAGCAGCACGCCGACCACGCGCACGGCGGTGGTGCGCTTCTCACGCTGGCCGATGGGCGACCAGGAGGCGTGGAGCCGGGCCCGCGGCCGGTGCCCGGACTTGGTCTTAAGACGTGCGGGAGCTCTCAAGCTGGGAGTGCGCTCGGGATCTTATCTCGTCGGACCGGGCCGACTAATCGATTCTCCGCACCACCAGCAGGTGCGACAAGCCGAAAACCTGCAGCGGGCTCCGCTCTGCGCCCTGGACCGCGGTGCGGAGGGCGCGCGCGGCTACCCCAAAGCGGGCAACCAGGTTGTCGTAGCCCCCATAAATGCGCTCGTGCGACATCACCTGAACGGGCAGGCCGTCGAAAAGTTTCAGCAAGCCGGGAGCGGTGTAGGCGCGCACGTGGGGTGCGAGGTGGTCCCTTAGCGGATCGGGAAGGTAGTTGACCAAAGGGATGTTGCCGAAGCGGTAGGTCCCGCGCCAGTAGATCCCGTGCTGCTCGACCGGATACCAGCGGTTGGGGCAGAAGAGCACCGCCCTCCCGCCCGGGCGCAGCACGCGGACCATCTCGGCCACCGCCCGGCGGTCGTCGGCGACGTGCTCTATGACCTCGTTGGAGAGCACCAGGTCGAAGCTGCGGTCGCCGAAGGGCAGCGCCTCGGCGGCGGCGACCAGCAGACGCTCGGGACCCAGCCGGCGGGCGGCCTCGGCCACCCGCTCGGACTCGAAGTCGAGCCCCCAGACCTCCCGCGCCAGGGGGCGCAGGCGCTCGACGTAGGCGCCGATCCCGCAGCCGTCGTCGAGGACCCGCGCCGAGGCCAGGTCCGGCGCGGCCTGCCGGATCATGGCCAGGCGGCGCTCCTGCCCGGCGCGCCAGACGTACGAGGGCTCGCCGCGCTGGGCGGCGAGCTCTGATGGCTTGTGCCTAGGAGCTACTGCGTTTCGAGGAGCCGGTCGTCGCGGGTTGCTGCTGAGGGGCGGCGGTCAGATTGACGACGGCGGCGACGCCCTCCACCGACTGAGCCCGCACCGCGGCCTGGTCAGCGGTGCCCGGGTCGACCGTGCCCCGCAGATAGACCGTGCGGCCTTCGACGGCGACCTGCATCCCCTCCGGCAAAGCCCCACCTTCGCCGGCGCCCGCGATCGCAGCCTCCACCTCGCTCTTCAGGCGCTGCTCGTCGAGCTCCACGGAGCCTCCGCGAACCTTGCCCATCACGTTGTCGACGGCGCCCGTCAGCCCGCTGCCGACGCCCGGCGCGATCCGCTCCTGGGTGCGCACTCGGAGCTGGGTGAGGCGGCCCTGGACCATGTCCCGGCGGCGCCGGTCGTAGAGGAGGAAGCCGATGCCGAGGGCAGCCCCCAGTAGAACGATGGCGGCGAAGGGGACCCGGCGCTTGGGCTGGGGCCGCACTCGGTCCTCCACGCGCTTGCGCAGGTCACGGGAGTAGGAGTAGGCGCGATTGCCCAACGCGCGCGTGTCGATCTCGTCGAGGCGGTCGGCCAGCTGGTCCCGGAGCATCTCGTAAGTCCGCTGGAGCTCGCTGAGGGCGCTGTCGCCTTTCTTCCGCATCGCGCTGCTTTTCATAACAGCAAGGCTATCAGGGGGTGCGCGGCCTGGCGAAGACTTCCGTGGGGTCCACCAGGCGCTCCTGGCGGGTGCCCGGGAAGTGCACTCGAACGCCCGGCCGGCCGGGGCTGCCGAGCTCCCAGCCGGCGGCGAAATGGCGCGCCGCGTCCGCCAGGTCTTTGGCCTGCGCGAGCTGCTTCCCGTCCGTGAAGGACAGGGTTTGGGCACGGGCGCCCGGGAAGCCGAGCCGCACCTCCCCGCCGGTCTTGAGGTTGTAGGTGTAGTCGTCAAGGGAACCTTCCTCGGAGCCGGCCACCAGGTCGGCCACCGTCGGCAGCGCGCCCGCGCGCATGCGCTCCTTGAGCGCCGCCCGCCCCTCCCGGTGCTCCAGCCGCTCCCGCCGGCGGCGCTCCGTCAGGAGCACGTCGCGCTCGGCGCGCAGCGCCGCCAGCTCGGCCTCCACCGGCCGCATGCGCGCGCGCACCTCTTCGATGCGGCCCTCCAGCTCTTCGGGCGGCAGGCCGGTCAGCTCCATCAGTGCTCGGTGGTCAGGTCCAGGTCGACCTGGGCGCCACCCGCGGCCGAGTCGGCGAAGGTGAGGGTGCCGTGCTGGGCGCCGCTGTACCTGCCCACGATGCCCAGGCGCCCGCCGCCCTCCGGGCGATCTATGACCACGAAGTCGGAGGAGGCCAGGTTGGAGTCGTACCAGGCGAAGGCGGCCTCCGGCTTGCCGGGGACGTTCCACTCGACCATGCACTCGTTCCCGGTGGCCTGGCTCTGGACCAGGCGCGCGCCCGGCGGGATCGGGAAGTTCCAGGGGGAGCAGCCGTGCACCGCGCTCGGAAAAACCATCGGGTAGGCAAGGTAGGCGGCCGCCAGGCCGGCCGCGGCAGCGATCACGAGGAGCCACCACCCGTGGCCCAGGATCCGCCGCATCGCTGCGGAGGATAGGAGAAAACTCCTCCCCGCTCGCGGGGAGGTGCCGAGTACAGCGAGGCGGAGGGGGTCGCGCGGCCCCCTCCCCTGCCCTCCGGGCAGGACCTCCCCATGAATGGGGAGGAGCTACGTTTATCAATGCCGGTGTTGATAAAAGGGTAGACTCATAGCAGTGGAGCGGAAGGAAGCCATCCTCGTGCTGCTCAAGGTCCGCGGCGAGGCCAGCCTGGCCGAGCTGGCCGAGCGCATGGAGGTCACCAAGCAGGGCGCGCTGCGGCACGTCGAGGGCCTGGAGGCTCGCGGGCTCATCGAGCGCGTTCCGAACGGCCAGACTCACGACGGCCCCGGCCGCCCCGAGCACCGCTATCGGCTGACCGCAGCCGCCACCGAGCTCTTCCCGCACGCCCACCGCGAGCTGGCATCCGAGCTGGTCGACTTCATGGAGTCGGACCAACTGGATCGCTTCTTTCGCGCCCGCGCGGCACGCCTGGAGGCTGAGTACGCGGCGCGCCTGGCCGGTCTCGACTTTGAGGGCCGAGTGCGCGAGCTGGCGCGGCTAGCCTCAGAGGCAGGCCACATGACTGAGGTGGTCGAAGGGCCCGGCGGCAAGCTGGCCCTGCGGCACTGCAACTGCCCGATCCAGGACGTGGCGGCCAAGGCCGGCCACCCCTGCCGGCACGAGCAGGACATGTACGAGCGGCTGCTGGGAGCCGACGTCGAGCGCACGGCCTGGATGGCCGGGGCCGATGCCAACTGCACCTACGAGATCAAACCAAGGTAAGGAGAGAGATGGCGGATTTCGAGATCAGGGATTTGCGGGTCAGCGTCGAGGGGCGCGAGATCCTGAAGGGCGTCACGCTGGACGTCGACAAGGGCCAGGTCCACGCCGTGATGGGCCCCAACGGCTCCGGCAAGTCCACGCTCTCGCAGGCGTTGATGGGCCATCCGGCCTACGAGGTGACTGGCGGCGAAGTGCGCTTCAAGGGCGTGAACGTGCTCGAGCTGGCGCCCGACGAGCGTGCGCGCCTGGGCATGTACCTGGCGTTCCAGTACCCGACCGTGGTGCCCGGCATCACGATGGCCAACTTCCTGCGCACGGCGCTGAACGCCAAGCGCGGCTACGACGGCAAGGACAAGACGAAGGCCATCACACCCAAGGAGTTCCGCGCCCTGCTCAAGGACTCCATGCACACGCTGCGCATGGACGACAGCTTCTTGTCGCGCTACATCAACGACGGTTTCTCGGGCGGCGAGAAGAAGCGCGCGGAGATCCTGCAGATGGCCGTGCTCAAGCCGGAGATCGCGATCCTGGACGAGACCGATTCCGGTCTCGACATCGACAGCATCAAGTACGTCAGCGAGGCGGTCAACGCGCTGCGCGGGCCCGAGTTGGGCGTGCTTATCATCACCCACTACACGCGGATCCTGGAGCACGTGAAGCCCGATTTCGTGCACGTCCTGGTCGACGGCCGCATCGTGCGCTCGGGTGGCCCCGAGGTCGCGGACCAGCTGGAGACCACCGGCTACGCCGAGTGGGGCGTCAAGGAGGAGCCGGTCGCCGCCGGCCAACTCTCCGGACAGGAGGAGGCATAAGCATGGCGACGACCGTTCCCCAGATCAACGTCGGCGATGACTACAAGGAGAAGTACGGCTTCTTCGATCCCGAGAAGTTCGTCTTCAAGGCCAAGCGCGGCCTGAACGAGGAGATCGTGCGCGAGATCTCGTTCATGAAGGGCGAGCCCGAGTGGATGACCAAGATGCGTCTGCGCTCGCTGGACATCTTCCGCAAGAAGCCGATGCCCGAGTGGGGCGCCGATCTCTCGGTGATCGACTTCGAGAACATCTTCTATTTCCTCAAGTCCACCGAAGAGCAGGGCAAGTCCTGGGACGACGTGCCCGATGACATCAAGCGCACCTTCGACCGCCTGGGGGTGCCGGAGGCGGAGCGCAAGTTCCTGGCCGGCGTGTCGGCGCAGTACGAGTCGGAGGTCGTCTACCACTCCCTGCACAAGGAGCTCGAGCAGAAGGGCGTCATCTTCCTCGACACCGACACCGCGCTCAAGGAACACCCGGAGATCTTCAAGGAGTACTTCGGCACGGTGATCCCGCCGGCGGACAACAAGTTCTCAGCGCTCAACACCGCCGTCTGGTCCGGCGGGTCATTCATCTACGTGCCCAAGGGCGTGCGCGTCGACATCCCGCTGCAGGCCTACTTCCGCATCAACGCGGAGAACATGGGCCAGTTCGAGCGCACGCTGATCATCTGCGACGAGGACTCCTTCGTCCACTACATCGAGGGTTGCACGGCGCCGATTTACACGACCGATTCCCTCCACTCCGCTGTGGTCGAGATCATCGTCAAGAAGGGCGCCCGCTGCCGCTACACCACGATCCAGAACTGGTCGACGAACGTGTTCAACCTGGTCACCAAGCGCGCGGTCGCCTACCAGGACGCGACCATGGAATGGGTCGACGGCAACCTGGGCTCGCAGATCACCATGAAGTATCCGTCCGTCTATCTGATGGAACCCGGCGCCAAGGGCGACGTGCTCTCGATCGCCTTCGCGGGCAAGGGCCAGCACCAGGACGCGGGCGGCAAGATGGTGCACGTCGCGCCGCATACGACCTCGACCATCACCTCCAAGTCGATCAGCAAGGCCGGCGGGCGCACGTCGTACCGCGGACTGGTCAAGGTGCACAAGGGCGCGCATGACGTGAAGTCGTTCGTGAAGTGCGACGCGCTGCTGCTCGACGACGATTCGATCAGCGACACCTATCCGTACATCGAGTGCGACGAGAACCAGGTCAACATCGGGCACGAGGCCACTGTCTCCAAGGTTTCGGACGAGCAGCTCTTCTACCTGATGAGCCGCGGCATCCCGCTGGTGGAGGCCGAGACCATGATCGTCAACGGCTTCATCGAGCCCTTCACCAAGGAGCTGCCGCTGGAGTACGCGGTCGAGCTCAACCGCCTCATCCAGCTCGAGATGGAGGGGTCGGTCGGGTAATGAGCTTTAGCCTCAAGGCCGTGGAGGAGCTTGCCTCTCTCCACGGCGAGCCGGAATGGGTCCGCGTCCGCCGGCGCGCGTCGTGGGCCGCCTACGAGCGGCTGCCGATGCCCTCCCGCTCCGAGGAGGAGTGGCGGCGCACCAACCTGAAGGGCCTCGACCTCGCGGTCTTCGAGGCGTGGGAGCCAGCCAACGGCGGCGCCCCCGCAGACTCCATCGAAGACGCGGCCGCGGTGCTGCGCCAGCGCGGCTCCGAGCCCGGCCAGGTCGATGTCGGGCCCGAGCTCTCCGCCAAGGGCGTGCTCTTCATGCCGCTCTCGCAGGCCGCTCGCGAGCACTCGGAGCTGGTGGAGCAGCACCTGTTCAAAGGCGTCGATCCGGAACGCGACAAGCTGTCGGCGTTGCATGGCGCGCTCTTCAGCGGCGGCACCTTCCTCTACGTCCCCAATGGCGTGAGCGTGGAGAAGCCGTTCGTCAGCCAGTTCTGGTCGTCCGGCGGCGGGGCGGCGGTGCTGCCGCACACCCTGATCGTGGCCGGCGATGGCTCGCAGTTCAACTACATCGACGAGTTCCTCTCGCCGACCCTGGAGACGCCCTCGCTGACCAGCGGCTCGGTCGAGGTGTTCGCCGGCCGCGGCGCCAACGTCGGCTACGTGTCGCTGCAGCGCTGGGGCAACCACGCCTGGCAGTTCGCCGACCAGAAAGTGATCGCGGAGCAGGAGTCCACCGTGCGCGTCGTCAACGTCGGCCTCGGCGGCCGCTTCGCCAAGACCCGCGTCGAAGCGGTGCTGCACGGTCCCGGCGCCAGCGCCGAGCTGAAGGGACTGTTCTTCGGGTCCGGCGGCCAGTTCTTCGACTACCACACGCTGCAGTCGCACGTGGTCGGCGACACCACCTCCGACCTGCTTTTCAAAGGCGCGCTGCGCGACACCGCGCGCAGCGTGTACGCGGGCCTGATCCGCATCGAGAAGGGCGCCCGCCGCTCCGATGCCTACCAGGCCAACCGCAACCTGCTGCTGTCCAAGTCCGCCAACGCCTACTCGATACCGATGCTGGAGATCATGAACAACGACGTGCGCTGCACCCACGGCGCCACCATCGCGCCCGTCGACCCCGAGCACGTCTTCTACCTGGAGAGCCGCGGCATCCCGCGGGCGAGCGCCGAGCGGATGATCGTGCACGGCTTCTTCGGCCAGGTGCTGGATCGCATCCCGGTTGGCCAGGCGCGCGAGCTGGTTGAGTCGGAGCTCGAAGCCCGCCTGGGGTGACATGGCACCGGGTCGCTTCCGTGAACGACGTGCCGCCGGACTCGCAGAAGCTGGTGGACGTGGAGAGCACGCCCATCTGCCTGGTGCACGCGGAGGACGGCGACTGGTACGCCATCAACGACATCTGCTCGCACGAGGATTTCTCGCTCTCCATGGGCGAGGTTTGGGGATTGGAGATCGAATGCCCGCAGCACGGTTCGCGATTCGACCTCCGCACAGGCAAGCCCAACGCGCTGCCCGCGGTCGAGCCGGTGGCGGTCTATCAAGTCAAGGTGGAGGATGAGCATGTCTACGTCGATCTATGAGCACCCCACCGGATCTGGCGATCCGGCGGGGGCCCCGCTTGACGTGACGGCCATCCGCCGCGACTTCCCGATTTTCGAAACCGGGGTCGCCTACCTGGACTCCGCCAACACCTCGCAGCGGCCCAACCAGGTCGTGCAGAAGATGGAGGAGTACTACCGCCAGTACAACGCCAACGTCGAGCGCGCGGCGTACAAGCTGTCCGAGCAGGCGACCGCCGAGTTCGAGGCGGTGCGCGAAAAGGTTCGCGTCTTCATCAACGCGCGCTCCAAGAACGAAATCGTCTACACCTCCGGAACCACGGCCGGCCTGAACCTGGTCGCGTACTCCTGGGGGCGCACCAACCTCAAGGCCGGCGACCTCATCGTCTGCACGGTGATGGAACACCACTCCAACCTGGTGCCGTGGCAGCTGCTGGCCCAGGAGAAGCAGGCGCGCCTGGAGTTCGTCGACATCGACGAGCAGGGCCGCCTACGCCGAGACCAGTTCGACGCCTTGCTGCGTCAGGAGCCGCGGCTGGTCGCCTTCACGCACGTCTCCAACACGCTGGGCACTGTGAATCCCGTCAAGGAATTGACCGCCGAGGCACATGCTGCCGGTGCGCTGGTGGTGGTCGACGGTGCGCAGGGCGCCCCCCACCTCGGCTTCGACGTGCAGGCCGCCGACGTCGACTTCTACGCCTTCTCCTCGCACAAGATGTGCGGGCCAACGGGCGTAGGCGTGTTGTATGGCAAGCGCGCCCTGCTGGACGCCATGCCGCCGTTCCTGGCCGGTGGCGAGATGATCAGCGCGGTGCGTCTGGAGGGCACCACCTTCAGGGAGCCGCCGCACAAGTTCGAGGCGGGCACCCAGGCCATCGCCGAGGTGATCGGCTTGGGCGCTGCGATCGACTACCTGCAGGGCCTCGGCTACCCGGCCATGCGCGCGCACGAGGACGCGCTCACCGACTACGCCTACGAGTCGCTCTCGGAGCTGGACGGCGTGCGCATCTTCGGCCCGCCGCCGGGCCCCGACAAAGCCGGCGTGCTGTCCTTTGACGTGGCCGGCATCCACCCGCACGACGTCTCCACCATCCTGGATCGCACCGGCGTGTGCGTACGCTCGGGCCACAACTGCACGCAGCCGCTGATGCACCGGCTCGACGTGGCGGGCACCGTGCGCGCCTCCTTCTTCCTCTACACCGAGCGCGCCGAAATCGATCGCCTGCTGGCGGGGTTGAAAGAGGCGCAGAGGATCTTCGCCTGATGGCAGACCAGATGTACCGCGAGTACATCCTCGACCACTACAAGAACCCGCGCAACTTCGGGCGCCTGGAGGACGCGGACATCTCTCACGAGGAGAACAACCCGCTGTGCGGCGACGTGGTGGGGATGGATATCAAGACACGCGACGGCGTGATCGACGATGTGCGCTTCCACGGCCGCGGCTGCGCGATCTCGCAGGCCTCCGCCTCACTGCTCACGGAGCGGCTGAAGGGCATGTCCCTGGAGGACGCGCGGGAGATCGGCAAGCAGGACGTGCTCGAGGAGCTGGGCATCGAGATCTCGCCCGCGCGCCTCAAGTGCGCGCTGCTGGCATTGAAGGTGTTGAAGGTCGGGGCTTACGGCCTCAGCCAGGAGGACGAGTAGTACGTGAGCACGCAGCAAGGCATCCGCGACCTCAAGCTGGACGACATCCGAAAATTGATGGACGAGGGCTACCACGTGGTCGATGTGCGCGAGGATTGGGAATGGCAGCGCGGCCACCTGCCGGGCGCCCAGCATCGCGTGCTGGCGTCGATCATTGCCAAAGGCCCGAACCAGAACTTCGACGACCGCACCATCTTCGTCTGCGAGGTCGGAGAGCGCAGCGCGGTGGCCTCTGAGATGGCCCTCGCCCTCGGCGTCAACGACGTCGTCAACTTCCGCGGCGGGACCAAGGCCTGGCGTGAGGCCGGCCTGCCCCTGGAGAAACCCTCGTGAGCGCTGAAGCCGCTGCCATCACCTTCGAGCGCGCCGAGGGCGCGCAGGTGCGGGAGGAGGACGTGGTCGAAGTCCTGCGCGAGTGCTACGACCCCGAGATCCCGGTCAACATCGTCGACCTGGGCCTCGTCTACGACGTCAAGATCCAGCCCGAGCGGGTCGACGTCAAGATGACGCTGACCGCCCTCGGCTGCCCGATGGCCGGAGAGGTGATGACCGACGTGCGCGACCATCTCCTCCAGCTGAACGGCATCAAAGACGCCGGCGTGGAGCTGACGTACGAGCCGCCCTGGTCCCCCGAGCGCATGTCCGAAGACGCCCGCTGGGAACTGGGAATGGTCTAAACAAATTCGTAGGGGCGGGGCTTGCCCCGCCCGCCGTACCAGCGCGGGAGGGGCAAGCCCCTCCCCTACGAAACGCTGCGCCAGCCGTCCTTCGCCGTCCAGAGCCAGGTGTCGCCCAGCGGGGCGCCGCCCGCGGCCGCTCCCCCGAACACCACCAGCGCCCCCTCCTTGTCGTCGTAGGCCAGCGCCGGGTGCGCCCGCGGGGGCGGCGGAGAGGCGGCGTCACGCTTCTCCCATCGGCGGCCGTCGAACGCCCAGAGGTCGCTGGACGGTCCCCCGGCACCTTGCCCGCCGAAGAGCAGGATCGAGTTGACGTCGTTGTCGTAAACGGCCGCGGCAAAGCTGGTGGGCAGGCCGGCCGGGGTGTTGTCGACCCGAATCCAGCGCCCGCCCACGAAGCTCCAGTAGCCGTCGTCGCCCACGGCCAGCAGCCGGGCCTGACGCGCGTCATAGGCCATGCTGCCGCCCTCCCCGACCGCCGGCGCCCCGGCGTCCACCACCGGCTGCCAGTCGCTGCCCGTCCATCCCCAGGTGTCGTGCAGCACCCCGCTCAAGCCGACCCCGCCGTAGAGGATCGCCGCGCCGGTGGAGGGGTAGTAGGCGAGCAGCGCGCCATAGCGGGCCGGCGGCTGGTGGGCAGGATGGAGCTGATTCCAGGCGGCCCCGTCCCAGGTCCAGGTGTCGGCCAGCGGCGCCTGGCCGGCGCGACCGCCAAAAAGCAGGGTCTGGGCGCGGGCGGCGTCGTAGGTCACTCCCGGGAGGTCGCGCGCGCGGGGCACGACCGAAGTCGTTCGCAGGGTCCAGGCCTTGCCGTTGAAGGTCCAGGTGTCGTCCAGCTGGCCGGCCGCCGCCGAGCCGCCGAAGAGGACGGTGGCGCCACGGGCAGCGTCGAAGGCCATGCCCGCACCGATGCGGGCGGACGGCTGCGGGATCCGGGTGGGCGCCGGCGAGACGCCCGGCGAGACGCCCGGCGAAACGGCCGCCACCTCCGCTGAGGGGACAGGGACCGGCCCGCGCGCGACGGATCCGCGGAGGACGTGCGGGGCGCCGGCGGCGGCCACCGCCAGGAACAAAGCCGCCATCAGTGCGGCGGCAAGGGCGGCCGGGCGCATCCTTACCATCAATCTACGTGGGCGGCGGCCATGCGCACGACCACGGCGCCGTCTACGACAACCGCGACGCCGTGCGCGCGGTCGTGCTCAGCGCGGTCGTCCTCGCCGTTGCCGCCGCGCTGGAGGTGGCGGCCGCCATCGCCAGCCGCTCGGCCAGTGTTCTCGCCGACGGCCTGCACAACTCCGGCGACGTCCTGACCACGCTGGTGCTGCTGGCCTCCTTCGCGATCGCCCGGCGGCCCGCCACCCGCCGCTACCCCAGCGGATTCGGGCGCATCGAGGATGTGGCGACCCTGGTGATCGTGCTGGTGATCGTGGTCACGGCGCTGCTCGCCTTTGCGGAATCCGTGCGCAAGTTCTTCGTGGTCGAGACCTACGGCAACATCGCCTTCGGCCTGCTGGCCGCCGCGGCCGGTGTGGCCGGCAACCTGGCGGTCTCCGAGTACAAGATCCGGGTCGGCCGCGGACTGGGTTCACCCGCCCTGGAGGCGGACGGCGTGCACTCACGCGTCGATGCCCTGGTTTCGGCAGGCGCCTTCGCCGGCATCGGGCTGGCCGGGCTCGGGCTGCGCCTGGCCGACCCCATCGCCGGAGTCCTGATCACTTTGGCGATCGTTTACGTGCTGGCCGGCACCGTCCGCAAGCTCTTCGACCGGATGCTGGACGCCGTCGATCCGCATCTGGTCGACGAGATTTCCGAGGCCGCACGGGGCGTCCAGGGCGTGCTCGCAGTGCATGACGTGCGGGCGCGCTGGGTGGGCCGCGAGCTCTGGGCGGTGATGCACATCGACTGTGACGCCGACGCCACGCTGCGCCAAGCCCACGAGGTGGCCCAGGAGGTCGAGCACGAAGTCGGCCACAGGCTCGACCTGGCGCGCCTGGACGTGCACATGGACCCCGGGACCACCTCCCACGAGCACAAACCTCACCGGCACTGAACCCGTCCTACACTTGAGCCAGATGGGCGAGTACGTCCCCGGACTGGAGGGGGTGGTCGCGGCCGAGACCGAGATCTCGGAGGTCGACGGCCAGGGCGGCCGCCTGATCTACCGGGGCGGCTATCTGATCCAGGACCTCGAGGACGCCTCTTTCGAGGAGGTCGCCTACCTGCTCTGGAACGGGAAGCTGCCCGACGCCAAGGAGTTGGCCCAGCTCAAGTCGCAGCTGGTGGCCAAGCGGACCCTCAACGCGGCGGCCAGGGCCGCCCTGAAGGGCATTCCCAAGGACGCCGATCCCATGGACGCGCTGCGCACGGGGCTTTCGGCTCAGGGCGCGCGGCCGGGGGTGCCCAAGCCCTCGCTCGAGGACGCCATCGCCTACACGGCGGTGACGCCGACCATCATCGCCGCCTTCTACCGCCAGAGCCAGGGCCAGGACTGGGTAGATCCCGATCCCAAGCTCGGCCACGCGGCCAACTTCCAGCACATGATGACGGGCGAGCCGCCCGACACCGAGCGCGCGCGCTGGCTGGAGACCTACCTGGTCCTGCTCGCCGACCACGGCCTCAACGCCTCCACCTTCGCAGCGCGGGTGATCGCCTCGACGGGCACCGACCTCTGCTCGGCGCTGGTGGGCGCCATCGCCGCCCTCAAAGGCCCCGCACACGGCGGCGCCGCCACCGCGGCCCACCGCATGGTCGAGAAGGTCGGTGGGGCCGACAAGGCCGAGAAGTTCGTGACCGACACCCTCAACGCCCACGGCCGGCTGATGGGCTTCGGGCACCGCGTCTACCGGACCTACGACCCCCGCGCCCGGATCCTGCGCGACCTGGCCAAGATCGCCAACCCCGAGTACTACCCGGTGGCGTTCAAGGTCGAGGAGGTCGCCTTGCGCGAGCTGCACGAACGCCATCCCGAGCGCCCCAACGCCACCAACGTCGACTACTGGTCGGCGGCGGTGCTGGACGGCGCGGGTTTCCCGGTCGACTTCTTCACCTGCGTCTTCGCAGCCTCCCGGGTGGTCGGTTGGAGCGCCCACGTCCTCGAGTACATGGCCAAGGACGGCCGTATACTCCGGCCCGCTTCGAAGTGGACTGGACCTCAACCGCAGGAGCGCAAGGCCCGGGTCAGCTGATCTCGTTCAGCTAGCGGGCCCCATGGCCGCTCGCTCGCTCGGCTGGCTGCTCTTGCCCCTGACGGCCACCGGGGTCGCGCTGTGGCAGCGCCTGCTCTGGGTCAGCGCCATCTCCGACGACGGGCTGACCTTCGCCAACGCCTCGGCGTGGGCCGCCGGCCGCACGCCTTACCGCGATTTCCTGCTGGCCACGCCACCGGGGGCCGTCGGCCTTTACGCGGCGCTGTTCAAGGCAACCGGCGTCGCCTACCCCCCAGCCCGCCTGCTCACGGCCATGAGCGTCCTGCTCACAGTCGCCGCCCTCTGGGACACGGCCAGGCGTTGCGTGCCGAGCGCCGCGGCCGCGGTGGCCGCCACCCTGTACGGCACCTGGACGGCCACATTTCTCTTCTACGAGCCCCATCACTTCTGGTCTGTGACGCTGCCCGTGGTAATGGCCTGGGCGCTGATGCGGGCGCGGGAATCCAGGCGCCGCGTGACGTGGGCCGCCGGCGCGGGTCTAGCTGCCGGTCTG
>VBEO01000141.1 GCA_005881825.1 Chloroflexota bacterium | reverse complement strand
CGTCATTGCCGAGGATCGCCAGGCCGATGCGCTCCTTCTTGGCGAAGCGGACCAGGCCCGCGACGTCGTCGGCCTGGACAGGGATGTTGCGCGCCAGGCCGCCGGTGCCGCCGTTGCCGGGCGCGCAGTAGACGCGCGTGGTGAGCTCCGACTGCACGCATTTCCAGGCGATCGCATGCTCCCGCGCGCCGGAGCCGACCACGAGGATCTTCATCTGTCCTCGTCCCCGCTGCGTGCTCGCCCCACCCAGACCCGGACCGCCACGTAGAAGGCGATTCCGAAGATCGCCAGGGCGATCAGCCCCGCCAGCTCGAGGCTCAGCTCAGCCTGCCCCACCCTCCGCCCTCCCCGCGACGCGGGGAGGGGACCGCCTTGCGTCGCGAAACACGCTCACTCCCACTCGATGGTCCCAGGCGGCTTCGAGGTGATGTCGTAGACCACGCGGTTGACGCCCTGCACCTCGTTGACGATGCGGTTGCTGATCATGCCCAGCACCTCGTAGGGCACCCGCGCCCAGTCTGCGGTCATGGCGTCCTCGCTGGTCACGATCCTCACCGCGACCACGTTGGCGTAGGTGCGGCCGTCCCCCATCACGCCCACCGTGGAGAGCGGCGTCAGGACCGCAAACGACTGCCAGACCTGCCGGTAGAGACCGGCCTTCTTGATCTCGTCGACCACGATCCAGTCGGCCTCGCGCAGCACGTCCAGCCGTTCGCGGGTCACCGGTCCAAGGCAGCGGATCGCCAGGCCGGGTCCCGGGAAGGGCTGGCGCTGGACCATGTCCTCAGGCAGCCCCAGCTCAGCGCCCACCGCCCGCACCTCGTCCTTGAAGAGATAGCGCAGCGGCTCGATGAGCCGGAAGCGCAGGCCCGGCGGCAGCCCACCCACGTTGTGGTGGGTCTTGATCTTGGCGGCGCTCGCCACAGTGTCGTGGGCTGTGGACTCGATCACGTCCGGGTAGAGCGTCCCTTGAGCCAGAAACTCGATATCGCCCAGGGTCCGCGCCTGCTCCTCGAAGACGTCGATGAACACGCGTCCCACGGTCTGGCGCTTGGCCTCGGGGTCGGTGATGCCGGCCAGCGCCGACAGAAAACGCTCGGAGGCGTCGGCGTAGCGGATGTCCATGTCCAGGTTGCCGTGCATGACGTCGAGCACACGCTCGGGCTCCTGGCGCCGCAGCAGCCCGTTGTTCACGAACACGCACGTGAGCTGGTCGCCGATGGCGCGGTGCACGAGCGTCGCCGCGACCGCGGAGTCGACGCCGCCCGAGAGCGCGCAGATGACGCGGCCGCCGCCGACCTGCGCGCGCACCCGCTCCACCGATTCGCTGATGAAGGAGCCGGCCGTCCAGGTTGGCGAGCAGCCGCAGACCCGCAGCACGAAGTTGCGGATCATCTCCCGCCCGTCCGGCGTGTGGACGACCTCGGGATGGAACTGGATGCCGATGATGCCCTGGTCGTTGGCGAAGGCCGCCACCGGCGAGTTGCCGCTGCTGCCCAGGGCCCGGAATCCGGGCGGCAGGCGCAGCACGTGGTCTCCGTGGTTCATCCACACCGGCAGCTCGCCGGCCAACCCGTCGAAGAATCCGCCCGGCTCCTCGACCCTGAGCAGGGCCGGGCCGTACTCGCGGCGGGTGGCCGGCGCGACCTCGCCGCCCAGGTGGTGAGCGATCAGCTGCATGCCATAGCAGATGCCGAGCACCGGGATGCCCGCGCGCAGCGCCTCGGGGTCGACCTGGGGTGCGCCCGGCTCGTAAACGCTGGCGGGCCCGCCCGAGAGGATCAGGCCCGAAGGCCGGCGCTCGGCCAGCTCGGCCCAGGGCGTGGTGCCGGGGACGACCTCGCAGTACACGCGCGCTTCGCGCACGCGGCGGGCGATCAGCTGACCGGTCTGGGCCCCGAAATCGAGGACGAGGATGGTCTCGCGCTGCTGCTCGGGCGCAGCCGTCGCGGATGTGGCCGCAGCGCCCAGGGGACTCTGGGTCAGGGCCCGATTCTATTCTTTAGGCCGGAGATGGCCATGAAGACGCTGGAGTACCTGCGCGGGATCACGGCCGAGGAGTGCACGCGGCTGCGCGACCGCGGAATCCGGCACAGCAACCAGCTCCTGCACGCCTGCACGCTGCACTTCGACCGGGACCGGATCTCGCGCAAGACCGGGATCAGCACCGAGCGGCTCCTGTACTTCGCGCACGAGTGCGCGCTGCTCGAGATCTCCGGCATGGAGCGCTTCCTCCCGGTGCTCCGGCGGTTCGGGGTCACCGACCTCAAGATCCTCAAGAAGCAGGACCCTGCTGATCTCCAAGCCCGCCTTCAGGAAGTGATCGGCGTGGGCACGCCGACGCTGCCGATGGTCCAGTACTGGGTCAGCCAGGCAAGGACCTGCGACATGATCGAGGAGTACGAGCCGGCGGCCTCGGAGACCTCACCGAGCCTGCTCAGCCAGAAGGTGCGCTAGCCCACCTCCCCTCCGGGGAGGTCGATCCGGCGCAGCCGGAGCGCGTGGGGCGGGGCCGTGCCCCCACCCCAACCCTCCCCGATGGGGGGGGTCGATCCGTTAGAACCAGACGCTGCGGCGGAGCTTCAGGTTGTCGTACAGGCCCTGCTGGATGGTGTCCCGGACCTGGTCGGAAACGGTCATCACCAGGTTCTGGTCGTCGGCTGCTTCGGCGCCCATGAGATCGGTGCGGATCGGCCGGTGGAACTGGATGCGCCACTTGGAGGGCAGGGGCACGGTTCCCAGCAGGCCCAGCCAGGGGAAGAGCGGCGTCACCGGAAAGTAGGGGAACCCGATCAGCTTGGCGACCGGCCCCACGTCACCCAGCATGGGATAGATCTCCTCCGACCCCACCACTGAGATCGGGATGATGGGCGCCTTCGCCTGGAGCGCGACCTGCACGTACCCGCCGCGGCCGAAGCGGCGCAGCCGGTACCGCTCCCGCCACGGCTTGCCGGTGCCCTTGACGCCCTCCGGGAAGACCAGCACCAGCTGGTCGCGCTCCAGCAGCCGCACCGAGTCGTCGGGATGGCCGACCGTCTGTCCGGTACGCCGCAGGAACCAGGACAGGTAGGGCAGACCGAAGAAGAACTGTGCGATCAGGGCCCGGGCGTGGCGCGGGTGCGGATGCTCCTCCAGCAGCGCGGTCTTGATCATCGATCCATCCCAGGGCAGCACCCCGGCGTGGTTGGAGACGAGCAGGGCCCTCCCCTCGGCGGGCACGTGCTCCAGGCCGGTGGTCTCCACCCGCCAGTAGTTCCGGTAGACCCACCTGAAGATGGGGAGCAGCGATTCCGTCCACTCCTGGTCGAAGCCGAAGTCGTCGACCTCCATGGCCTCGCCGCGGTTGGCCAGCTCGACCTGCCGCGAGAGGAACTGGACGATCGCCATCATGGTCGCCAGGTCGATCACATCCCGGCCGGTGAGCTGGCGGAGGCGCAGCGAGAGCTCGCCCACCGCCTGCAGCGCAAGTACCGGCAGCTCCGCCTTGGCCTTCTCGATCACATCCGGCACCGGCGCCGGAACCCTCAGCCGGGCCGGCCGCCGTCCGTTCCGATGACCGTTGAGGCCGCGGCGCCGAAGCTCGGCGTTGACGTCGGTGTAGAGCAGCCCCAGCTGGTGGCGAAGCTGGTCTTCGGAGGAGGTGAGCTCGCTCACGCGCGCCGGCTCCCGGCCGCCAGCCGCCGCCGGCGCTGGAGGTACTGGGAGAGCTCGTATTCCTGGGGGCCGGTGCTCAGGGGCTCCGACTCGCCCCGGCCCAGAAACTGGAGCAGGGTTTCCCGTGTGGTGTGCGGCGGCCGCCAGCCGAACTCCCGCTCCAGGAGGTCGATGTCGACCACGCAGCCGTAAGCGAGGAAGTCCGCTATCGAGGCCGGCAGGTCATACCCGGTCGCTCGCGGCCCGGCCCGCGCCAGCCCGCGCCAGAACGGCAGGAGCACCGGCAGCTGGCGGCGGCCCGCCAGCCGGATGGCCTGGCTCAGCAGGAGCACCCCGTCACCCGCCACGTTGAAGACGCCGCCGTGATCGGCGGCCGCGGCCCGGTACAGCGCCTCCACGGCATCGTCGTCGTGGAGCAGCTGGAGGCGGGGATCGAAACCGTGAAACGTGGGTACGCGGGAGAGCAGGAAGTACTCGCCCAGCGGCGTGGGATATTGGAAGCCGAGGCGGTGGCCGAGCCGCAGCAACGTCACCGTGGTGCTGCCGTTTCGTACCTGGAAGTCGGAGACCAGCTGCTCCATCTCGCGCAGGTCGTTGGCGAGGAACTCGCGCGTCTGCGCGCTCTCTTCGTGGCTCTCACGCGCGTAGGACGGCGCGTAAGGCTCGCAGCCGTAGACCGCCACCGACGACTTGACGACCACCCGCCGCACAGGGCTGTCCGCGCCCGAGCAGGCCGCGAGCAGGTTCATGGTCCCGATCACATTGGTCTCGTGCACCGTGCGTGCGCCGGCGCGTCCTTCCGTGAGCACGGCGCAGTGCACCACGGTGTCGACGCTCAACCCGCGCACCAGCTTGGTGAGCAGCGAGTGACGCGTGTCTGCGTGCACGAACTCGGTGCGGTCGAGCGCCACCTTGGGATCCTCGATGTCGAGGCCGTACACGGCGGCCACGTCGTCGCGCGATTCCAATCGATGCGCCAGCTCGCCGCCCAAAGCGCGACTGACGCCGGTGACGAGAACCCGGTGTCCTGTCGTTACGGCTATGGGTAGATCCCCCGCACGGTTGTGGCGTTGGCCACCCGCTGCACCGCGATCACGTAGGCGGCGGTGCGCATGTCGACCCGCTTGTTCACGCTCGTGTGGAGGACGTCGTAGAAGGCGCGCGTGATGATGTGGTGCAGCTTCGTATTGACCTCCTCCTCTTCCCAGAAGAAGGCCTGCAGATCCTGCACCCATTCGAAGTAGCTGGCGATGACGCCGCCGGAGTTGGCGAGGATGTCGGGCACCAGGAACACGCCGCGGTCGTTGAGGAGGCGATCGGCTTCCGGTGAAAGCGCAGCGTTGGCGGCCTCGGTGATGAGGCGCGCGCGCACGCGATCCGCGTTGGCTTCCGTGATCTGGTTCTCGGTCGCGGCCGGCACCAACACCGTGACCGGCAAGCCGAGCAGGTCCTGGTTGTCGATGTCCTCGGCCTTCTTGAAACCGGACACGCCTCCGCGCACCTGGCGGTGCTCTTCGAGCGCTTCCAGGTCGAGTCCCTTGGGATTATGCACGGCGCCCTTGGAATCGCTGACGGCGACCACGCGCAGCCCGGCTTCGGTGAGCAAGCGCGCCGTGGCCGAGCCGACCTTCCCGAAGCCCTGCACCGCCACCGTCGGCGTCTCGTCCTCGATGTGCAGGTACTTGAGCGCTTCCAAGGTCAGGTAGGTGACGCCGCGCCCGGCGGCCTCGTGGCGGCCTTCCGAGCCGCCCACGTCGACCGGCTTGCCGGTCACCGAGGCGGTGACGGAGTGCCCGGAATGCATGGAGATGGTGTCCATGATCCAGGCCATGGTCTGGGCGTCGGTGCCCAGGTCGGGCGCCGGGATGTCGCGCTCGGGACCGATCAGCAGCGCGATCTCGGTCGCGAAGCGGCGGGTCATATGCTCCAGCTCGTTGGTGGAGAGCGCGCGGGGATCCACGTCGACGCCGCCTTTGGCGCCGCCGTAGGGCAGGCTCACGACGCTGCACTTCCACGTCATGAGCATGGCCAGGGCGCGCACGGTGTCCAGGTTCAGCCCGGCCTGGTAGCGCAGGCCGCCCTTGGCGGGGCCGCGGCTGATGTTGTGATGCACGCGATAGCCCGTGAAGACGCGGACCCGTCCGTTGTCCAGCTTGACCGGGAAGTGCACCACGAGCTCGCGCTTGATCTCCCTCAGAAGGAGCCGCTGGTCTTCGCTGAGACCGATCACGTCGGCCGCGGCGTCGAAGCGCCGCTGGGCCGTCGCGAATGCCGATTGCGAACGGACTTCGACCGCCATCAATCCCTCTTCACAATGCCGGGCCGCAGACGGGCCCGGGACGCCACCGATGGTACAACCCGGTCCCGGGATAATCGGCTCTCGAAAAAGTGACGCTGAGAAGAACGGGCGCCTACCTGCTGGTGGCGCTGACCGCACTGACCTTCGGATACCTGATCACCGCCCAGCTGCGAGCCGAGCTGCCGGTGCCCAGCAACCGGGTGGTACGCACCGAGGCGCTGGTTCGCACCGTCCAGGACCTGGAAAGCACCAACGCCGGCTACCGGTCCCAGATCTCCTCACTGCGCGGGCAGATCGACACCCTCGAGGCCCAGGCCGCCCAGCGCTCCGACACGACCCAGCGGCTGCGCGACGAGGTGGCGGGACTGCGCGCGCACGCCGGTGTCACCCAGCTGCGCGGGCCGGGGGTGGTGGTCGACCTCGGCAACGGTCGTCCCGGGGCCGGCGCCACCGACTACCTGGTCAACTTCCAGGACATCCAGGACGTGGTGAACCTGCTCTTCCAGGGGGGTGCCGAGGGTGTGGCGGTCAACGGCCACCGGATCTCACCGCTCAGCTCCTTCAGCGGACCGGCCGGCACCGTCGTCATCGACCAAGGCAACCCGCTCAACGCGCCCTTTCAGGTGGTCGCGGTGGGCAACCGCAACCAGATGGAGCACCTCATGGGTGATGCCTCCAAGCTCGGCGGACTGCGCAATCGCCAGCGCGCCCTCGGGCTCGCCCTCAGCTTCCAGGGGAGCCCGGACCTGACGCTGGCCCCGTACGACTCAGCGCTGGAGACCAGGTTTGCCCAGCCGGCCTAGCCTCAACGCCGTCGTGGTCGGGCTGCTGAGCGCGCTGCTCGCATTCGTGGCGGTGGTGCAGGTGCGCAGCCAGTTCGAGGTCGAGCGCTCGCTGTCGGGCGTCGATCCCACCACCCTGGCCTTCCTGATCGACGACCTGCATCGCGCCAACGACACGCTGGCGAGAGACGCCGGCGCGCTGGCCGCGCGTCGCGCCGCCCTGCAGGGCGGCAGCAACCAGGAAGCTGCGGCTCAACTCAACGCCGAAGCCGCGCAGCTGCGCGTAGTGGAAGGTTTGGTGCCCGTGCATGGACCCGGTGTGGTCGTCACGGTGGACGCACCGCTGACGCCTCTCGACCTACAGGACGCGCTCGACAACCTGCGCGTGGCCGGAGCCGAGGCGCTCGCGCTCAACGATCAGCGCCTGGTCACCAGCAGCGTGATCAACGGCGACAGCGAAGGGGTCACGGTGGACGGGGTTTCGGTGCGTGGACCCTGGACACTCTGGGCGATCGGAGACCCCACCCGACTTTCGAGCGCGGCCGACCAGATGACCCGCGCTCTTCGCGACGACCCGCGCGTGCACAGCGCCGGCTACCGCGCGGAGAGTGACCTCGTGATCAGGTCGACCGTCGTGCAGCGGCCTTTCGTGTACGGGTCGGCGTAGCGGACTTGCGCGTGCTGCGGGTGCGAGTGCCGGTCGTGCGGTCGACGCGACGCGACAGCGCTTCGACCTTTTCGGACAGCCGCTCGACCTCGCGCCGCGAGGGCAGGCTGAGCTGCGCAAGCGCGCGCTCGATGGCTGATTCGATCAGCTCTTCGATATCGCCTCGCCGCCGTTCGACCTCGTTGCCGACCAGCTGTGCGGGGACGTTGAGCGTGCGCCGCACGTAGTCGAGCAGCGCACTGCCGCGGTCAGCGCTCGGACTCTCGCCGTTCGCACGCGCGCGCCCGCGCTTTTCTTCGCCCAGCACGATCTGCGAGAGGATGAGCGGTGTGAGGTCGGCGCCGGTGTCGCGATCGACCACCTCGATGTCGTAGCCTTCGCGAACCAGTTCCGAGATGCCGTTCAACGTGATGTAACGACTGGTGTTGGTGTCGTAAAGTTTGCGGTTCGCGTACTTTTTGATCAGGTGCTTTTCGGCCATGACGTGATCAATTCTAACGCGCTGCGTTATGATGTGTCGCGTCGCCCACTACCTGCATAGGGGGAAACCAGCCTAATGGCAAAAACCACCCGCAAGCGTGCGTCATCCAAGGGCCTGACGAGCCAGGCTCGCAGTGCGATCAAGCAAGCTCAGAAGAGCATTCCCGCCGAATGGCGGAAGCAGGCCGACAAGCAGTACAAGGACCTGCGCAAGACGGTCGACAAGCAGCTCAGCAGAGTTGCCGACCGCGGCGTGGTCGAGCAGCTGCAGCGTCAGATCGAGCGCCTGACGCGCGAGGTCGAGCGCCTCACCCGGAGCGCCGCCGCCAGCGCCGGCCGCACCGCGTCCAGCGCCCGCCGCACCACCTCGCGTGCCGCCGGCACGACGCGCCGCCGCGCCTCGTCGACGGCCTCCCGCGGCCGGACGGCCGCCAAGCGGACCACCACCCGAGCCAAGCGCGCGACCACCTCGACCCGGCGCCGCGCCAGTTCGGCGGCCTCCTCGACGGCAGGCCGCGCGCGTTCCACGGCCCGGCGCGCCACCGGCGCCGGCAGCCGGTCGCGCACCACCCGCGCCCGCTCAACGTCCACCCGCAGCCGCTCGACGTCCACCCGCAGCCGCAGCCGGCGCTCCAGCTCGACCCCGTCGAGCACCCCCTCCACGACCGAAAGCTCCTCCTAACCCCGGGTTAGAAAGCTCCCCAAACCGGGGCTCCACCCACCGCCACGGCGGAGGGCCGGAGCCCCGGCCATTTTTCGGAGGGCACTCGGAAAGGATCGGCGTCCAGGACCTGGAAGTCCGCCAGCTTGCCCGTCTCCAGCGTTCCGCGCTCGCGCTCGGCAAAAGCGACGTAGGCTCCGCCCGCGGTGTAAGCGCGCAGCGCCTGCAGCAGCGTCAGCGCGCCCTGCGGATCGTTGACGGCCGCCGCGATACCCGCCCACGGGTCGGGGTCCGCCACCACCGGTAGATCCGAGCTGAAGGCCAGCGGCACGCCTGCCCGCAGCAGCGCCCGGTGGGCGGCCAGGTGCGGCCGCAGGGCATCGGGGAAGGCGCCTCCGGCGCGGCTGCGGCCGACGCTCGCGAAGAGCGGCTGCATGACCGCGGCCATGCCCAGGCGCGCCAGCCGGGCCTGGAGGTCGGGCGGACAGGCGGTGCAGTGCTCGACCCGGTGGCGCAGCCGTGACCCGGCCGGGCCGGCAGCCTCCACGGCGTCGCAGAAAGCCGCGATGGCGCCGTCGCCCACCGCGTGAGCGGCGACCTGCAGTCCGGCCGCGGAGGCTTCGGCGACCAGCCGCTTCAGGTCCTCGGGCGGCGTGCGCCACAGTTGGTCGGCAGCGCCCCGCAAGGCCACCGCGCCGGCCGCGGCGCCGCCGTCCACGAACACCTTGATGGGGCCCGCGCGGACGCGGCCCCCGCCGAAGCCACGGCGCAGGCCCAGCCCGCCTGCCGCCGGCAGCAGCTCCCAGGACAGGAACTCGTTGACCCGCAGCTTGAGGCGGCCCCGGTCCGCGAGCTCCTGGAAAGCGGCCAGATCGTCGGCAAAGCCGCGGTTGACCGCGGCGCCCACCGCGGTGATGCCGCGGCTCAGGAGCAGGCGCTGGCAGCGCAGGATGCCCGTCATCCGCTCCTGGAAATCGGGCGGCGGCTGGTGGTCTGACACCAGGCGCATGGCCGATTCGATCAGGCGTCCGTCGAGCGAGCCGTCCGGCCGGCGTCCGAGCGAGCCGCCCACCGGGTCCGGCGTGGCCGGACCGAGCCCGGCCAGCGCCAGCGCCGCAGTGCTCGCCACCCGGCTGTGGCCGCCGCGCTCGTCCGCATACATCGGGCGATCCCCGACCACCGCGTCCAGCTCCTCGCGGACCGGAGGGCGGCCCTCCGCCAGCTCGACCGCCGAGTAACCGCGGGCAACCAGCCAGCGGCCGGGCGCCAGGCGCGCGTGCACGCGCCGGATGCGGTCCCAGAGCTCGGCCAGGCTGCGGCTGCCTGTCAGGTCGGCGCCGAACGAGGTGAGGCCGTAGTAGACGACGTGCGCGTGCGCGTCGTCGAAGCCGGGCAGCACGCAGCGGCCCTCGAGCTCGACGACCCGCGTGCGCGGACCGCGCAGGCTCTCCAGGTCGCGGCCCCCCACCGCCAGCACCGTCTCGCCGGCGACGGCCAGGTGGGTGACGGCGCGGGCGCCGAAGCGCCCCAGCGGATGGACGGCACCGCCCCGCAGCAGGAGGTCCGCCCTCACCGTCGATACAGTATTCAGCCGTGGTCGACATGCGCTCCGACACCCTGACCATGCCCACGCCAGAGATGCGCCGCGCCATGGCCGACGCCGAGCTGGGCGACGACGTTTTCGGCGAAGACCCCACCATCAACCGGCTTCAGGAGAGCGCGGCGGCCGCGGTGGGCAAGGAGGCGGGACTCTTCGTGGCCAGCGGCACCATGGGCAACCTGCTCGGCATCCTGGCCCAGGTCCCCGCCGGCAAGGAGCTGATCGCCGACGACCAATCCCACGTCTTCCTCTATGAAGGCGCCGGCACGGCCACGCTGGGCGGCATCCAGGTGCGTCCGCTCACCACCGAGCGGGGCGTGATGACGCGGAGCCAGGTCGAGGCGGCCTTCCGCCCGAAAAACGACTACCACCAGCCGCTCACGGGCGGGGTCACGATCGAGAACACCCACACCGCACTGGCGAGCGGCGCCACGCCGGCCGAGGTCGCGGCTCCGGCGGACACAGTCACCTTCTGCGTTTCCAAGGGCCTGGGCGCCCCCGTCGGCTCGATCCTGTGTGGCCCGGCCGAGGTCATCGACCGCGCGGCCCGCTGGCGGAAGATGGTGGGCGGCGGCTGGCGCGAGGCCGGTGTGCTCGCGGCGGGCGGTTTGCAGGCATTGGAGAAGGGCGTCGACCACCTGGCCACCGACCACGCCAACGCGCGCACCCTGGCCGAGGGCCTTTCCGAGCTCCCCGGCGTGCGCATCGATCTGGATCGAGTCCAGACCAACCTGGTCATCTTCGAGCTGACCTCGATGCCCGCCGAGCAGTTCCTCAAGGCCTGTGCGGAGCGCGGCCTGAAGGGCGGCGGCGGCAATGGGCGAGTCCGCTTCGTTACGCGCTACGGGATCACGGCGGCCGACGTGCAGAGGGCGCTCGAGGTTTGCACCGAGGTTTTAGCCGGGTAGCGTCGCCAGGCCACTTTGGGTAGCCTTCTCACCCGAAGTGGCGCGAGTCCGGCGAGTCTCGGCCGGCGGGATCCTCTGGCGGCCGGCCGAATCGGGGATCGAAGTGGCCGTCGTCCGGCACCCTGACAGCCGCCGCTGGTCGCTGCCCAAGGGCCGTCCGCTACCGGGCGAAAGCCTGCGTGCGGCCGCCATCCGGGAGGTCGCCGAGGAAAGCGGCCTCCATTTCAAATGCGGCCGGCCCCTCGGCTCGGTGGTAGTCACGGACCCCGACGGCGCCCTGAATGTGGCCGCCTATTGGTGGATGGCCTTCCGGCGCGGGCGCTTCCGCCCCAATGCGGAGGCCGACCAGCTGCGCTGGGTCTCGCCGGCCAAGGGTGCGCTCCTGCTCAGCAGCCGGCGCGACCAGGCGGCTCTGAACTTAGTGGCCGCCGACGGCGTGCTGGACCGGCCCGCCTGAGGGCTGCGTCCCTAACAGCTCAGTCAGCAGCGCCGGGTCGACATTGCCGCCGCTGACGATGGCGACGGTCGGCCGGTCTTCCGGCAGCTGCTCGAGGGCCGCGTAGGCCAGCGCCCCCGCCCCCTCCGCGACCACCTTGCCGGCCGCCGCCAGCTCGGGGATGGCGGCGCGCAGCCGCGGCTCCGGCACCACCACCCAGCGATCGACGCACTCGCGCAGGCGCTCGAACATCAGCGCGTTGAAAGGCGCCGCGGTGCCGTCTGCAATGGTCTCCGGCCGCAGGTGCGGATCGCCGCCCAGCTCCAGAGCCCGCGGCCAGAGCGGATAGCCGTCGGACATCACTCCGACCACCTCGACCTCGGGCCGGGTGCCCTTCACGGCCGCGGCCACGCCGCTCACCAGGCCGCCGCCCCCGACGGGGACCAGCACCCGGCCCAGATCGGGCAGCTCCTCCAGCAGCTCCAGGCCGAGGCCGCCGTGGCCGGCGGCGAGCTCTTCGTCGGTGTGGGGATGGATGAACGCTTCGGACTCGGATTCCCAGCCCCGGTCCGCCATCCAGGCGAAGAGGTCCTCACGAGGCAGAAAGCGCGGCTCCGCGCCCCAGCGGCGCACGGCCTCGACCTTGGGCGCGGGTGCGCTCTCCACCATCACAACTCGGCAGGGGACGCCGAGGCGATGGGCGGCATACGCACAACCGGCGGCGGCGTTACCGGCGCTCACGGTAAGCAGGCCGCGGCGGCGCCCGGCCTCGGCGAGCGCCAGCGCGGCGGCGAAGTAGCCGCGCACCTTGAAGCTGCCGGTCGGCTGCAGGCATTCCAGCTTCAGCCAGCGGCGGCCCGGCAGGGGCAGCAGCGGGGTGCGCAGGACGAAGGGCGCCGCGCGCTCGGCCGCCTTCCGCACCCGCGCCGGCGGGATCACGGCAAAATCCTAGGCAAGTGCCTATCTACGAGTACCGCTGCGAGAAGTGCGGCCAGCGCTCCTCGGCCCTGCTGCCGCGCTGGGATGCGCCCGACCCGCCCTGCCGCCACTGCGGCGCCCGAGGCCTGCGGCGCCTCGTCAGCACCTTCGCGACCCAGCGCTCCGACGACTCCGACGACTTCGGCTCCGATTTCGATGCGGGCGGCGATGACGAGGGCGGCTTCGGCGGCGACGAGGGCGGCTTCGGCGGCGACGACGACGACTTCTAGGGCGTAGGCGTGCGTGCGGGCAGCACGCAGAAGCCTCCCTCGCTGTAGCCCTGCGCCTGGAGGTCGAAGGCGCGGTTGAAGCGCGCCCTGTAGTTCTCCCAGGCGATCTCGGCCGCCAGTTCGACCAGTGCGTCCTCGCCGATCGCCTGGCGCAGGCGCCCATACAGCTCATCAGGTACGTCCGCCGGCGTGGCAGTCAGACGTTCGGCCAGCTCGATGACCTGGCGGTCGAGCTCATCGAAGGCGTCACTGGTCCGGTAGCTGGGCAGCTCCGCCAGCTCGTGCTCGCTGATACCCGCTTGCCTGCTCAAGGCAGACCCGATGTCCATTCACCAGTGGCAGCCGATCAAGCTCGAGACCCGCACCGAGGCCAGCATCCTGAGCCGCCGGCGCAGGCGCGGGGTCTTGAGAATCGCCCACTCGTAAGCGACGGTGCCGAAGAGGAGGCGAGGCCGGCGGGCCAGGATGCGCCAGGGGTCGGGGACGCGGCCGCTGCTGCGCTGTGCCTCGCGGAAGGCCAGCCACGACCACCAGGGATAGCGGCGTGGCGGTTCGATGCGGGTGCTCATACCATTGCTATAGCACCCGCGGCGGCGCAAGTTGGGGGATGGCAGATGGCTGAGGGCTCGAATGGCAAGCGCTCGCGTGAAGAAGCGCGGGCGGCGATCGAGAGGCTTGACCTGAGGCGCCAGGTCGAGAAGTCGATGGAGGTCTACGGCTGGGAGCGCGAGCGCGCCCTGGAGGCCGAGCGTTGGTACCGGAACTTCCTGCGGCTGTGCCACGAGCACGACGGCCCGGTGACGGCCATCGGCCGCGACGCCGATGAGCTCTGGCACCTGCACATCCTCGACACCCGCAAGTACGAGGCGGATTGCGAGGCCATTTTCGGCCGTTTTCTCAACCACACGCCCCTGTATGGCGAGCCTACCGCCAAGGACAAGAAGCTCTTCGAGGAGACCGTCAAGCTGTACGAGCGCACTTTCGGGGCCGTGCCCGAGCGAGTGGGCTGGGTCTGCATCTTCGGATAGCGCTTAGTCCGTGACCTCGCCCAGCGCGTAGGCGATCGCCTCGTCTCGGGCCAGCGGTGCTTCATCGGCCGCCCGGAGGCCTTGCGCGTTCAGCAGCTCGCGCGCCGGTCGCAAGCGTTCCAGCACGTCGCGCTGGAAGGGCGAGTTGGGACTTATCGCGGCCTCCTCGCGCAGCCGGTCCGCGGCGGCCGCCAAACGCAGCGCCCGTTCGGCCTGACCCTCGGCTACGGCCAGGGCGGCGAAGCCATCCAGCATCGTCGCCACCTGTCGGGGTCCGCTGTGCCGGCGGGCCGCCCGAAGGCTCTCGCTGAAGCGGGCGCGGGCGCGGGCGTGGCGGCGCTGGCGAAGCTCAAGGTGCCCGAGCACCAGCAGCGCCGCCACGACCAGAGGCTCGTTGCCCTGGCGGCGCCCTGAATCCAGGCTCGCCTCCAGGAGCCGGCGCGCCTGGGCTCGACCGCCCGCGAAAAGGGCTAGCACCCCCGAGCGGAACTGGCAGAGCGCGACCAGCCGCTGGTCGCCGATGTCCTCGGCCAGGGCCAGGGCCGCGTCCAGGTGCTCGCGAGCTCGCCCGAAGTCGCCGGCCTGGAAGCTGATTTGCCCCAGCTGCTGCAGGCACATGCCCTCGCCCGCGCGATCGCCCAGGCTGCGATAGAGGCCCATCGCCTCCTCGCAGGCGCGGGTGGACGCTGCATAGTCGCCCTGCGCCCAGGCCATAAAGGCCAGCCCGCGCAGAGCCGTGGCCCGCAGAGCAGGGTCCGGATGTTCGCGCTCGAGCGCGGCCGTGAGGCGGGCTCGGCCTTCGGCGGAGTGACCGCGCGCGTCCCAGTAGCCGCGCAGACTGGCGGCCAGGCGCAGCTCGACCTCGGCCTCAGGACGGCCTTCGAAGACGGCCCGAAGGTTGGCCTCCTCGACATCGAGCCGCTGCAGCCAGCCCGCTGACTCGGGACCCTCGGCTTCGGCCACCCTCAGGAAGTAGCCCGCGTGGCGGCCGGCCAGCTCCTCGCTCTCGCCGGCCGCGACCAACTGGCCCTGCCCGTAGGCCCGGACGGTGTCGAGCATCGCGTAGCGGGTCCCGGCAGCAGTGTCGTAGACCTGCACCAGGGACTGGTCGACCAGCTCACCCAACTCGTCGAGCACGGAGGACTCGCGCAGGGACCCGAAGCCGCATACCTTCTCGGCCGCCTCCAGCCTGAAGCCACCCGCGAAAACTGCGAGCCGCCGAAAGAGGATGCGCGAGGGCTCGCCCAGCAGCTCGTGACTCCAGTCGATGGCCGCCTGCAGCGTTCGGTGACGGGCGGCGGCCGTGCGGGGACCGGTGGTCAGAAGCGCGAAGCGGTCCTCCAGGCGCTGCAGGATCTCCGGCGCCGACATCACGTTGGTCCGGGCCGCCGCCAGCTCGACCGCCAGCGGGATGCCATCCAGCCGCCGGCAGATCTCGGCCACCACCTCCTCCTGCCCGGCCAGCGTCAGGCCGGGCCGCGCCGCACGGGCGCGGTCGGAGAAGAGCGCGACCGCCTCGGCAAGAGCCATCGGCGGCACGCGCAGCGTCGCCTCGCCGGTCACGTGCAGCGCCTGCCGGCTGGTGGCCACCAGCTGGAGCCCGGCCGCGGCCGCCAGCAGCCGACCTGCCAGTTCGGCCACCGCGTCCGCCAAGTGCTCGCAGTCATCGAGGATCAGCACCAGCTGCCGCGTGCGCAGGTACGCGGTCAGGGTCTCCGACGGTGCGCTGCCGGGTTCCTCGGGGACGCCCAGGCGGTGCAGGAGCGTGGTCGCCACCAGCGCCGGATTCTGGAGTGCGCCCAGCTCCGCGACCCAGACACCGTCGGCATGGCGCTCGACCAGGCCGGCCGCCGTCTGGAGAGCCAGCCGCGTCTTGCCGCAACCGGCGGGGCCGGTCAGCGTGAGCATGCGGCTGCTCGCCAGGGCCTCCTTTATCTGCGCCAGCTCGCGCGGGCGGTCGATGAAGCTGCTGGGCGCGGCCGGCAGGTTGTGACGGTAGGCGTCCTGAGACCGCAGGGCCGGGAAGTTGCTCTCCAGCTCGGGATGCTCGAGCTGGAAGATGCGCTCGGGGCGATCCAGGTCCTTCAGGTGGTGAAAGCCGAGGTCGGCAAGCCCGGCGCCTTGAGGCAGGGTGTCGCCGACCAGCTCGGAGGTGGCCTGGGAAACCAGGACCTGACCGCCGTGAGCCGTGGCCAGGATGCGCGCGCAGCGGTAGACGGCCTGGCCGTAGTAGTGGCCGCCGCGGAGCTCGGCTGCGCCCGTGTTGAGGGCGATGCGGATTCGAATATCCGCGCCCTCGGGCCAGGTCATGCCGGCCAGCCGCCGCTGCAGCTCCAGCGCACAGGCGACCGCATCGCCGGCCCGGCTGAAGACCGCCAGCACACTGTCGCCCTCGCGGCCGGACTCCACCACGTGGCCTCGATGGGTGCGCAGACACTCGCCGATCAGCTGGTCGTGCATCGCCATGGCCGCGCCCATGGCGTCCGGATGCTCTTCCCAACGGCGCGTCGAGCCTTCGACGTCGGTCAGGAAGAAGGTCACGGTGCCCGGGGGCAGCGCGTCCATCGCGGCGGGAATCTAGCACCGAGGCAGCGCTGAAAAAGAAGCCGGCGCCTTTCGGCGCCGACCTCCCGTCCCTCTCCCCTGACCTGGAACTAGGGGATGTACCCGTGGTCCGGCTGGCTGACCCCGGAGTCCCCGCTCTGCGCCCGCGTGGTGTCCGCCTGCTCGGACCGGGAGTGCTGGCCGGCACCCTGCGCCACCGACATGGCCGGCTGGCCGACCGCGGCCGACCCTGCCGAACCGCTGTTCAGCGAGGCCGCCACCAGCACCAGGAGGCACAGGATGGCCAGGAGCGCACCAGCCACCGCCAGGACCAGCTTCCGTGAGGGCTCCGCCCTCTGGATTTTCCGAGTTCCAATCGCCTGCATTTCCGCTACTCCTTTGCTCGGTCTCGGGCGGCTTGACTGCCGCACCGGATGCCAGCAAGGTAGGTGTCAACGGCGGGCCCTTCGATGCCCTCCGGCACGCAGCGAGCGTGATCTTGGCGACACTTGAGCGATGCGGGAGCTGCTCGAGGAGCTGGCGCGGGAGCCGCGCCAGCCGGGCACACCGGGCCGTCTCCGCCGGTATTCGGCCGGTGAGGTGATCGCCCACGAGGGCGACCTCGCCGACACCCTGCACCTCGTGCGCAAGGGCCGCGTGGCAGTAAGCATCACCACGCGCTACGGCAACCAGGTGACCTTCACCGTGCTCGGGCCGGGCGACGTGTTCGGTGAGCTGGCGCTGCTCAGCCCGGAATCCCGGCGCTCGGCCGGCCTGATCGCGCTCGACGCCACCGAGACGGTGACGCTGGGCAAGGCCGAGTTCGACCGTTTGCGCACCGAGCACCCCGAGTTCGGTGAGGCGCTGACCGCGCTGCTGGCCGAGCGCGTGCGGCGCTTGTCAGATCAGCTGGTGGAGGCGTTGTACGTGCCGGCCGACACCCGGGTCCTGCGCCGCCTGCTCACGCTCGCCCGCCTATATGAGGCCGACGAGGTGCCGCTGGCCCAGGACGACCTCGCCGGCCTGGCCGGCACGGCCCGCGCGACCGTGAACCGCGTGCTGCGCGCGGAGGTGAAACGAGGAACGCTGGAGCTGCGCCGCCGGCGCATCCGCATCCTGGACCGGGCGGCGATCGAAAAGCGGGCGTTGTAGCCGCGTCAGTCTGCGGCGAGCACCTGCTGGGCCGCGTGCACCAGCTCCTTCCGGTAGGTGTCCTCGCGCGCGAAGATCCGGAACAGCACCATCCGCACCGGCAGCCGCCGGAAGAGGTCAAGGACCCGGCTGTGGCGGTAGGAGTTGTCGAGCGGTTCATAGAACAGGATGTCGGCCGATTCCGTCAGCGGGTTGAAGGCGCGCGACTCCTGGCTGGCGACGTCGACCTCGAACTCCACGTCGCGGCACTCCGCGGGCAGCTTGCTGCGCAGGCGGGCGGCGAACTCCTCGCGGTCCATCGTCAGCACGCCGCTGGGCACGCCGTGCGCCTCCACGTAATCGCTGAAGATCATCCGCCACTTCAGCCTGCGGGCCACGATGTCAGCCCAAGCGCGGCCGAGTGCGCGCTTCTCGCCAGATTCCTCTTTCATCCAGCGATCGACTTCGGTCATCAGATACCACTCGTTCAAGCGCTGGAACTCCGGCATCCGCTCCAATGGATTGCCGCCGAGCAGGATGTCGATGGTGGGCGCGAAGATCTCGCGCAGCTGAAGATCGATGCGGCGCACGGTGCGGTGGAAATAGACCTGGTGATACAGGTATAGGCGCGCGTTCAGGAACATGAACAGCGCCTCCGCGCCGTGGCTGTGCAGCGTCAATCCGAAATCGGAGATGAAGGAGTAGTGGATGATCCGCTGCACATCAACGGGACCGGCCGCGACGCCGCAGATGTAGGAGTCGCGCGGCACGTAGTCCATGTTGTCTGCGGAGAAGGGGCCTACCAGCAGCGGGCGCACGGCGGCCAGCCAGGACGGCGGTTCGAAGTCCGCCAACTGCTCGGTGGAGATCAGGTAGGCGATCCAGCGCGGATCGATACGTTCGCCGGCTTCGAACTCCTGGTTGGGTGAGGCCGCTACCTCAGCGATCAATGGCGCCAACTCGCCAAGCACGAGGTGACGGCCGATGACCTCGTGGTCGAGGTTCCAGCGATTCAGGTAGGTCTCGTCGAAGAAGTGGCCGAAAGGTCCGTGACCGACGTCGTGCAGCAGGCCCGCCAGGCGCAAGGTTTCCTCGACCAATCCCGGCGAAGGCGCGTCGGGATGCGCGCGGCGCAGGCTCGGATACAGGTGGCGCGCCCACTCGCCGGCCAGGTGCATGGCGCCCAGCGAGTGCTGGAAGCGCGAGTGCTCCGCGGTAGCGAACACCCACCACGCGCTCTGCAGCTGGTGAATGCGGCGCAGGCGCTGCAGCCAGGCATCGTCGAGGAGGCTGGTTTCCCCGCGCTTGGTGGTGCGGATATAGCGGTAAATCGGGTCGCTGGACAGGTTGACCCGGTCGTACTCCGCGAGCACCTCGTCCATCGGGCGATTATCGCGGAGGGAACCGAGGTTCCCCCCGCGTGCCCGCCCTCCTGACGCTCGCGCGCTCAGGTTCGACTCGAGCGAGAAAACCGCGCTTGGTGCCGGCCGGTTCAAGGCCCGGCCTGACACGCGATGTTTTTGTAGATTCGCTCCTCGAATGCTCTGGTCGGCTCTAGCCGCCGCCCTTTGGGGTGGGCTTTACGTGGTCAGCCAGCTCGCCTTCGGCAATCATTTGCCGCCGGCCTCTCTCAGCTTCGTGCGCCTTCTGATCGGCGTACTCGCACTGCTGGTGGCGCTGCGAGCCTGGCCTCGACTGCGCGAGACGCGGGTGGCCGTGCTGGGCGCGATCCTCTCCGTGACGCTGCTGGTCCAGGCCTACGGCACGTATCTCTCGGGCGCGGCCACGGGCAGCCTGCTGACGCTGATGACGCCGGTCTTCGTGGCGCTGCTGGCGCCCTTCTTTCTGCACGAGAAGACACGGCTGCCGCAGTGGGCCGGCATCGGTCTGGGGATCGCCGGCGCCGCCGTCGTGATCGGACCCGCCGGCGCCGGTTCGCTGCTCGGTGATTTCCTGCTGGTCCTGGCCAGCCTGACCTGGGCGGCCTTCACGGTGGCCGGCGGTAACCTGGTGCGGGTCCGCGGCTCGCTGGCCGTAACCGCGGCCGCGGCCACCTGGGCGGTGCCCTTCACCGCCGTCGCAGCAGCCGTGGAACTGGCGGCCGGCACACGAATGGCACTGAACGCGGCCGGTGCGGCCGAGGTCCTCTACCTGGGACTGGGCGCCACCGCGCTCGGGTGGTGGGCCTGGTACCGGGGCGTGGAGGGCGCGCCGGCGGCGGCGGTGGCGGTGCCCTTCCTGCTGCAGCCCGTGATCGGGGTGGGGCTCTCGGCGCTCTTCCTGGGCGCCCACTTGACGATCGCCTTCGCCGCCGGCAGCGCCCTGGTCGCCGCCGGCATGCTGGTGGCCTCGCTGAAGGGCGAGCGGTGAGCCTCGAGCGCGGCGTACAGCTTTTCAACGCGGGCCGCTATTGGGATGCCCACGAGGCGTGGGAGGAGGCCTGGATGCCGGATCGCAAAGGACTGGACGGCGGCTTCTACAAGGGCCTGATCCAGGTGGCCGCCGGCTGCCTGCACTACGGCCGCCGGAACCGCCGCGGCGCCCTCAACAAGTGGCGCAGCGGCGCGGATTATCTACGTCCCTATCTGCCCGCCAACCAGGGCCTGGATCTGGCGGCCTTGGTGCGCGCCACCGATGCCAACCTGGCGGCGCTGGAATCCTCCGCCGAGTGGCCGGAGCTGGAGATGCCGAAGCTCAGCTATAGGGTGGAAAGCGGCGGCCGGCTCCCGCCTCCACCAACCCGCCGTGGCCGAGCCGGATGAAATCCTCCGGCTCCGCCCGCCCATAGGCGAAGACGAAGGGCAGCACCAGGTCGAGCGAGGTGTTCTTGCCGAACCCGGCGCAGGAGGCGATGCCCAGCACCGGCGCCTCCGCCAGGCGCCCCAGCCAGAGCATCGACCCGGGGTGTGAGGGGGCGCCCACGCGGAGCACCTTGCCGCCCGCCGCCTGCAGCTCTTCGTAGGCGGCGTCCAGGGGATCGATGGAGGAGGCCCCGGCGAACACGACCAGCTCGGCCCCCGCCTCCCGCGCCGCCTGGTAGGCATCGCGCACGGGCGCACCGGCCCGCGCCACCTCGCGCGTCCAGAGCAGCTGGGCGCCGTACCAGCCCAGCTTGCGGCGGACCGCTGACCCAAACAGCTCCCGGGCCTTGGGCTTCAGGCGCTCGGTGACCACGATCGCCGTTCGCAGTGGCTTGAAGGGCAGGACCTGCACGATGGCGGAGCGGGCGGCCACGCGATCCAGTTCCTCCAGCACCCCTGCCGGCACTGCGACCGGTATCACCTTGGCGCCTGCCACCTCGTCGCCCTTTTCGACGGCCTGGCCGTCGACCACCGTGAACACTGAAACCCAGGGCACGTGGTTGGCCTCGTCGACCGCCGCCGCGGCCACCCGCAGCAGCCCCCGCCGGGCGGCCAGCAGCCGCACCTGGCTCTGGACCGGACCCGTGACCTCGACGCCATCGCCGGCCAAGGCGTGGCCGATGTGCAGCGCGGCGGCGTCCTCGTGCACATCGCCCGGGTCGAGCTGCATCAGGTGCACCTCTTTCTGCTCGCGGATCCGCGCCAGGTGGCGCTCCTCGAGCACGGTGCCTTTGCGCAGATCGGGGCCCAGGTCGTGAGTCAAGACGCGCCCACGGATGTCCTCCGCCGACGCTTCCGCCCCCTGGATCCGGATCGGCCGCACAGTGGGTTTCTACACTCGATGGCCAGTGCCCATTCCGATGCAGCTCCACAACACGCTCGGCCGAGCGGTCGAGCAGCTGAAGCCGCTGCGGTCGGGAGAGGTGTCGATCTACTCCTGCGGCCCCACCGTCTACCGCTACGCCCACGTGGGCAATCTGCGCACCTACATCTTTTCCGACCTTCTCCGGCGCAGCCTCGAATACCTCGGCCTGCGGACCCGCCAGGTCATGAACATCACCGACGTCGGGCACCTGACCGAGGATGATTTCGACCGCGGCGAGGACAAGATGCTGGTCAGCGCCCGCCTCGAGAACAAATCGCCGGAAGAGATCGCCGAGTTCTACACGGCGGCCTTCCTGGAGGACATCCGCAAGGTGAACATCCGCCCCGCCGACGAGTATCCGCGCGCCACCGCCTACATCCCGCAGATGCAGGGCCTGATCGAGCGCCTGATCGAGCGCGGCCACGCGTATAGAGCCGGCGGCAACGTCTACTACGACATCGCGAGCTTTCCCGAGTATGGAAAGCTCTCCGGGAACAGCGTCGACAAGCTCCTGGCCGGCACCCGCGGCGATCCCGATCCGCGCAAGAAGGCGCCGGGCGACTTCACCCTCTGGAAAGCCGCCGGGGCCAAGCGCCTGCAGGTCTGGGACAGTCCCTGGGGCAGCGGCTTTCCAGGTTGGCACATCGAGTGCTCGGCGATGTCGACCGCCATGCTGGGAGAACGCTTCGACATCCACACCGGCGGCGCCGACAACGTGTTCCCCCACCACGAAGCCGAGATCGCGCAGTCCGAGGGTGCGCTCGGACACCCGGTGGTCGGCTGCTGGGTGCACGCCGAGCACCTGCTCCTGTCTGGCGCCCGGATGGCCAAGTCGGCCGGCAACTTTTTTCGCATCACCGAGATCGAGGAGATGGGCCACGATCCGCTCGCTTTCCGCTACCTGGCGCTCCAGGCGCGCTACCGCGCCAAGCTGAACTTCGGCCTCGAAGGCCTGGCCGGCGCCGACCGGGCGCTGCGCCTGCTGCGGGGGCGGGTCGCCGCCTGGTCCGCGGAGCCGGCGGCCGGGGCTGACGGCGGTGAGGCGTATGCCGAGCGCTTCCGGTCAGCCTTGGCCGACGACCTCGATCTGCCCGCGGCGATGGCCCTGGTAGCCGAGGTGGGCCGCGCACCCATCCCCGGGGCCCTCAAGGCACGCTTGCTGCTCGACTTCGACCGCGTGCTCGGCCTGGACCTCGACCGCGATCTCGGAGAGCGGGCCCTGCCGGCCGGCGCGGCCGAGCTGCTGCGCCGCCGGGAGCGGGCCCGGGCCGAGCGCGACTATGCAACTTCGGACCAGTTGCGCCATGAGCTGGCGGAGATGGGAGTGCAGGTCACGGACAGCGCCGACGGCCAGCTTTGGAAAACCACAGGCCCGGCCTGATTCGCGGCCGGATCTTTACGCCCGCAAACCGCTTCGCCGCCCGGACGCAGTCTCAAGCTCGGTTTGATACCCGTCAAGCCCAATGACGATCCTCCGCGCTGCCACCGACCGCGATCGCCACCGTCCGCCCCTGCAGTTGGTCGATCGCCGGTCCGCAGGCCTGGCGCGGGAGAACGCACAGCTGAAGGACGAGCTCTACGGCACCCAACAGCGGCTGCAGGCGGTCGTCACGACGGTCCCCGTGGTCATGGTGGCCATCGACTGCACGGGCACCGTGACCGCGGCCTCGGGATTGGGATTCGACCGCGTGGGCGCTGATCCCAACTCGGTCATCGGGCTCAACATCGTCGAGGTCTGGGGCCACGATGGCGAGGCCGCCCGGCGGCTGCGGCGCGCACTGGCGGGCGAGGCGCAGGAAGGAACCTTCGTCTCACGCACCGGCAATGAGTGGGAGTTCCGACTGCTGCCCCGCCGGGGCCTGGACGGTTCGGTGGTCGGCGTGGACGCCTATGCCGTGGACACGCGTGAGCGCCGGGAGTCCGAGGCTGCGATCCGCGAGAACGCCGCCAAGTCCCGGTTCCTGGCCGCCATGAGCCACGAGCTGCGGACGCCGCTCAACTCGATCCTCGGCTTCAGCCAGCTGCTGGACGCGGACGCCGACCACCTGAGCGAGAAACATCGCCGCTTCCTGCGCAACATCGAGCTGAGCGGACGCCACCTGCTCTCGCTGATCAACGAGCTGCTCGACCTCTCCAAGGTGGCCGCCGGCGAGATGGACATCAACCTGGTCCCGCTCGAGCTGGCCGACCTGGTGGAGCTCACGGCGGATGCCATGCGGCCGCTGTTCGACGTGCGGGACCAGGACCTGCGCCTGGACGTGCCGGCCCGCTGCACGGTGCTGGCCGACCCCAAACGCCTGGCCCAGGCGCTGAACAACCTGCTCGCCAACGCCAACAAGTTCACGCCCGAGGGCGGCCGGATCACGGTCCGGGCCCGGCGTGCACGAGGGGCGGTTGAGCTGTCCGTCATCGACGATGGGGTCGGCATCTGCGAGGCCGACCACGAACGGATCTTCGAGGAGTTCACGCAGTTGGCGGAGGGCCGCCGGGCCGGTGGCACCGGGCTCGGCCTGACGCTCACCCGGCGGCTGGTGGAAGCCATGGGCGGCAGCGTTCGGGTGGCCAGCCGCCTGGGCCACGGCAGCACCTTCACGATCCGACTGCCCATCCCGCCCGCCTAGAGGGCCAAAAAAAGGCGTTGCGCGACAGGCCGGGCTTGACCGGCCGGCACCCGGCGTGGCGGGCGCCCCTCTCGAGTCAGAGCGCGCAAGCGTCAGGAGGGAGGGCCCGCGGGGGGAACCTGGGTTCCCTCCGCGAACAAAAAGAGAAGACCGCCGGCATGCGTCGGCGGCCTCCTCGGGGAGAGAGAGTGGGTGTTCTTTCTAGCTGCGGATCAGCCGCCTCCGTCCCGGCCCGGCTCGCGCTGGTTCTCGCTGTCGGGCGTGGGCACCGACCGAACCGGCCGTGTCTTGCCGTTGGGCGCCGACTTCTTGAGATCCGCAGTTGCTTGCACCGAAGGCGCCTGCGCATTGGTTCCCGCCGGCGCCTCGATCACGGGCGCCGGCGCGTCCGGCTGGACCTGGCCGGCCACCGTGCTGACACAGTCACCCCAGCCGCGCTGACCGCGGTCGAGCGCCGACTTGCAGTCGGCGACCGCGGTGCGCACGTGCGCGCCCCAGACGGCGGGGTTCGGGCTTCCCGTGACCGCGGCGCCAGTGGCGACCACCGCGAACGCGGTCACGCAGAGCCCCGTGGCGGCCTTGACGCCGAGTGCGGCCGGCGGTCCGGCGAGCAATGGCAGCCGGCGCCGGCGCCGGCGTCGCTGAAAGAGGAAGCGAGGCGCGGGGGCCGGCCGCAGGCTGTGCGGGGAAAGCTCACGGCGCAGTTCAGCCGATAACCAGACGTCGAAGTTCCCCTCCTCGCGTGCCACTGCCTGCCTACTCACCCCAATCAACGCCGGACCTGCCGGCAGTACTCATCGGCCTCCCAGCAGCACCCGCAGCCTGGCTTTGGCGGCGGCCAGCCGCGAAGCCACCGTGCGCTCCGGGATGCCGAGCGCATAAGCGATCTCCCGGTTGCTGTAGCCGTGGTAGTGGCGAAGCACGATGGCGGCGGCCTGCTTGGCGGGCAGGCGGCGCAGGGCGGCGGCCAGCTCGCTGTGCTCGGCGGCCAGGGCCGGGTCTGGAGGCGGCGCCGGACGGCCCAGCCGGCGCACCAGCTCACCCGCTTCGCGCAGGCGCTGTCTCCGCTGCAGCGAAACCGCAACGTTGAGGGCGATCCGGTGCAGCCAGGCCTCCGCCGGTGCGTCGGGACGCCAGTGCGGCCAGGCCTGATAGGCCTTGACGAACGCCTCCTGCGCGCAGTCCTCGGCCGCGGCTCGATCGCCGAGGACGCCGATCAGAGTGCCCAGAACCCTGGAATAGCTGGCGCGGTAGAGGCGCTCGAAGTCCTGGCTGGAGCCCGCCTGGTAGGGCCGCGCGATCGCCGCACCTGGCCTCAGGGCGCCCGCACTACCGGTCTGGTTAAGCGGATACATTGACGTCGAACATGCGTTCGGTTACCTTCAGTTCCCCCTCACCGATGTCTTCTCTTCCCCCCCTCGACACCGACGCCCTACCCGGAGATATCACCCTCGACCACTACATTCCCGCCGGTCCAGCCGAGTTCTGTCAACTCCCCAACGACCTGGCGGAGCCGCTGCGGGCTGCCCTTCGCGGCCGGGGGATCGACCGACTCTACACGCATCAGACGCGGGCCTACACCGCCGTAAGGCAAGGTCGACACCTGGTCGTGGTCACACCCACGGCCAGCGGAAAGACCCTCTGCTACAACCTGCCCGTCCTGCAGAGGATCCTGGAGAAGCCCGCCGCGCGGGCCCTCTACCTGTTCCCCACCAAGGCCCTGGCGCAGGATCAGCTGGCCGAGCTCGGCGCCCTCGCCGCCGCTCTCCCGGTCGAGATCCGCGCCGACACCTACGACGGCGACACCGCGCCGGGGCGGCGCACACAGATCCGGGAGGCGGGCCACATCGTGCTCACCAATCCCGACATGCTGCACACCGGCATCCTGCCCCACCACACGCGGTGGCGGCGCCTCTTCTCGGCGCTGGAGTACGTGGTCATCGACGAGCTGCACTCCTACCGCGGCGTGTTCGGCTCCCAGGTCGCCAACGTGGTGCGCCGCCTGAAGCGGATCTGTGAGTTCTACGGCTCGGCGCCGCGCTTCCTCTGCGCGTCCGCCACGATCGGCAACCCACTGCACCTGGCCCAGCGGCTGCTGGAGGTTTCCGACCTGGAGCTGGTCGACCGCAGCGGCGCTCCGCGCGGCGAGAAGCGCCTCGTCTTCTACAACCCGCCGCTGCTCGACCCCCACCTGGGCGTGCGCCGGAGCTCGCTGCTGGAGGCGAGGCGGATCGCCGCGCCCTGGCTGCGCAGGCACATCCAGACCATCCTCTTCTGCCGCAGCCGGCTCCAAGTCGAGGTCATGCTCAGCTACCTCCAGCAGGACCTGGCGCCGCGCCTCGACTCCCAACGGCGGGTCCGAGGCTACCGCTCCGGCTATCTACCGCTGCAGCGCCGCTCGATCGAGGCCGGCCTGCGCTCGGGCGAGGTCGACGGCGTGGTCAGCACCAACGCTCTCGAGCTGGGCATCGACATCGGATCGCTGCAGGCGGCGATCCTGGTCGGCTACCCCGGCACCATTGCCTCCACCTGGCAGCAGCTGGGCCGGGCCGGTCGCAAATCGGGGGCGGTGGCGGTGTTCGTGGCCTCCAGCTCGCCGCTCGACCAATTCATCGTCCGCCACCCCGAATACTTCCTGGGCAGCAGCCCGGAGGAGGGCCTGGTCGACCCTGACAACCTGCTGGTGCTTCCGGCGACCGCTGGTTCTGGTCACGCGAGGCCTTCCCGGCCGAGAACGTGTCGCTGCGCCGGATGGCCGCCGACAACGTGGTCATCGTCGACACCTCGCGACCGCGGCCGGAGGTGATCGGTGAGATGGACCAGTTCTCGGCCCCGGTCTTCCTCCACGAGCAGGCGATCTACCTGCACGAGGGCGCCCAGTACCACGTCGATCAGCTGGACTGGGAGGCCAAGAAGGCTTACGTGCGGCCGGTCGAGGTCGACCACTACACCGATGCGCTGATGTCAACCCGGGTCGAAGTGCTCGACACCTTCGGCGGCCCCGACAGCGGGCCGCTGGCGCGCTCGCACGGCGAGGTGAAGCTCACCTCGCTGGCGACCATGTTCAAGAAGATCCGCTTCCACACCCACGAGAACATCGGCAGCGGCCCCATCCACCTGCCCGAGCAGACGCTGCACACGACAGGCTGGTGGATCAGCGTCGATCCGGGGTTGGTTGGCGATGTAGAAGAGGCGGGACTGCAAGGCATGGCCCATGCCCTGCGCCATGTGGCGGCCCTGCGGCTGATGTGCGATCCGCACGACCTGGGCGCGGTGGCCGAGGTGCGCTCCACCCACACCCGCCTACCCACCGTCACCGTCTTCGAGGCCTATCCCGGGGGCGTCGGCTACGCCCGCCGGCTCTTCGAGCTCCACGACCAGCTGCTGGCGGCCGCGGCCGACCTCGTCGCCGAGTGCCCCTGCGCCGCCGGCTGCCCCTCCTGCATTGGTCCACTGCATCTTGTACCGGGAGCCAAAGACGCGTGCCTGCGCTTGCTGCGCGCACAGGCGTTGACCTACTCCGCGAGCGCCTAGCGTCTCTCGCCGGCCCGGCGGCGACTACCCCCCGCCGTCCGGCGCCGGTCGAGAGACCGCTGCCCAAGGGCTTCGAGCCCTATCGCACGCCCTACGGAACCGCCTGGCGCTGGGCCGAGGTGCGGGCGGTCGGCCGGCTCGAGGGCCGGCCGCCCCCGGTAGCCCACGCCTACCTCGACACCGAGACCACGGGGCTAAGCGGCGGCACCGGCACCTACGCCTTCGCGGCCGCGGTGGCGCGGCCGGTGCAGGCCGGGCTGGAGGTGGTGCAGCTGTTTCTGCCCGAGCCGGCCGCCGAGCCCGCCTTCCTGCACGCCCTCCAGGAGGAGCTGCAGCGGACCGATGCCCTGGGCACCTACAACGGGGCCACGTTCGACCTGCCGCTGCTGCGCACGCGCTGGGTGATGGCGCGCCTGCCCGGGGACTTCGCGCATCCACAGCACGTCGACCTCTTGAAGCTGGCGCGCGCCCTGCTCCGCCAGCGGCTGGAGAACTGCACGCTGCGCAACGTCGAGCTGGCCCTGCTTGGGTTCGAGCGCGAGGAGGACGTCGAGGGGGCACTGGTGCCTGATGCCTACTTCACATACCTGCGGCACGGCGCCAGCCCGCTCCTGGAAGCGACGTTGGAGCACAACCGCCAGGACGTGGTTTCGCTGCTCTACCTGCACGCCCGCCTCCTGCTGCGCCTGGACGGCGACGACCCCTGGATGGAAGCGCCGGACTGGCTGGCCCTGGGCCGCTTCCTCCTGCGCGAGGGCCGCCGAGCCGACGGCTGGCGCGCCCTGCGCAACGCCTTGGCCATGCGCCAGGGTCGCGCCTCGGCCACGGCCGCGCTGCTGCTGGCGCGGCAGCTGGTGCGGCGCCGCCGCCATGCCGCGGCCGAGGCCGTGCTGGCGGACGCTCAAACTCTGCTCCCGGCCGAGCCGCTGCTGGCGATCGCTCGGGCGCGCGTGCTGGAGTGGCGGCTGGGCCACCCGGGACGCGCCCTCGAGGTGGTCGAAGCCGCCGGCCGCCAGGGGCCGCACCCGGCCCCGGTGGCGCTCGACCTGGAGCGGCGGGGCGAGCGCCTGCGGAGGCGGGTGGCCAGGCTAAACGGCGGCCAGGATCGGCGGCCCCGGCAGCTTCTGCTCGTCGGCCAGGCTCCGCAGCGCCGCCACCAGCGCAGGCTCGTAGGCGCCGCCCTGACTCGCGATCTTGAGGACCGCCTCTGACGGCGTCAGGCTGGAGCCTTCGCGCCCCGAGACGAGCCGCTCGTACTCCGAGGCCAGGCCGACCAGGCGCGCCTCGACCGGGATCGCGGTCTCCTTCAAGCCGTCGGGTTTGCCGGTGCCGTCCCAGCGTTCGTGGTGGTGGCGGACGGCCTTAGGCACGGGGTCCGGGAAGCCGGCCAGCGCGAGCAGCCGCTCGCCTTCCAGGGCATGCCCGGCGTCGGCCTGATCGCCGCCAAGCGCGCCGACCTCGTGCAGGAACGCCGCCGCCCGCAGGCTCTCGTAGTCCGCCGCCACTCCGGCCCGCTTGCCGACGGCCTCGGCCACGGCCGCCACCAGGCTGGAGCGGCGCGGCCTGCCCAGGCGGCGGTCGACGGCGTGTCCGGCGGCGACGATCAGCTGCGGCCCGACCTCCTCCAGCATCTTGAGCAGCGTCTGCTCGTCCTCGGCCAGTCGCTCGACCAGCGCCGCATTGGTCAGGTAGCGATCGCGGCCTTCGCGCTTGGCCAGGTAGAGGGCCTGGTCGGCCGCCATCAGCAGCTCGTCGGCGGAGAGGGCGTCCTCGGGCAGGCAGGCCAGCCCGATGCTCAGCGTCAGCGTGTGCGCCGGAGTGGTGCGGATGCCCGCGGCATGGACGCCGGAAAGCAAGCGCTCGGCGAGGGCGGTGGCGCCGGCCAGGCCGGAGTCGGGGAGGATCACCGCCAGCTCGTCACCCCCGTAGCGGGCGACCAGGTCGTGGGCGCGGGCGGTGGCCCGCACCAGCCGCCCCGCACCACGGATGACCTCGTCGCCGTGCTGATGGCCCATGGAGTCGTTGACCTCTTTGAAGTGGTCGAGATCGATGACCATCACCGCCATCGGGCGCGGAATCGTGCGCCGCAAGGCCACCTCCTGGACCAGCCGGCGCCGGAACTCTCGGTGGTTCAGCAATCCGGTCAGTCCATCGGTGATCGCCTCTTGTGCGCTGCGCTGGTAACCGAGCGCGTTGGCCAGCGGCACGGCCGCGCTGCCGGCCAGGGCGTTGATCGTGAAGAGGTCCTCGTTGCCGAACGTGTGGCTGCGGGCGCTCAGCCAGAGGACTGCGGCCACGCCGTCGCCCGAGGCCAGCGGCACCAGCAGCTCGGATTTGCGCGCTCGGAATTCCGGCTCGCCGCTGCGGGCCACCGCGCGCGCCACCTCGGGATCGAGCTCCTCACCGGCGGCGACCTCGATGCTCTCATCGGCGACCAGCACCAGCCCGCCTCGCTCCGCGCCCGTCATGCGCAGCGCGCGCTCGAGGACCACCGCGAAGACGTCCTGGATGTAAAGGCTGGAGTCCATGGTCACGCTCATCTCGCGCATGGCGTCCGCCTGGGCCGCGCGCGTGATCGCGATCCGCCGCTCGCGCTCCAGCTCGCGGGTCATGATCGCGACCACCAGCGCCACCGTCACGAAGAGGAAAACCTGGCCCAGCGCCGGCAGCAATGAGGACACGCCGAGGGCCACTCCGTACTCCAGCGACGCTCCCAGCGCCACCAACAGCGAGGCCAAGGGTCCCGACCGGATGGCGCCCGCGATCACCACCAGGTACCAGGCCAGGATCGCCGGATTGCCCGAGCCCTGGGTCATGAAGAGCATCGCCGACCCGAGGCTGAAATCGATGACAAGCGTCGCCCAGGTGACCCAGGCACGCGGCCGCCAGCGTCGCATCAGTGCCAGCGAGAGGGCCAGGTTGGCCAGCGCCGCGAGCACCAGTAGGGGAGCCGTCGCCACCACCAGGGGCAGGCTGGCATGGGCGGCGACCATGAGCGTGAAGACGACGAGGAAGAGCCAGCGGAACCAGCTGGCGATGCGCTCTCCGACGAAGCGGCGGTCGCCACCCAGGTGCTGGTCGATCGCACGCGCGCGCACGTCCTGCCAGAGGAGTATTTCCTGGCTCCGTCCAGGGTTGCTTTTCACCGGACCCGCAAGACTAGCCGTCCGCGCACCGAAATGCGCTGATCGAACCCTGCATTTGCAGGGGCCGTGCGTGCTTCCTTAAGGGGGGTCGGCTGGCGCCAGGCCGCTCATATAATCCGCCCACTCATGTTCAGCCTGGGCTCACCTCGCTCACAGCGTGCGCAGTCAACGGTCGAGTTCGCAATCTCCTCCATCGTGCTGCTGCTGTTGATGACCGGCCTGCTCGACCTCTCGCGCGCGTTCTACTACTCCGTCGACATTCATGCAGCCGCGCGTGAAGGAGCCCGTCATGGCGCATGGTTCAACACTTCCCAGCGTCAAAACGTCTATCTCGACGATGCTGACATCAAGACGGCCGTCGACCAGACGCTGGCCGGCGCCGGCCTACCTGCCTCGACACTCGGAACCGGTTGTCCCGGCAATCCGCCTTACAACCCTCCGTACCCCTCGAGCGCATACGGTCCTGTCGGCAGCGTCGTCATGTACATCTGCTACGACGCACTCGGCAACGCCCAGGGCAGCAGCACCTGCTGTACCAGTGCGCCGGGTTCGGACAACCTCTTCTGGACCGGCAAGGACCTGAACGTGATCGTGCTCTACAACTATCCGCTGGTCACGGCTTTCCTCGCCAGCGTGCTCGGACAGGGCATTCAACTGGCTTCCAACGAGCACGTAGCGATCCAGGGACACGCATGACGCTGGCCAAACGTCTGCCGGACGGACAGCGCTCGCAGGCGATGGTGGAGTTCGCGCTGATCGGCCCCATCGTGCTCCTGCTCCTGTTCTTCATCATCGATTTCGGTCGCGGCATCTACTACTTCGTGACCATCGACAACGCGGCCAACGAGGGCGCGCGCACAGCGGTGCGCTCCTCGGCGGAGCCCGGTACCTCGGCCACGCTGCCGCGCAACTCGGAGGTCGTGGGTTCGATCCAGCAGCACACGGCGGCGGTGTTCCTGTCGCAGGACTGCCCCAACGGTCCGATCGACACCAGCACCGCCGGCTCGCCGCCGCCCAACGTGGGATGGATCTATATCACTGAAGTTCCGGCGCCCACCGCCAAGGTCAATCCCAACAACCAGCCTCCCAATGCCCCGGGCGGCCAGCCCGCAATCGGAGCGACGGCCAAATGCGACGCCATCGTGCCGGTCGGCACGCCGCTGCCCGGCAGCCAGATCGATACCACCAACGTCGCCCTGCAGGTGACGATCCGCTACAACTTCGTGCCCGTCACCCCGGTGATCCAGGGCCTCGCCAACACGATCAATGTTCCCCTGGTTTTGCAGGCATATGCGATTTACCGCACTGAGTACTAGGCGCTCACAGCAGTCGGGTCAGGCGATCGTGCTGATCGCGCTGACGCTGCTTGTGCTGTTCGGCATGCTCGGGTTGGCGATCGATGGCGGCCGCGCCTACATCGACCGGCGCGAGCTGCAGAACGCTGTCGATGCCGCCGTGCTCGGCGGGGGCGACCAGTACCAGCGGCTGTCAGATCTCAACGTCGCTGCCAACACCGCTGCCACCTACTACGGCCTGAATGCACATATCGCGAGCTACGGCTCGTGGGGCTCGGCGCCGGCGACCTGCCCGAGCACGTTCCCGGCCGGGAGCACCTGCAGCGTCTACACCTGGAACGGTTATCCCGGCAGCTTCACGTTCGGCTACCTGGTCAATCGTTTCAACGGCACCATCTTCAGCGGGTCCGCCACACACCAGGTGGCGGTCACCTTCATGCAGGTGCTGGGCGTGCCCTCGATCAACAACTTCTCAGCCATCGCCCAGGCGGTGGTAGGCGACCAGTGGCAGACGCCGGCGCTGCTCACGCTCGGGCAGCAGGGCTGCAACGGCAACTCCGGCGACTCGCTGAAGATCCAGGGCAGCGTCAGCGTGACGATCACCGGTGACGTGTATTCGAACGGTGATCTCAAGGACCAAAACGGGTCTCCAGTCACCGTCAACGGAAGCATCTACGCGGACTGCAGCTCGCTGCCGTCTGGCTGGACCTACACCGGCACGCTGAAGGTGCCGGGGTCGCCGGTGCTGCCCGATCCCGCTTACAACTCGCCGTACCAGGCGACGCTGTATGCAGGCACCTCGACCACCGCCAATCCGACCAGCGCGGTGGAGCTGAAGCCGGGCGTCTATCCCAGCGATCCTCATTTCAGCAACAGCTCCAGCTGCCACTTCATGGATGCCGGTATCTACACCTTCCCGTCCGGCTACACGGACAACGGCGGCTTCAACAGCAACGAGCTGAAGTCACCCATCGAACCCTATTGGAACGGTTCCAGCATCGATTACACGCAGCCAGCCAACACTCAGTTCTGGAGCCAGGGCGTCGACTGCGATGGCGACTTCTACGCCACCGCGGTCACCGCCACCGGTGGCAAGCCGCTGAAGCCAGGCGGCGCGTGGGGCATCGAGATCACGGCCGCTCGCCAGGACGTCTGGAACGGCCCCAACGGCGCCGGGACCTACATCCGGCAGAGCGCGCCCTCGATGTGCCGCCGATTGGAGACCGCGATGAACTCCAGTACCCACGGCTTCCAGATCGTGATCGGCAACGTGCCCGGCGCCCAGGGCTACTACGTGTACGCCAATCCGGGCGGATGCCCGAACAACAGCCAGGCGCAGTTCGGCTTCGTCGGCTTCGTCAGCAACCCGGTGGCCGAGAACAACTCCGGCTCCAACTGCGGCGACCGCAGCAAGCTGCCCGGATATCCGAACACGCCGCCCGCGCCCGGCGCCGGCAACACTGCCACCAGCGGCCAGACCTACGGCAGCTGCAACCTGGGCTACGTGGTTTCGGAGATCTTCGACAACAACAACAACAACCCACAGGGACTGGGCTACGTCGGCTTCAACAGCGGTGGCAACTCGCAGTGGGCGCCCGTGACGCCGCAGTGCGTGATCGCCCCCACCAACACCGCCTGGCCTTACCTTCCCACGCCGCAGGGCTGCAACCCGCCAGACGATGAGCGCGCTCCTGCCGCCAACGGTCTCGCCAACGAAGTGCCTGCGCGCGCAGTCACCCCCAACGGTGACCGCGGCGACGAAAACCAGTGCCGACCGCAGGGCACCCTCAACAACCCGTGCTCAGGCGCGCTGGTGACCCCGGGTGCGGTGCAGTTCTACTTCCCGCCCAACGCCTGCCTCGACCAGGAGGGCAACGGCTCCACCTACGTGTTCAGCGGCTACCAGTACAACTGGATCGTGCTCTTCGCCCCCGGCAACACGAAGCCGCCCGACCCCCCCACGCCGAACTCGTGCTCGGGCAACAGCCTGACCGGGAACTCGACCACCACCTTCGTGGGGACGGTGTACTTCCCGACCGGGAGCATCACGATCAACGGCAGCAACAAGGCCCCGATCGCGGGACAGGTGATCGTCTACAACGCGCTCATCGACGGCAGCGCGGGCGTGGCGATCAACTACAACCCGGACGTGGCGCCGGCCCCGCCCGCCGCCCGACTGATCGTCTGACAACCGAGATCGGTTAGCGTCCAGCAGTCGATGCGGCTGCTCGTGACAGGCGGAGCGGGCTACATCGGCAGCATCTGCTCCGCCGTGGCTTTAGCCGCCGGCCACCGGGTCGCGATCTTCGACAACCTCGGTCACGGGCACAAGGCGGCGGTTCCCGCCGGTGCCGAGTTAGTGGAAGGCGACCTGCTCGACGAGGGCTCCTTGCGCGACGCGGTGGGCGCCGGCTTCGACGCCGTCCTGCACTTCGCGGCGCTGATCGTGGTGCCGGAGTCCGTGGCGCGCCCCGAGCGGTACTACCGCAACAACGTGGTGGGCACGCTCAACCTGGTGGACGCCCTGCGCCAGGCCGGCGTGCGCCGGCTGGTTTTCTCATCCACGGCCGCCGTCTACGGCGAACCTGAGTCGGTGCCGATCCCGGAGTCGGCGCCCACGCGGCCGGCCAGCCCCTACGGCAACAGCAAGCTGGCGGTCGACCGCCTGCTCGCGGACGAGTGCGCGGCCCATGGTCTGGCCGCGGCCTCGCTGCGCTACTTCAACGTGGGCGGCGCCCTCCACGGCCTCGGCGAGGACCACCGCCCCGAAACCCACCTAATTCCCAACGTGCTGGCGGTGGCGGCCGGGCGAGCGGAAGCGGTGGAGCTCTTCGGCACCGACTACGACACTCCCGATGGAACCTGCGTTCGCGACTACGTGCATATCGAGGACCTGGCGGCCGCGCACTTCCTGGCGCTGGAGGCGCTGGAAGCCGGCCGCCACGACGTCTACAACCTGGGCAGCGGCAGCGGCTACTCGGTGCTCGAGGTGATCGAGACCGCGCGCCGCGTGACCGGGCGGCCGCTGCCGGTGCAGGAGCGGCCCCGGCGCCCCGGCGACGCGCCCCGGCTGGTGGCCTCCAGCCAGGCCATCGCCTCAGCCCTCGGCTGGCAGCCGCGGCACGACCTGGAGGCGATCATCGGGGACGCTTGGAGCTGGATGCAGGAGCATCCGAACGGCTACTCCGACTGATCAGTCCTTGAGCCAGGCGGGCATGAAGCGCAGCTGGCCCAAGGCGGGAATGCCCGCCTCGGTGAAGAAGAGCTGCGCGTTGACCAGCACCGCCAGGTAGTACATCCAGCGGAAGCCCGTGTCGGGTCCGACCAGGAAGGCCACCGTTAGAGCCAGGTTCACGGCCAGGAGCAGGCCCAGGAAAGCGGCCTTGCGGGTGGCCAGCCCCAGGATCAGGAAGACCGCCACCAGCGTCTCGGCGAGCGATTGCGCAAGCGCGAACCAGAACCAGTTGGGGCTGACGACCTGGACCAGGAACTCGTGCAGGCCGGGGATCGGGTTGGCGCTGGCCGAGCGCCGGATCAGCGGCTGCATCCAGGCCACGCCCTGCCACTTCTGGCTGGCGAAGTAGAGCCAGTACAGGCCGACTCCGATCCGCAGCAGCCCCCGAAAAAGGTCACTCAGCGGCATTGACGACCACGATCAATAACCCGAGCCGCGGATCCGTGGCAAGCGCGACCGGCTCCGAACCGCGCGCCCAATGCTGTGCGGCGGCCTTGCCGGCGGCGTCCAGGACCAGGATTTCGTGGTCGGCGTGCGCGGCCGTGAAGATCCGCCCTGACAGATAGGCGACCTGGTCCGGGTCCCGGGGCCGCGCCAGCACTCGGACGTCGCCGACGCTGATCTCGAAGCCGCTGCCGACCTGCGTCAGGACGCCGCTGTCGTAGGCGGCGCTCCAGCCACCGCCCAGCGCGAAGCCTGGCCCACCGCCGCGGGCACGCCCGTCAAGGTCGCGCACTCCCTCCGCGCTCTCGACCAGCACCGCGCCCCCGGGGTCCAGCGCGAGCTGACCCGGCTGCCGGCCGGCCGGGTGGCGGGCGCGCACGGCACCCGTCGCCGGGTCCAGCTCCGCCACCTCGCCGGCGTCATAGAGGCTCACGTAGAGCGTGTCCAGAGTCGCCAGCAATGGGCCCGGACGGCCGCCGACCTCGGCCGTCCAGAGCTTGCGCAGAGCGGGCAGCGAAAGGGCCAGCACTCGCCCGCCGCGGTTGTCCGAGACGTATGCCGTGCCACCGTCGCCGGACACCTCGACGGCCAGGGGATCGCCACCCAGGGCGAGCTGGCCGCGCTGGGAGCCGTCGGCCAGGCCGACCAGCAGAACCCCCTCGGAGGGCGGGCTGAATGGGGCCGTCGCCGGCGTGCAGGCGGTCAGCACGAGACAGGCCGCCAGCGCCCTTCGGGTTATCGCATCACCCGCAGCACGGGGTCCGTCGCAATTTCGAAGGCGCGCGCCACCGGCGCCAGCCGGAGCCGACGGAGCCGGTGCTGGATGGCGCCTTTGTAGATCGCCGCCCGCAGCTTGGTCTCCGAGAAATCGGTGTTGAAGAGCAGCCGGTTGTGGCGCACCTTGTGCCACTCGCCGTGCTGGCGGCGCTCCTGCACGCGCGCGTGGAAGGGCGTTCCCGGCAGGGGGTAGGCGATCGTGTAGCTGACGTAATCCAGGGGCAGGCTGGACGAAAAGGCGATGGTGCGCAGGAGGCTCTCGGGGGTTTCACCCAGGTAGCCGACCATGAAGAAACCCGCCGCCTTGATGCCCGCGTCCACGCAGGCCTGGACGGCGGCTCGAGACTGCTCCGGCGTGATGCCCTTGCGCATCTGCTTGAGCACGCCCTGGTCACCCGACTCGATCCCGAAGAACACGCGCTTGCAGCCGGCGGCCTTCATCTGCCGGAAGAGCTCGACGTCGACGTGGGTGACGCGGCTGAGACACTCCCAGGTGAGCGGAATGCGCGCCTTCTCGATCTCCGCGCACAGCTCCATCGTGCGCTGGTAGTTGAGGGTGAAGAGGTCGTCCGACATCCACACGTGGTCGTAGCCGAGCTCGGCGACCTCGCGCATCTCGGCGATCACCGAATCGGCGGGCCGCGACCGAAAGAGGTCCCCGAACACCGGCTTGTGGCAGAACTCGCATCGGAAGGGGCAGCCGCGCGTGGTCATGACCGGCGTGGTGGCGTCCTTCCAGTGCCGGCGCCAGTAGTCGATGTACTGGCGGTTGGGCAGGTCCGCCCGGTAGGGCAGCGGCAGCCGCGACATGTCCTTGCTGCGCTGGCGGGCGGGCGTCCGCACCACCTCGCCGTGGCGCCGGAAGACCAGGCCCGCGACCTCCTCGAAGCGACCATCGTCGAGATGCTGCATGACCTCGACGATGGTCTCCTCGCCCTCACCCACCGCGACCAGGTCGAAGTCGTCCAGGAAGGTGTCGGGCTCACCCGAGGGGTAGGGACCGCCGGTTATCAGCAGCGGCACCCGGCCGCGCAGCTCGCGCGCCAGCGCCAGCGCCTCGTCCTGCATGGTGATCATGCAGTAGATGCCGACCACGGCCGGCCGTTCCTCCAGAGCCTGGTGCACCACCTGCGACCGGTCCAGGAAGGTGTGATCGATGTGGCGGACGCTGTGGCCGGCCTCGCGCAGCGCCGCGCTCAGGTACATGAGCCCGAGCGAGGGCATGATCCAGTGCCGGCCCCGCCTCGGCGCCATCTGTGGATAGATCAGGACGACATCCGAGCTCATCGGGCGGGCCGCACCTCCAGGGTGTAGGCGGCGCCCTGGAAATCGGGGCCGAACTCGTACTGGAGACCCGCGAAATCGATATCGCCCACGTGCTCGCGCTCGGCCACCAGGCGCGCCCCGGGAACCGGCGCCTGCGACCACTCGAGACCATAGGCGCCCGAGCGCAGGCGCGCGTAGGCGCCGGCCGTCGGCTGGTAGCTGCCGAAGGCGACACCCATGCGCTTCTGCCCGCCGCCGTCGGCGAGATCGTCGAAAGCCGCCGACTGCTCGTTCAGCAGTGTCACGGCCTGCACGCCGGCCGGCAGCCGCAACGGCACCGCCGAAATTTGGATGTCGCCGTCCTTCACCGTATAGGTCACCGCGATCGCAGCCACGCTGGCCACCGGTTCAAAACGCAGGAAATGGCCGTCTAGGGAGTCCACCTCGCGCCGGTCGAGCTGGAAGACCTTGCGCCACACAGCCTGACCGCCGCTCGATATGTCGACGGTGTCTGCGCTGCCGGGGAAGTACCAGGCGCCCCCGACCTCGATCAGCGGCACCCCGAAGCCCAGGCCCTCGCCGGCGAGTGAGGACCCGCCCCGCTCCAGGGCCAGGCCTTTCTGAAGGTGCGCCGTCTTCCCGGTGGCCGGCTGCGCCTCCGGATGCAGGCAGGCGGCCACGTTGCCCGCCACCAGGGTCCGGAACTCCGGCGGCTGGAGGTCGTAGGCATAGACGGTCTTGCCGCCGGGCGCCTGATAGTCCGCCTGGTTGCCCAGGGCCTGGAAGGGCGGCGCCGCGCTGCCGGCGGCTAGGGCCGGGAGCACCTGGCTGGCCCGGTAGTAGTCGATGTTCTCGACCACCAGGCTGGTGTAGCCCCGGTCCTGCAGCCAGGCCACTGCCGAGTCCGCACGCGGCGGCAGGGCCTGCGAGCCGGAGATCTCCCACGGCGGCTTGTGGCTCGCGAAGGCGGCGGCGGGTGAGTCGGTGAGCAGCCGGCCCGGCACGCGCGCGCTGGCTGCCCCGGCCCGGAGCAGCCCCTGGTTGCCGCCGGCGAAGCTGGTGAAGACGGGCAGATAGGCGATCGTGAGCAGGCCGGCGGCGGCGGCCGCCATCATGGTGACCGCGGCCGGCCGCCGGTCCAGGGCCGCCGAAGCGAGCACCGCCAAGGCCGGCAGCACCGGGTACAGGTAGCGATGGCTGCCGCTGTAGGCGCCCGCGGCCACCAGTGCCACCACGATCGCCAGGTAGCCCAGCGCCGGCGCGTGCAAGGCCTGCAGGCGCACCCGCCCCTCGGGGCTGCGGGCCTCGGCCAGCAGGCCGACCGGGGCCAGGGCCAGCAGCGGCAGGCAGGCCAGCGCCATGTACCCGGTGAAATCGCCCAGGCGCCCCGCCGGGCTGCCGGCGACGCTGCCGCGCGCGGCCGCCGAGGTGACCTCGGCCGCGGCGCGGGCCACCGAGTGGGATGCCGGCGCGAACCCGAGCTGGAGCAGCACCAGCACTGCCACCGCCGGCGCCAGCCACAGCGCGCGCCGGGAGTGCCCGCGGGCGCCGGCCAGACGCGGAGCGAGCAGGGCCAGCGCGGCCACCAGCACCCATAGCCAGGCCTTGGTGCCGGTAAGGCAGGCGGCCGCGGCGAGCAGGGCGCCCAGTCCCAGGCGACCTGAGACAACGGCCAGCGCCGCCGCGGTCAGCTCCAGCGTGAGCAGCGGCTCGGCGACCACGGAACCGGCGGTGAGCAGGAAGACCGGGTTGGTGACCAGCAGGAAGGCGGCCACCCTGCCCCGGCGGGGGGAACCTGCCAGGCGCATGACCAGCACCAGCGTGAGCAGAGCCAGTCCCACGTTGGTGGCCTTGAGCGCAGTCAGGTTCCAGAGCCCGAAGACCCGGAGCACGGCCGCGCCCACCAAGTGATAGGCGGGCAGCCAGCTGTCTTCCATGCCGAAAAGTGGATCGTGGAGCTGGCCGGTGGCGGCCAACGTGGCCGAGATCAGCCAGTGGTGGTAGGAGTCCTCGAACGGGTCGCCCAGCGCGGCCACCCCGCCCATCGCCAACGCGGCCAGCACGAGAAGCACCAGCGCCGGGCCCGCGAGGGCCAGGCGGCGCGCGGCATGCCGGCCCAGGCGGCGCAGGGTCATCACCTCCAGCGACTCGACGGCCGACAGCACGCCCACCCCGACCAGCCCGACCGCGAAAAGCAGCGAGTAGAACGCGATCAACCAGGCGTGCAGCGCGGCCGCGACGATCACCAGGAGCAGCGCCGGCGCTCCCAGCGCCAGCTCGCCCAGAGGCGGGCGCGCAGCCGACGCATAGGCCGAGTCGCGCCACTCCTGCCCGCGCTCCTCGATCCGGTACTTGGGAGTGCGCTGGAACTCGCCGCCGCTGCGCAGCGCGCGCCCCAGCGCCCCCGCAACCGTGACCGCCATCCCCGCGCCCAGCACCTGGCAGGCAAAGCCGGCCAAACCCCGCCACCACGGGCGCCCGCGCCGGTGCTGTGCGACCACGAAGCCGACCCAGGGCGCCACGCTCAGCAGGTTCAGCCAGAGGCCCGCGAAGCCGAGGCCGAGCAGCGGGTCGTGGCGGACGGACGCAAGCAGCACGAAGGGGTAGCACGCCAGCTGGAGGAGCATCAGCGGCCCCACACCGTAGGCCAGCAGGTGGATGGCACCCTGGACCTTGACGCGCGGCGCCACCGGCGCCGCCGCCAGCCGCGGCAGCAGCCTGAAGGCGCACTGGAACGAGCCGGTGGCCCAGCGCCGCTGCTGGCGGCGGTAGGCGCCGATCGAGACCGGAAGCTCCTCCGGCACCACCAGGTCCTCGCGGTAGGCCGGACGCCAGCCGCGCAGCTGGGCGCGGTAGCTGAGGTCGAGGTCTTCCGTCAGCGTGGCCGCGCTCCAGCCGCCGGCATCCTCGATCGCCGCCCGCCGCCAGACCCCGGCGGTGCCCGTGAAGTTGGTGAAGAAGCCGCCCTGGCAGCGCACCGCCTGCTCGACGAGGAAGTGGTAGTCGATGGCCAGGGCCTGGATCGCTGTGAGGGTCGAGTAGTCCTCGTTGAGGTGACCCCAGCGCGCCTGCGCGAAACCAACGCGGGCGTCATCGAAGGCTCCCATCAGTGCCCGCAGGAATTGGGGCGGGACCACGAAGTCGGCGTCCAGGACGGCGAAGAAGGGAGCGTCGCAGGCAGCCATCCCGAAGGAGAGTGCGCCCGCCTTGTAGCCGGTTCGCGTGCCTCGGCGCAAGTGCCGGATCCGGAGGCCACTGGCCTGCCAGCGGCGGCAGGCGCGCTCGGCGATCGCGACCGTCTGATCGTCCGAGCAGACCAACGGCAGGTCGGCGGGCAAGGGCGGGAAGGCCGGCGTGCCTCGCAGCGAGCGCCAGGTCAGGTAGAGGAGATTGAGACCGAACCCGAACAGCAGCAGGCTGCTGAGGACCAGGAGGCCGCCGGCGGCCGCCGTCACGAACGCTCGAACAGGGTGTAGGGCCGCATCGTCTCGCGCACGAAGGCGACTCTGGCCAGCGCCTCCGGAGAGCGCCTGCGCGTCCACTGCATGTAGCGCCAAGCGCAGCGGCCCAGCACCCGCGCCGGACGGTCCAGGGCCGCCGGGAAAAGGGCTGTGGGCAGGCGGCGGCGCGGCAGCACCTCCACCGGCGCGGCCAGGTCCAGCAGCTGCGGGAAGGCCGAGCTCAGACCCGGGTTGGCCGCCAGGACCTGGCGCAAGAAGCCGGTGCCGAAGACGGGCACCGACTGCAGCAGCTCGAAGGCCATCGCCTCGTCCTGGCGCACCAGCGGGAAGCATTGAGACCGCTCCAGCACCAGGTTCAGCGTCATCAGGCGCGGGGCCAGCGGCCGGCGCGTGCACTGGTCGACCGGTTTGCTGCGGAAGCGCATTGCGTGCAGGTAGGCGAGCACGTTGACGGCCACGTAGGCGAGGTGGCGGCGCCCGTCCTCCACCACCAGGTTGAGGTCGACGTCGTCGGTCTCGCGGAAGCCGCCCGAGGCCAGCGAGCCGGCGATGCAGACGCTGAGGACGTACGGGCAGAGCGCAACCAGCCGGCGCACGAACCGATAGGTCTCGGGCAGGTATGCGGCGGCGGCTTCGGCGTGCCGCGCCGCGCGGCGGCTGATGCGGGCTGCGCTGGGAACCAGCCCCGGGCTCACGACCAGCCCCGCTTCCTCGCGCAGCTCGCCCGCGGAAGCTGCGACCGCGAACCGGACCTCGAGCAGCGAGATAGGGCCGCCGACGCAGAGCTTGCCCAGGCGGGCCGCCGGCAAGGCATATCCGCGGTTTTCGAGCAGTACCACGGTCCTGCGCACCCGCTCCAGCAGCCCTGATGGGCTAGGCGCGGTGGCGAGGGTCGCGGCCGGAAGGAGGCCGGCTGGATTTCGCGATCCTGGCGCTCCGAGGCGGCAGCCGGCGCCGAGGAGCGCAGGGAGCGCAGTCGGTGCTGCGTGACCGAGCACCGCAGGAGTCGGCGTTCGAATCGGACGTCCGGGCGCGAAAGGCACCGAGTCGCCTTCCGGCCGCGGCCCTGTGCCCACGTCAGGGCTTACGGACGCGGGTTACCTTGTGGCCGAGCGGGCGCAGGGCTTCGTCGATCCACTGCAGCGCCATTTCGCGCGTGTTCGGCCAGACCTCCGGATCGGCGCCCTCGACACCCAGGTCGATGACCACCCGGCCCACAACCCGCAGCAGGCCGCGGGCCAGCGGCTGGGCCTCGGGCACGGCGAAGTCGAGGCCCTCCAGGGCACGCGTCAGCCGGAAGCAGGCCATGTTGAAAGCCTCCGCGTCCAGCTGAGCGTCGTCTTCAGCCAAGCTCGCCGCTGCGCACCGTGCTCGCGCCCGCCTCCCGCATCTCGGCCAGCGCCCGCTCGCCATCGCCCGGCTTGACGTCGACCGCGCCGACGCCGTCCTCCAGCACCATCACTTCAAATCCCTCCTGGCGGGCGTCCAGCACCGACGCCCGCACGCAGTAGTCGGTGGCCAGGCCGCCGACGAGCAGGCGGTGGACCTGGTGCTCGCGCAGCCAGCCGGCCAGCTCGGTGCCGTCGAACGCCGAGTAGGCTTCTCGGTCGCGGTCGACGCCTTTGCTCACCACCTTCTCGATCCAACGCCGATCGAGGTCCGGGTGGAACTCGGCGCCGCGAGTGCCGGCCTGGCAGTGCACCGGCCACGGCCCTCCCCGCGCCTGGAAGGAGACGTGGTCAGCCGGGTGCCAGTCGCGGCTGGCCACCACCAACGGCGCGACCTGGGCGGCGCGGTTGAGGGCCGGGAAGACGGCGTCGCCACCCGGCACGGCGAGGGCTCCGCCGGGACAGAAGTCAACTTGCGGATCGACTATGAGAAGCGCGTCGCCCGGCCCGAGGGTCACGGACATCCGGCATATTATTGGCTTGCAAGTGGACCTCAGCGAGCCCGTGCTGGTGACCGCGGAGGGCCTCCAAAAGCTCAAGCACGACCTCGAGGACGCGCGCGCGCGGCGCAAGGAAGCGGGCGAGCGCATGAAGGAGGCGGCCCAGCCTGGCGACATCGAGGACAACCCCGAGTTCGAGCAGGCCAAGGAAGAGGTCGCCAGCCTCGACAACAAGATCTACGAGCTCGAGGAGATGATCGGCCGCGCCCAGATCATCCAAGAGCACCACGGCAGCGTGGCCGAGCCGGGATCGACGATCGAGGTGGAAGATGCCGACGGCCAGGTGGAAACCTGGCACCTGGTGGGCGCGGTAGAGGCCGACCCCGGCGCTGGAAGGATCTCCGTGGAGTCGCCGGTGGGCCGAGCCGTGCTCGGGCGCCGGACCGGCGACCGGGTCACTGTCAACGCGCCCTCGGGCGTGATCGAGCTGACCGTCAAGGCGGTCCACTAAGCCCCGAGGTGCGGGGGCCGGGGGATGCCCGGCCCCCGTGCGCCGCTAGTTGCCCAGGGCGGCTACGACGTTGGAGAAGACGTTCGCGATCTGCTGGCCCATCGTAAGAAGAATCACGATGACGACGATCGACACCAGGACCAGGATGAGCGCGTACTCGACCATGCCCTGGCCGCGCTGGCCGGAGCGTGCGTCAGTGCTCACGTTCTTTTAGTCACCTCCTCTCTTTAAGTCAGGCCCAACTGGGCCCACTGTAGATAACGCGAACCCGGCCAAAAGGCGGCGCAGAGTTTGTGCTGCCGGGCATTAGTCAGACTAATATCCCGGCGTGCACAAGCCGGCTTTCACGCTCGAGCAGGCCCGGTCCTTCGTGGCCGTTGCCGAGACCGAGAGCATCTCTCGGGCGGCCCAGCAGCTTTCGCTCTCCCAGGGAGCGGTCACCCAGCAGGTCCGGAACTTCGAGCGCGCCTTGGGGGTGCGGCTGCTGGAGCGCAGCGGCGGTCGGATTCACCTCACCGACGCCGGCGCGGAGATCGCCGCCGCCTGCCGGACGCTGGTGGCGGCGCTGGAGGAGGTCCAGGTGACGGCCCGCCGCCTGGCGAGTATGGCCGAGGGCGCGCTGCTGGTGGGGGCCAGTCCCACGGCGGCTGCGCACTACCTGCCGGCCTGGCTGGACCGCTTCAGCCGCCTCTACCCCAGCATCCAGATCAAGGTGGTGACCCAGAACACGCCGACCGTGGCGGCCGCGGTGGCCGCCGGCACCCTTGACTGCGCGCTGGTCGAGGGTCCGACCGGGCAGTCGGGCCTTCTCGAGCAGCCGCTGGCCGACGATGAGCTGCTGGCCGTGGTCAGCACAAGCCACCCGTTGGCCTCTATAACGCAACCGGATCCCGAGGAGCTGCGCCGTCACCGCTACGTGGCCCGCGAGGCGGGCGCTTCACTGGACCACTTCGCGGCGCAGATGCTGGGCAGTGGCTTCTCGGGCGCGCAGCGTATCGAGTTTGGCCACTTGGACGCCGTCCGCGCCGCCGTGCTGGCCGGCCTGGGGTTCGCCGTCCTGCCGCGGGTGGCGATCGAGCGTGCGATCGTCGATGGCCGGCTGACGGTGCTGCCCTGGCCGCCGCTGCAGCGCAAGGTGAGCGCCGTGCGCCGGCCGGCTCCCGGCGCAGCCACCCTGGAGGCCTTCTGGAAGCTGCTGACGGTGCCCGAGGAGGCGGCTAAAGCTTCCTGAGGCGGACCGTCCGCACAAGGTGGTCGGGACCCTTTTCCAGGATCAGCCGCGCGCGTTCGCGGGTGGGCAGGATGTTCTCACGCAGGTTCAGGCCGTTGATCTCGGTCCAGATCCGGCGCGCCGTGGCGACCGCCTCCCGCTCGCTCAGCTCGCCAAAGCGCCTGAAGTAGGAGCTGGGGTCCCGAAAGGCGGTCTCGCGCAGGGCCAGGAACCGCTCTTCGTACCAGCGTTGGATGTCACCCTCGCGCGCGTCCACATAGATCGAGAAATCGAAGTAGTCGCTGACGAATAGGCGGCCGCCACCGGCCTGGAGCACGTTGAGGCCCTCCAGGATCAGAACGTCGGGCCGCCGCACCACCACCGCTTGGTCCGGGACCAGGTCGTAGATCAGGTGCGAGTAGACCGGCGCCTTGACCTCCTCCACGCCGGCCTTGACGTCGGCCACGAATTGGACCAGGGCCCGCTGGTCGTAGCTCTCCGGAAAGCCCTTGCGGTTGAGGATCCCGCGTTCCTCCAAGATCCGGTTCGGATACAGGAAGCTGTCCGTCGCCACCAGGTCGACCCGCGGGTGGGAAGGCCAGCGGGCGAGCAGCGCTTGCAGGATGCGGGCGGTCGTGCTCTTGCCCACGGCCACACTGCCCGCGATGCCGAGCACGTAGGGCGCCGGCCCCGAGGCGGCGCCCAGGAAGGTGGCGGTGGCCTGGTGGAGCGCCTGCGCCGCCGCGACCTGGAGGTTGAGCAGCCGGGAGAGAGGCAGATAGACGGTGACCACCTCCTCCAGGTCGAGCCGCTCGTTGATTCCGCGCAGATCGGCCAGGTCGGCGTCAGTGAGGGTGAGCGGCGTGCTGGCGCGCAGCCGCGCCCACTCCGTCTTCGAGAAGTCGATGAAAGGGGTCGAGGCGATAATCGAAATGGTGGACGTCAACGCCCTCTCGGAGCGAACCACGATGGGCGTGTTCTTCCGCCAGGCCGAGCGGCTGGGCGAGCGCGTCATCCTCCGCTTCTGGCGCGACGGGGCCTGGCAGGAGCTGACCTGGGCCGAGATGCGCCGCCGCGCACTGGCCATCGCCGCCCACCTCGTCGATCTCGGGGTCAAGCCCGGCGAGCGGGTGATCCTGATGTCCGAGAACCGCATCGACTGGCTGATCGTCGACAACGGCATCCAGGCCGCGGCCGCGATCACCGTCCCTGTCTATCCCAGCTCGACCGCGCAGACCGCGCGGCAGATCGTCGACAACAGCGAGGCCGTGCTGGCCATCGCCGGCGCGGCGGAGCTGGCCGAGCGCCTGCCCGCCCACGGATCGCTGAAGAAGACGCTGCTGCTGGACCGGGAGGTCAAGGAATGGATGGGCGGCGAGGCTTCGGAGGCCGACCTGAAGGAGATCGAGTCGCGGCTGCGCCAGGTGCAGCCCGAGGACATCGCCACCATCATCTATACGTCGGGGACCACCGGCGAGCCCAAAGGGGTGGTCCTCGCCCATCGCAACTTCGTCGACAAGGCCAAGGCCGGCCTGCAGGCGTTCCGGGTGGGTGAAGACGACGTCGAGCTTTCCTTCCTGCCCTACTCGCACGTCTTCGAGCGCTGCGACGGGATCTTCGTAGGGATGATGGCGGGCGGCTCCGCCTACCTGTCCCGCGGCATCGATCAGCTGGTGGAGGACATCCGCGAGGTCAAGCCGACCATCGTGCTGTCGGTCCCCCGGATGTACGAAAAGATGCACCAGCGGATCGTGCAGACCGTCCGCGAGCAGCCCGCCTTCCGCCGCCGGATCTTCGACTGGGGCATCGGCGTCGGCCGCCGCGCGGCGAAGGACGGCAAGCGCAGCGGCCTGAGCTACGCGCTCGCCGACCGGCTGGTGCTGGCTCCCCTGCGCGAGCGCCTGACCGGCGGCCGCCTGCGCTTCTTCCTGTCCGGCGGCGCTCCCCTGGCGGCCGAGGTCGAGCAGTTCTTCTGGGCGGCGGGGATCAAGATCCTGCAGGGCTGGGGCATGACCGAGACCACCTCGGGGGCGACCTCCAACACCGAGCAGGAGCACCGCTACGGGACCGTCGGCCGCGCGCTGCCCGGCTATGAGCTCAAGATCGCCGAGGACGGCGAGATCATGGTCCAGGGGCCGGGCGTGATGCTCGGCTACTTTCGCAACGAGCAAGCCACAGAAGAGGTCCTCAGCGACGGCTGGCTGCACACGGGCGACATCGGGGAGCTGGACGGCGACGGCTTCCTCAAGATCACCGACCGCAAGAAGGACCTGATCAAGACCGCCGGCGGCAAGTACGTGGCGCCGCAGCCGCTGGAGGCGCGCCTGCAGGAGCAGTCGATCATCGAGCGCGCGGTGGTGATCGGGGATGAGCGGCCTTACTGCGTGGCCCTGATCGTGCCCGACTGGCAAGCGGTGAAGTCCGAGCTGAAACTCGCCGGCGAACCGGACCAGCTGGTCGAGAACCAGCAGCTGCGGGACCGCATCCAGAAGCTGGTCGATTCGGTCAGCCAGGGCCACGGCTCCTGGGAGTCCATCAAGTACTTCAGGCTCCTGCCCGAGGATTTCAGCGAAGCCTCCGGTGAGCTGACGCCGTCGCTCAAGGTCAAGCGCAAGGTGGTGCAGGAGCGCCATTCCGAACAGATCGCTGCGCTATACCGCGAGGGCGCACAGCACAAGCCGGCCGGCCGCTCGCACTGATGTCCGGTCCCGTCGATCTCTCCGAAGCCCACCAGGCGCTGGACCGCCTGCGCCCGCAGCTCTGCCACTGTGGGCTGAAGGGCGAGTGCCTGGGCTGCAAGGGCCTGGAGATGGTGCGCCGGCAGCTGGAGGCGGTGGCCGCGGCGGCGTCGCAGCCGGTCCTCCTGCAGGTCGCCCAGGAGGCGGCCATGAAGGACATGGCCGCCCAGTTCGAGGGCATGGCCGAAAAGCTGATGAACGATCCCGAGATCCGGCGCGCGGCCGAGACCATGTCCGAGCGGGTGATGCACGACCCCGAGACCCAGCGCCTCTTGGAGGAGCTGATGAAGCGCCTGGGCACGCCCCCGCCCGACTCGTAGGGGCGGCCGAGACTCCTCCCCATTCATGAGGAGGTGCCGAGCGCAGCGAGGCGGAGGGGGATGATCGTCCCCCTCCGACGCCCTGACGGGCGCCACCTCCCCGCGAGCGGGGAGGAGAGGGAGCCCGAAGGCTCCCTCCCGGTGCCGGCGGAGGGCGGGTCCGCTCAGCCCACGAACGGAGGCTTGGCTAGCCGGCGGCGGTGCGGGCCTTGGTCGCCTTGTGGGGCATCCCGTTCCAGCCCGGGATGGGCCCGTTCTGCGCCATCTGCGCGACCTTGTCGGCCTGGGCCTGGGTGATCGTGCCCTTGCTGACCAGCGCGGCCAGGTCGGACTTGATCTTGGCCACGTAGGCCGCCCGGAAGGCGTTCTCGTCCATGCCCTTGGCGGCGGCCAGATCCTTGACTGTTTTGCCTGAGTGCAGGTCCTGCATCAGGTCGGTGGTGCTGATCCCCAGCACGGACGCCTCGGCGTTGAACGTTTCCTGGCCGAGCGCCTTGCCGGCTTCCATCCCGGCCCCACGGCCGATGGCGCCCAGCTGGCCGGTGCAGAGCTGGTTGGCGTCGAACTTGGCCTTGAGCGCGTCACCCTGGGCCTTGGTCAGCTTGCCCTGCGTCACGGCGTCGTCGACCGTCTGGTCGAAGGCTTGCTTGGCCGCCTTCTGGACGTCGGTCGTGCTCTTGTTGAGGTCCTTGGCGAAGTGGTTGAGGTAGGCCTGGCAGTACTGCTGCGCGGCCGGGTTCTGGGGCTTGGCGCTGGGGCTGGGAGAGGCTGCGAACTGCGGCATCGGGACCCCGGCGGCGTAGGCGGTGATCGCCACCACGGCGCCCGACACCAGCAGCGCCCCAACGGCGGCGGCGGCGAGTCTGGCGATCCGAATCTTGGTCATAGCTCATAACTACAGCGTTCGGCGCCGGCTCTTACCACCACTCGCCCGTCAAATCTTTGTAAGGGCCGGCGCACATAGACTGGGGGCGCAGTGGAGGCCACGACGACCCCGACGACCGGATGGACCGGCCGTCACGCCGTCGAGCTGTACGTCCGCACCTACTCCACCATGCTTCAGAGCTCCGGCGAGATCCGGCTCGACTCGCTCGACCATGTGCACATCGGCATGGGGTCGGCGCTGCATCCGCTGGCCGCCGAGCCGCGCAGCGACATGGGCGCGCTGATCTATTCCGTGCGCCGGTTGCCGGCCGTGATCGCGCGCTGCCGGCGCGTGATCCTCGGCCAGAGCCCGCACGGCTTCCGCGCCGTCCTGGGACAGGACATCCTGGACTGGGAGCCGGTGAAGGCGCCCGCCCGCCGCCGCCGCTGGTACTACGACGGCAAGGAGACGCTGGCTGTGCTGATCGCCAGTCCCAGCGACATCGACGACCTGTTCCCGACGCTGGTCGCTTACCAGATCGAGTGGAACAAGCTGCACCGCGCGCTGCGCGACCTGGAGCTGGACAGCGAGCGCGCACGCCAGGCCGCGCAGGCCAGTGACGACGACTGGGCGCGACTGCGCCAGGCGTGGACGCCGGACTTCATGGAAACGCTGGCGCTGGTTCGCGACCACAGCTGCCGGCTCACGCTGCGGCTGATCGGCGGCTCCCACATCGGCTACGCGCGCGCCGCCGGCCGCTGGTGGCAGCCGATCCAGGCCGAGCTCGACGCCATGGGCCTCTCGGAGGCGCCGATCTACTTCGTCTCCTCCAACGTGCACAGCCTGGTCAACGTGCTCAGCGGCACGGCGCGCCGCTTCGAAAGCCGGGTCGTGGACTGGACGCGCCAGCGCGACCCGGAGCTTTGGGAGGAGGCCCAGAAGATGGAGGCCGGCGTCAGCCGAGCCTCTCGCGACAACTGGCTCTACTTCGCCGCGCGCGCGCTTTTCGACGACGCCGAGCAGCGGCCGCGCCTGCAGAAGGAGCGCCGGGAGATGGAGCGCGCGGAGGGCATCCGGCACATCTCGCAGAAGTCGGTCGGCGTGGACTCCTCAGCCCAGATCTTCAAGCTCTCGGAGCTGGATCCCAGCTGCTTCGACACCCGCATCAGCGGCGTGGACGCGCTGGCCCTGAAAGCGTCCGATGCCGCCATCATCAACATCGACTATCCACTGGGTTTGGCGGCCTACCACCTGCTGCGCCAGTGCGCCGAAAAGGTGGCCTGGATCCGCGGTGTCTACGTGATGGGGAAGGCCGCCACGCTCAACGCCGACGTCGGCGACGTGATGATCGCCAACGTGGTGTTCAACGAGCATTCGATGAACACCTACTGGCTCGACAACTGCTTCACCGCAGCCGACGTGCAGCCGCACCTGGTGTACGGATCGGCTCTCGACAACCAGCGCGCGGTGACCGTGCGTGGCACCTTCCTGCAGAACCGCGAATACCTGGAGTTCTACTACCAAGGTCGTTACACCATCGTCGAGATGGAGGCCGGTCCCTTTCTGGACGCGGCTTTCGAGATTCGCGAAGCTGGTCGCCATCCCATGAACGAGAACGTCAGCATGACGCGGCTCGGCTTCGACCTGGGAATCGTGCACTATGCGTCAGACACGCCCTACACGCAGGCGCGCACGCTGGGCGCGCGCGGGCTCAGCTATCGGGGCATGGACTCCACCTACGCTTCGGCCGTGGCCGTAGCCCGCCGCATACTCAGCCAGGAAGGAGCGCTGCTCACGTGAAATTCAGCCTGATCCCGCAGGAGCGCAAGTTCTACGAACTTTTCGCTAAGCAGGGCGAGCTGGTTTCGGAAGTGCTGTCGGAGCTCAGCAAGAGCCTGCTCGAAGGCACCTCCCGGCATCCGCGGCTTCGCGACCTCGAGCACCGCGCCGACGACGTCACCCACGAGCTGTACCGCCTCACCGACAGCACCTTCGTGACGCCCATGGACCAGGAGGACATCCTGCTGCTGGCGTCCTCGCTCGACGACGTGGTCGACCTCGCCGAGGAGATCGCCGACAAGATGGAGCTGTACCGCGTCAAGGAAGTCCCCGAGCAGGCCCGGCGCATGGGCGAGCTGGGCGCGGCCGCTGGCGTGGAGCTGGCGCGGGCGGTCGACAATCTCGAGGACATGAGCGAGCTGGAGCAGCATCGCCTCGAGATCCACCGCCTGGAGAACGAGGGCGACCAGGTGAACCGCGAGGCGATGGCGCTGCTGTTCGCTGACGAGAGCGGGCTCTCGGCCGCGGAGATCATCAAGTGGAAGGACCTCCACGACCTGCTCGAGGGCGTGCTCGATACCTGCGAGCACATCGCCAACCTGCTCGAGCGCATCCACATCAAGAGCAGCTGACGGAATACCTGCTCTTCGTCACCATCCTGGTGGCGGTCTGCTTCGACTTCACCAACGGCTTCCACGACACCGCCAACGCCATCGCCACCTCGGTGTCGACGCGCGCGCTCTCGGCGGGCGCGGCGGTGGTGGTCTCGGCGGTCTTCAACCTGCTCGGCGCCCTGGTCACGGTGTTCGTGTTCGGCGGCAAGGTCTCCAACACGATCGGCAAGCTGCTCGACTTCAAGGTCGGGCTCACGGTGATCATCGCCGCGCTGATCGGCGCCATCGCCTGGAACCTGGTCACCTGGTACCTGGGCCTTCCCTCCAGCTCCACCCACGCGCTGATCGGCGGTCTCCTGGGAGCGGCAATCGCCGCCACTCACTCCCTGGCGCTCATCCGCTGGAGCGCGGTGACGCAGGTCATCACCTACCTGGTGGTCTCGCCGCTGGCGGGCTTCGTGGTGGCAGGCCTCTTCATGACCGCTCTTTTCAACGTCTTTGCGCGCTGGCGGCCGGCCCCGTTGAACCGCGTCTTTCGCTTCCTGCAGATGCTGACCGCGGCTTTCGTGTCCTACTCGCACGGCTCCAACGACGCCCAGAAGTCGATGGCCGCGATGACGCTGGCGCTGATCGCCACCGGGCACGCCACCAAGTTCGCGCCGCCCGCGTGGGTAATCGTGCTGGCCGCCACGGCGATCGCCTTCGGGACCTACGCCGGCGGCTGGCGGATCATCCGCACGCTGGGCTGGCGCATATACAAGCTGGACCCGGCCACCGGCATGGGGGCGCAGCTGATGGGCGCCACCGTGATCCAGGTCGCGACCCAGCTCGGCTTCCCGGTCAGCACCACTCACGTGATCACCGGTCGGTGATGGGTGCGGGCGCGCCCCGCCAGCTCACGGCGATCAAATGGGGAGTCGGGGCCAACATCGTGGCCGCCTGGCTGGTCACCATCCCGGCCGCCGCCGTGGTGGCCTGGATCGCCTACGCGATCTTGCACACGGCGGGGCTCTAGCCCCTACCCTCCGCCCTCCCCCGGCGGGGGAGGGGACGGTCTCGGTGTCGCGAAACACGTCACTGCCACCACTCTTCGCCCTTCTGCAGCCAGGCCAGGATCATGCCGTGACGCAGACCCTCGTGGCTGACGTGCAGGCTGTGCAGGCCGTAGTAGTCGAGCAGCAGCAGCAGGATCTCCACGCCGCCCCGCAGCGCGCGCACGCGCGCTTCCTCCAGTCCGAGGCGGTTTGCCAGCTCCGCCGCCGGGGCGGCGTCG
>VBEO01000140.1 GCA_005881825.1 Chloroflexota bacterium | reverse complement strand
GACCTGCACTGCCAGGGCCCGACCGCCGCCCAGCACCCCGCCTGGGTGAGCGCCGACGGCTTCCATCCCACGGCCGAGGGCTACGCCCAGATCGCCCAGGCCTTCGCCGCCGCCCTTCGGGGGACGGCCTGCTACCGGCCGGCCTGACCCACATCCCGGGATATCGACCCATCGCACGGCGACCATTGGGCGATATCCCGGGACATCAGCGTTGGATTTCCGCCCGGACCTGCGCCGCCACCGCTGCCTGATTCCGCAGGTCTGCCGCGGTGAACCTCAGCAGCCGATAGCCGGCAGCCAGGATCCGGTTCTGACGCCGGTTGTCCTCGACGAGGCTGTGCCGATGGGTGGCGCCGTCGAACTCGATGACCAACCGCTGATCCGGGTAGTAGAGATCGGCCCGGCCAAGATGATTGCCGAGCTGATCGAAGAGATCGACCTGGAGTTCAGGCCGCGGTACACCACTGAGCACGAGGATCGTCCGCAGCCGGCTCTCCATCGGCGATTCGGACCGGTGGTCGGCGAGATCGACAACGCGACGCAGCCGCTTCGCGTACTTGAGACCGGCGCGGTCGGCGGCCAGCGCAGCGAGTTGGTGCGGGGTTACAAGCGCGGCCCGGAGTGCCATATCGAAGACGACGACCGGCTCGATCGGCGATCGCGCCTCTGCGATTTCCAAGAGTGTGCGCAGGATGGTCGTGGCAGGCATGCCCTTGCGCTCGACGACGTCCGCCGCGGGGACGGGAGCGCGGCGAACGGCGAGACCGCTCCGGTACGAACTCCCGCATTCCTTCGGCACCGTGACCTGGATGGGATCGCAAGGCGGAACATCGAGGCCGTGCAGCCAGGCCGCGGTGCGTTGCGAGAACACCGCCTCCGGCGGCAGGCGATCGATCGCGGCCCGCAGTCGGAGCATGGGATCGGCGTCGAGCACCGACCAGGCGTAGCTGTCGTGCCCGAGGCGGTGGAAGCTTCGGCTCTGCAGCTGCTTCCAGGTGAGGCCGGCCCGACGGGCGTCCTGGAGCCTGAACGGCCCGCTGCGCAGTTCGTTCGGCACGGATACGGGCCTCGCCACGGCGCAAGGATGGGTCGTGGATGTATCGGGCGTAACTGCACCTGTAAAGCGGTGTCACGCGGGACATCTCCCGGGATATCGCCCCACAAATGGCGGCAGATTGGGCGACATCCCGGGATGTGGCTTGGGCCTAGACTGGAGGCTCGTTACGGCTCGGGGTACAGGAGGTATGAGATGGCTCAAACCAGGACACTAGTAGGCACGCCCGTGTGGGTCGACCTCGCCGCCACGGACGCCGGGGCGGCGCGCGCCTACTACGAGAAGCTCTTTGGCTGGAAGGTCGAGGTCAGCCCCGATCCCCAGTACGGCGGCTACGGGATGGCCAAGGTCGACGGCAAGGAAGTCGCCGGGATCGGGCCCAAGATGAACGCCGAGCAGCCGACGGTCTGGCAGCTCTACATCGGCACCGACGACGCCGAGGCCACGGCCAAGAAGGTCGAGGCGGCGGGCGGCAAGGTCATCGCCCCGCCCTTCGACGTCGGTGACCAGGGCAAGATGGCGGTCTTCCAGGACCCGGTCGGCGCCTTCATCTCGGTCTGGCAGCCGCAGAACATGGCCGGCTACTACAGCCACCAGCCCAACACCTTCGCCTGGGCCGAGCTCAACGCCCGCGGCATCGACAAGGCCAAGCCCTTCTACAAGGAGGTCTTCGGCTGGGGCGAGAAGAACACGCCCATGGGCGAGGGAATGGGCGACTACACCGAGTTCCTGCAGGGCGGCCAGAGCATCCTGGGCGGCACCGAGATGAACCCCATGGTCCCCGCCGAGGTGCCGAGCTACTGGATGGTCTACTTCGGCGTCACGGACGTCGACAAGAAGTTCGAGGAGGCCAAGGCGGCCGGCGGCAAGGAGCTGATGGGGCCGTCGGACTATCCGGGCGGGCGCTTCGCCATCCTCTCGGATCCCGAGGGCGCGGCCTTCGGCATCCTCAACGTGCAGAGCTAGACCGGCTGCTGTAACAGCGTCGCGTAGTTGCGAGGGACGTGGACCCAGAACCGCGTCCCTCGCGCCCCTTCAGCGTCGTCGAGGGCGCCAGCTATCCGGATTGGGAGTCGGTGTACCGGGACAACGTGCTGGGCATCTACCAGCTGGTGTTCCGGCGCGTCGGCAACCGGGCTGACGCCGAGGATCTCGCGGCCGAGGTCCTGATTCAGACGCTGCGCACCTTGCGCTTCCCGGCGCCGGTGCACGACGTCCGCTCCTACCTGGTCAAGACGGCGCGCACGGTGCTGGCGGACCACTGGCGCCGCCACTACGGCAGGCCCCCGGAGACCCTCGACTCGGAACTGGCCGAACGCACGGCGGCGCTCGACTACCTCCCCTCGGCGAGCGCCGCGGCGCGGGCCTTGAGGATCCTCGAGCTGCTGCCCGAGCGCTTCCGCCAGGTGCTCGAGCTGCGCTTCTTGCGCGGCTACTCGGCGCGCGAGGTCGCCGCCGAGCTCCGGGTTTCGCCTGGCCACGTTCGGGTTCTCCAGTTCCGCGCGCTGCGTAGGGCAGCCGAACTGGGCGCCGAGGTCGTCGAGTGAAGCGCTCCGAACGGCGGCTCGCCGCCTACCTCGACCGGCTGGTGGCGGGCCGGCGCCCGGACCCGTTCCAGGCCACGCCCGAGGAGCTGGCGGCGATGACCGCGGCCGTGGAGCTGGCGGCCGCCCGCACCGGCGCCGACTACCCGGACCCGGGGTTCGTGGAGCGCCTGGGGCGCCGGCTGCGCTCGGAGCTGGAGGGCGATGCGGGGGCGCCGGCGCCGGCTCCGGCGGTGAGCCGGCGGACGCTGCTCTGGACCGCGGGCGGATCCGCCGCCGCGGCCGTCCTGGGCGCGGTTGCCGACCACACTTTGGTGACCGCGCTCAGCGCGCGGGAGGCCGAGACCGTGGTGCCCAACGCCGGCAGCTGGCGACCGGTGGCGGCGGTCCAGGACCTTCCGGAGGGCCAGGCGCTGCCGGTGGACACGGGGTCGATGCGCGTGCTCCTGGTCAACGACGGCGGGCGCATCCACGCCCTCTCCGGAGTCTGCACGCACCTGGGCTGCACCCTGCAGCCCAGCCCCCAGGGCGGCGCCCTCGACTGCCCCTGCCACCGCACCAGCTTCTCGCTCTCCGGCAAGGTTCTCCACTACCAGCTGGCCAGGTCGCCTGGCGACCTGCCCGAGGTCCAGAGCCGCGTTCGGGACGGCCAGGTGGAGGTCTTCGTCGTCTGAGCCCCGGCCTGTAACGGCCGCCCGTAGTTGGGCGGCGTGTTTAGCCGGCTGCGCCGGGTCCTGATCGGGCTGATCCTGGTGGCCGCCCTCGGCGGCGGGACCCTGCTCTACGCAGAACACCCGTCGCGGGCATCCGAGCCGGCGCCACCTATGGCCTCGAGCGTCCCGGTCCTGGACTGGAGCCAGGAGCTGGTGCGCATCCAGAGCGGGCCCGGTCCGGCGCCCTCCGCCCTGCCGGCGACGCGCGCCTTCGCGATCATGGAGACGGCGATATACGACGCGGTGGCCGCCCCCAGTCCGCGACCGGACGCCGCCGCGTCAGCGGCTGGGCACGACGTGCTGGCCGCGCTCTATCCCGGCTTCCGCGCCGAGCTCGACGCGCTGCTGGACCGCGAGCTGGCCGGCGTCCCGGAGGGGCACGGCAAGCAGGCGGGCCTGGCGGCCGGCCACCTCGCGGCCTTGGGGAGGCTGGCCCTCGGTCAGGGCTCCGACCCCTTCGTCCTCCACCGCCCGGACCAGTTCCGCTCCCCCGCGCCCGACCTGGGGGGTGTCGAGTTCCGGCAGGCGCTCACCGAGGTGTTCCAGTTCGGCGAGGACGTGAGCAGCTTCCGCAGGCCCGATCAGGCCCTCGCCGCCCGCTTCTGGTCGGCGCCCATCTGGGTGACCTGGAACCGGATCGCCGAGGGCGCCGTCACCGTCCACCACGCCGGTCTCCTGGTCGCGGCCCGGCTCTTCGCGGAGCTCGACCTGGCCCTGGCCGACACCGCCATCGCTCTTGCGGATGCGAAGAACGCCTACAACGTGCCGCGGCCGGTGGCCTTGATCCGTGAGGTCGAGAGCCAGGCCGCCTGGACGCCTCTGCTGCCCACGCCGGCCGACCCCTCCTACCCAGGCGCCCACAGCGCGGAGAGCGCCGCGGCGGCGACCGTGCTGGCCGGCTTCTTCGGGGATCGGGACCGCTTCGCGGTCACGTCGGACGCGGTGCTCGGCGTCACCCGGCACTTCGACAGCTACGGCGCGGCCGCGGGCGAAGCCGGCCTGAGCCGGATCTACGGCGGCGTGCACACCCGGGTCGACCACAACGCGGGAGTGGTGCTCGGCCACCAGGTGGCGACGTTGGTGGTGAACACGTCTAGCTAACCTGCGGTCGCGGCGGCGGTGTCCCCGACCGCCAACGGCAGCCTCAGCGTGAAGGTACTTCCGGCCTCCAGCTGCGATTCGACTTCGATATCGCCGCCGTGGCGCCGCGCGATGTCGCGGCAGAGATACAGGCCAAGCCCGGTGCCGGGCAGGGTGATGTTGCGCTCGGTCGGCAGCCGGGTGAAGCGGGCGAAAAGAAGTTCCAGGTGCTCGGGTGCGATGCCGACACCCGGGTCGCGTACCGTCATGTAGGCGCGGCCCTCGCTGGCTCCCACCGTGCACAGGATCTCGCCACCGGCGGGCGAATACTTGATCGCGTTGTCAAGCAGATTGGCGATGACAGTGCCTATGCGTCCCCGATCGGCGTGGACCAGCGCGGGCAGCGAACTGCGCACCAGGATCAGCTCGTGATCAGAGACAAGGGGCCGCACACCGTCGATTTGCTCTTCGGCCAGCTGCCCCAGGTCGAAAACCTCCTGCCGTAGCCCCATGCGCTCGTCTTCGAGGCGGGCGGTTTCCAGCATCTGTTGGATCAGAAGCTCCATCTGGGCCAGCTTGACGCCCAGCAGCTTGGTGATGGGCGCCATCTGATCTGGCGGAATCGACCCGTCTTCCAGCATCGAGATATAGCCCCTGACCACGGTCAAGGGCCCGCGCAGCTCGTGTGACGCCAGGTTCAGGAACTGGGACTTGGACCGTTCCAATGCGGCCATGCGGCTGGCGTGCTGCCGCAGCCGTGCGATCTCGCGCCTGCGCTGAACCTCCCGACGCTCCTCCTCCAGCTTGCGGTCCGTGATGTCGCGGGTGACCTTGCCGAAGCCGCGCAGGCGCCCCTCCTCATCACGTAGGGCGGTGATCACCACGCTGGCCCAGAACCGACTGCCGTCTTTGCGTACCCGCCAGCCCTCCTCCGCATAGTGGCCCTCGCGCTCGGCCACCTCCAGCTCTCTCTGCGGCTTCCCGGCCTCCACCTCTTCGGGGATGAAGAAGACGGAGAAGTTGCGGCCGATGATCTCTTCAGCCGTGTATCCCTTGATGCGCTGTGCGCCATCGTTCCAGCTGACCACCCGGCCCTTGTGGTCGAGCAGGTAGATCGCGTAGTCCACCGTGCTGGAGACAAGCAGCCGGAACGACTCCTCGGTGCGCTGCAGCTCCTCGGCGAGGTCGCGCTGATTGGTGATGTCGGCGTTGATCTCCAGGATGGACTCCGGGCCCCCCTCGGCATCGACCTGCAGCCCCCAGCGGCAGGCGACCGTGATCGGAGATCCGTCCTTGCGGCGCTGCCGGATCTCGCCCTCCCAGAGCCCCGTGCGTTTCAGCTGCTCTTCGATGTCGCCGATCGGAATCGGGTAGACCGACCCCAAGAGCTCGGCCGGCCGGCGCCCGATCGCCTCGGCACGGGTCCAGCCGTACAGCCGCTCGGCGCCGTCGTTCCAGTAGGTGATGACGCCGTGGTCGAAGTCACGCACGAACATGGCGTCGAACGCCAGGTCGACCAGACGGCGGCGGGCGGTCTTGTGCCCAGTGGCTCGAATCAGTGGCAGCTGCCTCGGCTCGATCTTACCGGGCGCCTGGCCCGAGCCCGAATCGGCCGCGGGCCCCTCGTCGGCGCGCGTTTACGGTTCTTCGCCAGGGAAGCGGTGGGGCCGCCAAGGGCGGCGCCTAGGCTCTCCGGCCGTGGCCTCCAAAACCAGTCCCAGCTCAGTTCTGGCGACCGCCGCCAGCGTCCTGCTCGCCGTCGTAGCTGTCAGCCTGACCGCCGGCGTGACCGGCAAGGGCACCTCGGTTCACGCCGCTGTCGAAGCCACAACTCCGCATGCCCGGCCTGACGCCAAGGTCGCCAACCCACCACCGCCCGCCATCGCGTATTCCGAATCGTGGGCCGGGCAGCACGGCAGCCCACCTCTCGACGGCCTCCAGGCGCAGGCCGCGGTGCTGGTCGACCTCGACCACCATCAGGTGCTCTGGGCGCAGGGGGCGCATGACGTCCGGGCTCCCGCCAGCCTGGCCAAGATCATGACCGTGCTGGTCGCTCTGGACAAGGAGCCGCTGGACCAGAACCTGACGGTGCCCGACGGCGCCGTCGACAACGATCCCACGCACACCACTATGGGATTGGGTGCGGGTCAGCAGGTCACGGTGCGGGAGCTGCTCTACGGCATCTTCCTGGTCTCCGGCAACGACGCCGCCGAGACGCTGGCCCAGACCGCCGAGCCCCGCGATGCGTTCATCGCGGACATGAACGCCAAGGCCTCCGCCCTGGGCATGAAGGACACCCACTTCCGCAATCCGACCGGGCTCGACCAGGCCGGCGAGAGGTCTTCGGCCTACGACCTCGCCCTGGCCACGGGCTATCTCGAGGAGAGGTACCCCGACCTCCTGGCCATCGCCCAGCAGCCGGAGGTGTGGCTGTACGCCACGGCCGGCCACCCTGAGTTCAACCTGGTCAACCTGAACAAGCTGATCCTCTGGCCTTATCCCGGGGCCACCGGCCTCAAGACGGGCTACACCTATGCCGCCGGCGGTTGCGTGGCGGCCACGGCCGAGCGCGACGGCCGCCACCTGGTGGCGGTGGTGCTGGGCTCCGACGTCATGTTCTCCGACGGCCAGCGCCTCTTCGACTACGGGTTCTCGGTTTGGGGACAATAGGGACCGGAATCCAAGTCTGCGGGGGGTAAAGGTATGAGCTCGGTACGAGTGCTGGTGGGGACCCGCAAGGGCGCGTTCATCCTGAACTCGGACGGGAAGCGGGAGCAGTGGGAGGTCAGCGGGCCGCATTTCGCTGGCTGGGAGGTCTACCACCTCAAGGCCTCGCCGGCCGACCCCGACCGCTTGTACGCCTCGCAGTCGAGCGGGTGGTTCGGCCAGGTCCTGCAGCGCTCGGACGACGGCGGCGCCACCTGGGACGCCGTCGGCAACCAGTTCGAGTACGAGGGCGCCGTCGGCGAGCACAAGTGGTACGACGGGTCGCCCCACCCCTACAAGTTCGCCCGCGTCTGGCACCTGGAGCCCTCGCTGAGCGACCCCGACACCGTGTTCGCGGGAGTGGAGGACGCGGCGCTCTTCAAGACCACCGACGGCGCCCGAAGCTGGCAGGAGGTGCCTGGTCTGCGCAACCATCCCACCTCCGGGGGCTGGCAGCCTGGCGCCGGCGGCTTGTGCCTGCACACGATCGTCCTCAACCCGAAGGATCCCGAGCAGATGACGATCGCCATCTCGGCCGCCGGGGTCTTCAAGACCGACGACGGGGGCAAGACCTGGCGCCCCGCCAACAAAGGGCTGCGCTCGGCGCAGCTACCGGACGAGGATGCCGAGGTGGGGCACTGCGTGCATCACCTCGCCCGCCACCCGTCGCGGCCGGACGTGCTCTACATGCAGAAGCACTGGGACGTGATGCGCAGCGACGACGCCGCCGACAGCTGGCGCGAGGTCAGCGGCAACCTGCCCACCGATTTCGGCTTCGTGATCGACGTCCACGCCCACGAGCCGGAGACCGTTTACGTGGTCCCCATCACCAGCGATTCCCATCACTTCGTGCCCGACGGCAAGCTGCGCGTCTACCGCAGCCGCACCGGCGGCGACGAGTGGGAGGCGCTGACCAAGGGTCTGCCCCAGCAGGACTGCTACGTGAACGTGCTGCGGGACGCCATGGCGATCGACAGCTTGGACTCCTGCGGCGTTTACTTCGGCACCAGCGGCGGGCAGGTGTACGCCTCGGCGGACGCCGGCGACACCTGGAAGCCGATCGTGCGCGACCTGCCGGCCGTGCTCTCGGTCGAGGTGCAGACCTTCCAGTAATGGTCCGGGTCGTGCTGCCCCACAACCTGACCACGCTAGCCGTGACCACCAAGGAGGTGCAGCTGGAGGTGGCGGGCGAGGTGACCCAGCGCACGGTGCTGGACGCGCTGGAGGCGCGCTACCCCGCGCTCCGGGGCACCATCCGCGACTCGCGCACCGGCGTGCGCCGGCCGCTGCTCAGGTTCTTCGCCTGCGAGGAGGACCTGTCGGACGAGCCGCCGGACGCCCAGCTGCCGGAGGCGGTGGCCGAGGGGCGGGAGCCGCTGCTGATCGTGGGGGCGATGGCCGGAGGGTAGGGCCGCGCCGTCAGGTCGTCAGCGCCGCCTCGATGTCGCGGTGGCGGTGGCCCGCAGAGTGGGAGTGGAGGTCGCTCAGCCAGCCCGGCGTGCGCTTCCGCCCGCTGAAATAGCTTTCGGGGCGGGCTTTGAGTGCCGCCAGCACCTCCTCGTGGACCGCGCGGTGCCAGGTCATGATCTCGGCCGGAGTGCGGCCGCGCCAGCGCAGATATACCCGGTGGTTGAGCTCGGTGCCGTTGAGCCCTTTGTCCTCCGGCGGCCGGCGCTCGCCACGGATGTAACGGGCGGTGGACTGCTTCCAGAACACGACATGGGCCACCGCGTCCTTCACCGTCCAGGGATCTCTGGTTTCCGGGCGCGGCACCGGACGCGACCAGTCCTCCGGGCGGAGCCGCGCCAGCAGTGCGTCCAGGGCCTCGAACTCGCGCTGCGCCAGCGCCAGCATTTCCGAGCCCGTCATTTAGCGGGGCCGGGGTCGACCGGCTGCGCCGTTGTAGGAGATGAAGCGGCGGAGGCCTCGGGAGGGAGAGAGTGCGTCCGCGAGCGCGAAGTGCGCCTCGCTGCCTCTGCCGCTTCACTTTCCCCTCGCCACATGGCCCTGATCGCCTCCTGACCGAGACCCGGGGCGGTGATGGTCACTGAAGCCCCCTTCAGCTCGAACTGTGCCCAGGCGCAGCACTCGCGCTCGATGTCAATCAGCTGGGCAAGGGCGGCCTCGCCACCCGGCGCGAAGGACAGCCGGATGCCGTCCGGCACCTCTTCGCGCACCCGAAGCGAGGTCCGGAAGAGCTCCTGCCAGGCTGCGCTGACCCGCGCGTGGTCCTGTTCATTCAGCGTGCAGGCGATCGTCAGCTCGCGCATTCCGGGCACACCCCCGAGAAGACCAGGCTGTGACCGCGCAGCCGGAAGCCGGTGCTGGCCTCGATAGCCTCCGCGGCGTCAGCGAGCACGCAGCCGGGAACCTCGGCCACCTGGCCACAGCGCTCGCAACGCACGTGCTCGTGGTGGGCGCCGCTGGCTTCATAGCGGGCCAGGCCGTCGCCGAGGTCGACGCGCGAGACGTGGCCATGTTCCTCGAGCACGGCCACCGCCCTGAAAACTGTCGAGTAATCGCCGCCGCCGATCATCCCGTGGACCTCGCCCAGCAGCTCCTCCAGCGACCAGGTTCGATGCTCCGGGCGCTCGAAGAGCTCGCGCAGCGCGTCGCGGACGGGGCTGGGCCGGGGCACGGCCGCCAGCCTACCACAAGCTACTTGCGCATGTAACTTGCGCAACTGCTATGCTCACCGGCGATGCGCGCCATCTCGGTCGGGGCGCTGGCCGTCCTGGCGATTTCGGCTTGTGGACTGGCCACCAACGGCGGCCCAGCTGCGGGCAAGCTGCAGGTGGTCGCGGCCGAAAACTTCTGGGGCAGCATCGCGGCCCAGGTAGGCGCCGTCAGGGTCGAGGTGACCAGCATCATCAAAAATCCCAACGCCGACCCTCACGACTACGAGCCCACCGCCGCCGATGCGCGGACGGTCGCCCGCGCCGGCTACTTCATCGAGAACGGCGCCGGGTACGACCCCTGGGCGGCCAAGCTGGTGGCCGCCAACCCGGTCGCCAACCGCAGGGTTCTCGACGTGGGCGGGCTGGTCGGCGTCTCGGAGGGCGGCAACCCGCACCTCTGGTACTCCCCCGGCTTCGTCGACCGGGTCGTGGCCCGGCTGGCGGCCGATTTCGGTACCGACCCCTCGACGTACGAAACCTCGGGGCTTAGCGACTACCACTCGACGCTGGCGGCAATCAGGGAGAAGTACTCCGGCACGCCGGTGGGCGCCACCGAGAGCATCTTCGTCTACGTCGCCCGGGCCACCGGCCTGAACCTCGTCACGCCGCCCGGCTACATGAGGGCGATCAGCGCCGGAGCCGATCCCACGGCGGCCGACAAGGCCGCGGTAGACGAACAGGTGGCGTCGCGCAGCCTCAAGGTGCTGGTCTTCAACGCCCAGAACTCCACGCCCGACGTCCGAGCCGTGGTGGATCGGGCCGAAGCGCAGAGGCTGCCGGTGGTGGCGATCACGGAAACACAGGCCCCGGCCGACCTAACCTATCAGGACTGGCAGACCCGGCAGCTGAACGCGCTCCTGGCCGCGCTTGGCGGCTGATCCGGAGCCGGTTCTCAGCTTCGCCGCCGCCACGGCCGAGCTGGGTGGCCGGACGGTCTGGCGGGACGTCGACCTGGAGATCAAGGCCGGCGAGTTCGTGGCCGTGCTGGGGCCCAACGGCGCCGGCAAGACGACCCTCATCAAGTGCGTGCTGGGGCTGATTCCGCTCGCTCGGGGCCGGCTGACCGTCTTCGGGCGGCCGGTCCAGCGCGGCAGCGACCGCGTGGGCTACCTGCCCCAGCGCCGCAGCTTCGACGCCGACCTCAGGATCCGAGGCGTCGACCTGGTCCGGCTGGGGCTGGACGGCGCCGACTGGGGTCTGCCGCTCCCTTTCGCACGCGCCAAGAGCGCGCGGGTGGCCGAGGTCATCCGCCTGGTGGGCGCCGAGGCCTACGCCCGGCGGCCGATCGGTGAGCTCTCGGGCGGCGAGCAGCAGCGGCTGCTGATCGCCCAGGCCCTGGTCGCAGGCGCCCGGATGCTGCTCCTCGACGAGCCTCTGGAGAGCCTGGACCTCAACAACCAGCAGGCCATCTCGAGCCTGATCCGGCGCATCTGCCGGGAGCACCAGGTCACCGTCTTGCTGGTCGCGCACGATGTCAACCCGATCCTGCCCTTCCTGGACCGCGTCGTCTACGTGGCTCAGGGCCAGGTCGTGTCCGGGCGTCCGGAGGCGGTGATCACCACCGAGACGCTGACCCGGCTGTACGGCGCCCCGGTCGAGGTCCTGCGCACCAGCGACGGCCGCCTGGTGGTGGTCGGCCAGCAGGAGCCGGTCAGCTACCACGGCCATGGTTGATCAGCCCTCCTGGGACCTGCTGGCCGACCTCCAGCTGCTGCTGGAGTTCCACTTCATGCAGAACGCGCTGCTGGCCGGCACGCTGGTGGCCCTGCTGGCCGGCGCCACCGGCTACTTCATCGTCCTGCGCGGCCAGAGCTTTGCCGCCCATACGCTGTCGCAGGTCGGCTTTCCGGGCGCCGCCGCCGGCATCCTGCTGCATCTCTCGCCCGTGCTGGGCCTGATCGGCTTCTGCGTCACCGCGGCGCTGGGCATCGGGCTCCGCGGGCGGGGGCTGGACGCGGGCTGGCGGGGTGAGTCGGCGGCGGTGGGCGGGATCCTGGCCTTCGCGCTGGCGGTAGGGCTGCTCTTCTTCAGCCTCTATGCCGGCTCGGTCGAGGCCATCTACGCCTTCCTCTTCGGCAGCATCCTGGGCGTCACCGACCGCGACGTGCTGGTCACGGCGCTCACCGCGGCCCTGGCGCTGCTGGCGCTGGCGGTGATCGGGCGGCCTTTGATCTTCGCCTCGGTGGACCCTGAGGCCGCCGAGGCGCGCGGGGTGCCGGTGCGTGCCCTGGCGCTGGCCTTCCTGGTGCTGGTGGCGCTCTCGGTGGCAGTGGCGGTGCAGATCGTGGGCACGCTGTTGGTCTTCGCCTTGCTCGTGACGCCGGGCGCGGCGGCGCAGCGGCTGACCCCCCGGCCCGGGCTGGGCCTGGGATTGAGCACTGTGCTCTCGCTGCTCTTCGTCTGGAGCGGCCTCTCGGTCGCCTACTTCAGCCCGCTGCCGGTCGGCTTCGCGGTCACGACGCTGGCCTTCGGCACCTACGTTCTGGCGCGCGCACGGTGAGTCACATCCTCGCCTACGACTTCATGCGCAACGCGGCCCTGGCCGGGACCGGGATCGCCCTGGCCGCCGGCCTGGCCGGCTATTTCGTGGTCCTGCGCAACCAGGTCTTCACCAGCGACGCCCTCGGCCACGTTGCTTTTACCAGCGGGCTGGGCGCCCTGGTGGGCGGCGTCCAGCTCCTGGCCGGGGTCTTCGGCGGCACCATCGCCGTGGCGCTGGGCATGGGTGGACTGGGCGGGCGCGCGCGGGGGCGCGACGTGGCCGTTGGCACGGTCTTCGCCTGGGTCCTCGGCTGCGGCGTGCTGTTCCTTTCCCTCTACTCACGCGGTCGCAGCGCGGCCGGCGGCACGGCCGGCGTCAGCCTGCTCTTCGGCTCGATCCTGGGCCTCCGGCCCGCTCAGGCAGTGACCGCAGCCGCCGCCGGGGTCGTGATCAGCGCCCTCCTGCTCCTGATCGCCCGGCCGCTGCTCTTCCTGAGCGTCGACCCCGACGTGGCCGCGGCCAGGGGCGTCCCCGCGACCGCGCTCAGCTTCGGTTTCCTGGTACTACTGGGCGCCACCGTCGCCGAGGCGGTGCAAGCGGTCGGTGCGCTGCTCATCCTCGGGCTCCTGGTGATGCCGGCGGCCACCGCCCAACGCCTGACCGCGAGGCCGTACCTGGGCCTGGCACTCTCAGGGGTCCTGGCCGTGCTCTTCGTATGGGCGGGCCTGGTGCTGGCCTTTTACCTGCCCTACCCGGCCAGCTTCTTGATCACCACGCTGGCCTTTGCGACCTATCTGGTCTCGCGATGGGGATGGTTGTGGTAGTCGACGCCGTGCAGCCCCTCGTCCGTGCAGGGGTGGCAGGCCTCGACCTGGATGGTGGTGTGCACTATGTCGAAGCGCTCGCACACGCGCTCCTCGATCTCCCGGACCAGGTGCTCGCCCTCGGCCGCCGACTGTTCTTCGGCGACCACGATGTGGGCGCTGAGCGCGACCTGCTGCGGGGAGATCGTCCAAACGTGGAGGTCGTGCACACCCTGCACGCCGCGGACTGAGGCGATGGCGTCGTGGACCGTCGCCAGCTGGAGGCCCTTCGGCATGCCTTCCAGCAGGATGTTGGTGGTGTCGACCACGATCCGGATCGCGCTCCAGGCGACCAGGGCGGCGATCCCGATCGAGATCAGGGGGTCGGCGTACAGCCATCCGGTCAGCAGAATGATCCCGCCGGCCAGCACCACTCCCAGGGAGGCGGCCAGGTCGCCGACCACGTGGAGGAGGGCCGCCCGCACGTTGAGGTTTGCCTGCTCGGCATGCAGGCGGAGCGCGATGAAGGCGTTGACGGCGATCGCCGCCAGCGCCGCGGCAATGACCAGCCCTCCCTGCACCGGCTGCGGGTTGGCCAGCCGGCGGGCAGCCTCGACCCCGATCGCAAGCACGATCACCAGCAGGGTGGCGCCGTTGAACATGGCCGTGAGGATGCCGACGCGGTGGTAGCCGTACGTCCGCCGCGCGTCGGCCGGCCGGCGGGCCTGGGCGACCGCGAACCAGGCGAGCCCGAGCGCCACCACGTCGGTCACCAGGTGGCCGGCGTCAGCCAGCAGGGCCAGGGAGTGGGCGGCGAGTCCGGCGGCGACCTCGACAAGCAGGATCAGGACCGTAAGTAGGAACGCGGGCTTGAGGGTCACTGCGACTTCCTGACCAGTGCCAGCATGGCGTCGCGGAAGCGTTCCTGTTCGGCCCGCGGCAGCCGCTCCAGCTGCGCGGGCGGTTGGAACAGGCAGGCGATCAGCTGCTCGCGCACCCGGCGGCCCTTGGCCGTGACCATCAGCTCGTTGACGCGGCGGTCGGCGGGGTTGGTGCGGCGCCGCACCAGGCCGCCCTCCTCGAGACGGTCGGTCGGATCGACGACGGTGGAAGGAGTGCAGTGGAGGCGCGCAGCCAGCTCTTTCTGAGAGCTGGGATGGTCGGGGTCGAGCTGAACGAGTGCCCAGGCCGAGACCGGTGAGAGGCCCGCCTCACCGGCCGCGGCGTCGACGCGCCGCTCCCATTCGCGGAACGACTCCACGATCAGGGCCCAGAGCTCGTGGGCGCCCGAACGGTAGCTGAGCCCGGGCACGAAGCTGTCGCCCACGGCTGGAAGTCTACCCAGGCCTGCATCCGATCAATTGGTCTTGAAATAAGTGGAGTCTCCAACCTGTTGGGTTGGAGATGGGGAAATGGAAATTCGACCCGATGCACACGCAGGTGGAGTTCTCGGCCAAGCACCTGGGGATGATGACCGTACGCGGTCACTTCGCGGAGGTCTCGGCAGGCGGTGAGATAGATGTTGAGCACCCGGAGCGCTCGCGCATCGAGGCCACCATCAATACCGCGAGCATCCGCACGCACAACGAGCAACGCGACAACGACCTGCGCAGCTCGACCTTCCTGGAGGCCGACAAGCACCCGACCATGACCTTCAAGAGCACCAAGATCGAGCCGGCCGGCCAGGACCGTTACAGGATGACCGGCGACCTCACCATCAAGGGCGTCACCAAGCCGGTGACGCTGGACGTCGTCAAGTACGGCGAATTCACCGACGAGCGCATGGGCCACCGCATCGGTTATGCGGCGCAGGGCGAGATCAACCGGAAGGACTTCGGGATGTCCTTCGCCGCGGTGCTGGACGGTAAGTTCGTCGTCAGCAACGAGATTCAGATCAACATCGAGGGTGAGCTGCTGGAGGCGAAGGAGGCCGCGGCGACCGGCGGCTAGACCGGCCGGCTGCGTCGGGCCAGGTAGTCCAGCGCCACGCCGGCCATCGCCGAGCTGCCGATGGGGAGCGCCGTCTCGTCGATGTCGAAGGTGGCGGTGTGGACGGGCTTCGGCTCCGGCCATTCCGGCTTCTTGACGCCCAGCCAGAGCATCGCGCCCGGCACCTTCTGGAGCACGAAGGCGAAGTCCTCGGCACCCATGCGGGGGACCGCCGCCTGCACGGCCTCGGGACCCAGGAGCGAGCGGGCGCTGGTGCCCAGTTGGGCGGCCATCTTCTCGTCGCAGATCGAGGGCGGGTAGCGCATCTCGAATTCGACGGTGGCGCGCGCGCGCAGCGTCGCCGAAACCCCCTCCACGACCTCCCGCAGACGGCGCTCCAGGTGCTCGAAGAGCGTGTCGTCGAAGGCGCGGATGGTGCCGGTGAGGACGGCCCGATCGGAGATCACGTTGTGGCGGTTGCCGGCGTTGAAGCTGCCCAGCGTCACCACCGCCGGCTCGACTGGGTCAACTTCGCGCGCGACCAGCGTCTGCAGGGCGTTGACGACCTGGGCGCCGACCACCACGGGGTCGATGGTCTGGTGAGGCCGGGCGGCGTGGCCACCGCGCCCTTCGATCGTGATCGTGAAGGAATCGGCGCCCGCCAGCAGCGGGCCCGGACCGCACGCGACCTGTCCGGCCTCGAGCTCCGCGTAGACGTGGAGCATGAAGGCGGCGTCGACCTGGGGGTTGGCCAGGACGCCGTCCTCGATCATGCGGGCGGCGCCGGCGCCGCCCTCTTCGGCCGGCTGGAACATCAGCTTGATCGTGCCCGCGAAGCCCTGTCGCCGCTCGTGCAGGAGCTGCGCGGCGCCCAGGAGCATGGCGGTGTGCGCGTCGTGGCCGCAGGGGTCCATCGCCGAGCTCGCCCTTGATCTCGGCCAGCACCCCGGTCTTGGCCAGACCAGCGCGGAAGGGAATGCCCAGGTCGCGCAGCCGGGCCTGGACCAGGGTCGCGGTTTGCTCCTCCTCATACGCCATCTCCGGGTGGGAGTGGATCGTGCGGCGGTCGGAGACGATCCGGGGTGCGAGCCTGTGCGCGGCCTGGAGGAGCTCGGTGGTCACCGTTTCACTGTAGGGGAGGGGCTCGCCCCTCCCTCCCGGGCGGGTCAAGACCCTCCCTACGCGGTTTCCGTGCGCGCCATTTCGAAGGCTGCCCTCAGCAGGCGCTTGACCGCTGGCGTCTGTGCGTCGGAAGCGGTGCGAAGGGTGACGTGGCGCATGTCCTTGCCGCCGCCCTCGAGCACGCCGTCAGCGTCGGGAAGCTCGGGGCCGCGGTAGAAGAAGAGGGTCGCGTGACTGGTGAAAGTGCCAATGCCCGCCACGTAGTTCTTGGCGCCCGGGAAGCGGTAGTGGACGAGCTTCCACATGGTGCTCGGGTTGTTGGGACGATGGCTCTGGTAGGCCACCTCTTCGGCGCCGGGAGCGGCCGCGCGCACGGTCTTGAGAGCAGCCTCGACGATGGGGCGCGTGGCGGCCGGGACGGTCTTCAGATGGTCCGCGGTCGTGATGCCGGCGGGTTTGCTCATGGGGTTGCCACGAGTATGCCTTGGTAGCCGGACGGGAAGTCGGTGGCCCCGAGACGGCCGGCGTGACGATCATGCCGGCCGCCGGTTGGTTCGGAGTATCCCTTGGTTAGACGGTCGCCTTCGCGGGCGTCGGAGCGAGACCGAGCTGCTCGACGAGCTGCATGCGGTCCGTGTACACGCGCGCACGGCTGACCTTGCCCGACCTGACCGTGAGTACGACCGACGCATTGAGGGTGACCTTCTTGCCGGTCGGGGCGATCTCAGGAGCGCCGGCTAGGCGCAGGACACCGGTCTGAGTGCCTTCGAAACGGTGCTCGGCTGAGCACCGCTCACCATCCTCGATCGGGTTCTCAGCGATCCAGCGGCCATCGGGGAAGCCGGCCGCTAGGGCCTTCAGTCCCTCGATCTGGGCCTTGATGTCCTTGCCCGGCATACCGGACTGCCAGACGTCGGCCTGTGGCTCGTGCAGGGCCTCGAACTTGTCATAGTCGTGCGCGTTCAGCGCCTGGGTAGCGTCGGCGAAGATCGTCTGAGTAGTGGCCATTAGGCGCACCTCCTGAGCGACTGACGGATCCGGTGCGCTCGAGGAAGGCGCTTCCGCGTCGGGCGGCTAACTTGCCGACACCGGGATGCACCTTGCGCGTCGTGCGCAGTCCACTACATCCCACTTGGCGGGACAATGTCCATGGGCGACATCACTGACAGTAATTGACAGCGCATCCCCTAGCGCGATGACGTCATCCAGGCCGCGACCAGCGCGCGCGAATTGAAGCCGAGCTTCTCAGTTCGCAGGGGTCAGACCTCGCGTGCCGGACAATGGCCGACGTGGACCGGGACCAGTCCCAGCCCGGTGATCGGTACCCCTTCGTCGGCGGGATCACGCGGGGTTCAGTGACTGTCTTTCGCTATAGACAGCCGACGTCTTACTACCTCGAAGCCCGGCCCGGCGGATTTCGACAATGACTGCGGCCAGGTCGTCGAGTGCCGGTCCGGACTTCAAAATCGCCTCCTCTGACGAGATCGGCGGGCTAAACCTTGCCGACGACCTCGAACCGCCCTCGCTCCAGCAGCCTGACGCCGGTCGCCGCAATGGTCGACTCGCGGCTCTTGTCGGCGGTTTCGTCGCTTTTCAACGCGGCGGCCTCCGAGGTCCAAAGGGTGAGCGTTAGGGCGCTGCCCTGATCGCGATCGATAAAGAAGTACGCGCCGCCGTTGTCAGGAAGGCCGGCGACCATCGGGCCCACCTTGTCCTTGACGTGTCGAATCCAACTCTCAAGTGCTTCCGGCGTACCCGCCCACGTCGATGTTCTCGCGTACATGTCGTCTCCTTATCGCTGCATGAAATCCTGTGTTCAGAAGGTTGACGATCCTCCCAGAACAAATCACGTAATCGGCATCCGATGAAGGGAGCACGATGCTCCCCATCGATCTCGGGCGTAGTGCCTAGCAGAGCATCCCGACGATCACGCCAGTACCCGTGGTGCCGGATACGGGCTCGGATCACGGGCTGACAGAGTGCCCGCACCTAGGATCGCAGCCTGCGGCAGCTGGACAGAGGAAATGCACCCGAGTCTGGACTCCTATGCTGAGCGAGAGCTGCGATCTGCAAGCCCGTGTCATGCGGCTGGGCCGGGCAACGATCTTTCAGCCGAAGAGCGGTTGCCCACCTGCGGTTGCTCCGCGGGCGCGTTGGTGGTTGATATCACGCGCCTCTAACGACAGCGGATAACTCCCGGAATCGAGAGGTAACTCAGGAGGTCGGCTTGGCGTACTGCTCGGCGCTCATGACCTCGATACCCACAAAGGGACTGCTGCCCTCGACCCACGCATCGTGGCCAGGTGGGATTGTGTACGACTCACCGGCGCTGATGCGTTTTTCAGTGCCGTTCTCCAGCCTGACCATGAGCTGGCCCGTCACCGCATAGCCGACGTGAGAGTTTTGGCACGACTCTGTGCCGACGGCAGGCTTAATGCACTCAGACCAGCGCCAGCCAGGCTCGAAGTTGAGCCGGCCGATGGTGAAGCCCTCCAGCCTTACCACCTCGACTCTTGTCTTGGCTGGGGTCCTTGTTTCGTCTGGGGAGTCGTGCGACTTGGTCTCGAACTTGCTGACCGCGACAGGAGTTGCCATTCTCCACCTCCAGCTTCGCTACGACCCGGGCCCCCGGATGGAGGCATCTCTACGGTACTCCAGAGTTCTTGCTTGTTGAGTGGGTGACCCGCGGCTCTTAGCGTAAGCGGCTATCGATCTGAGGTTACTTGTTCGTCGGGCTTAAAGAGTGGCCATCTTTGTACTCGCCCCAGACGAGGATGGACGGGCGTGGACCAACGCCGAGAGTTCTGTAAAACCGCCGCGAAAGCTGTGGGGGTTTCCCTACCGGCCCACCACTTTGGAGGCGGGGTGCCCAGGGTAGCCCACCGCGATCCGGCGGGGAGCATTCGAGTATCGCTCGTTCTGGGTCGTAACGCATGTCGGGCGCCGGGGTGGATCGGCCAATACCATTCGCTCCACCAACCCCCTCCAACACAGGTGAAGCACTGCTTCCGAACTTGAGCCTGCTGCTTCGTAACCTGGCCTTCACCGTCGGGGTGCCTGGGACGGTCTCAGTGCTGGTCCCCTACCTGATCCTAGCGGACGGCGGTCACCCGCCCCATCCCGTTGGGTGGCCGGGGCTGGCGCTGATCGCCGCCGGGCTCGCGCTCTACGGGTGGTGTATGTGGCTCTTCGCGACCATCGGCCGCGGCACGCCAGGACCCTGGGACGCGCCCCGCAGGCTGGTGGTGGCCGGGCCGTACCGCTGGGTCCGCAACCCGATCTACGTCGGCGTCCTGCTGGTCATCCTGGGCGAGGCCTGGCTCTTTGGATCGTGGTCGCTCGTCATCTACGCCGCCGGAGCCGCGGTGTTCTTCCACCTCGCCGTCCTCGCCTACGAAGAGCCAACGCTCCGGGCGAACTTCCCGGCCGATTACGAGGACTATTTCCGCACCGTCCACCGCTGGATTCCCCGCCCGCCCGGTCCCGCCTAAGTGAGCGGCGCCCGGTACGCCTCCGTGTCTAGCCGTGAGGCGGCGTGCCAACGCTATCTCCCCTCCCCGCTGCCCTTTGATAAGGAATCGCAGTTATCAAGATCAGATTCGAAACCGCAGCCGCAGGCGCACAAGTGAATCACATCCCGAACTCATCCGATACGTAAAGCACTCCAGGTCCGGACCCTGAACCGCGAGCGTGGAGTGACCGTCATGATCACAAGTCACGACATGCCCGACCTGGAGCAGTTGGGCGCGCGAATCGTCTTACTCAACGAGGGCTCCATCGCTTTCGATGGCTCCTCTGTCGCGCTGCGGCAGCGGCTGGGCGACCGCCGCAGGCTCATTCTGGAGACCGACTCGGTCTTGCCACCTGTCTTGCCTGGAGCAGCGCATGTCTCGAGCGAGGCTCGGCGCCATGAGTACAGCTTCGACGCCGTAGCCACGCCGATCCCGCAGCTCCTCTCGGCTGCTGGGGACCAGGCGGTACTCATGGACGTCGAGACCCATCGGGCTCCCATCGAGGAGGTAATTGCCGATCTCTACCGGGATTGGCGCGCGTGGCTCCGAGACAAGGATTGTTGAACATCCTCTCTGGCGCCCCTGTGCTGCAGTCGTGCTGCAGTTAGAGCGAAAATGGGCGATAAACGGCGGCCCTACGCGGCTGTCGGCGAATACGAACTGTCACGCAGGAGTTGATTGGTCGCACCTCGGACCGCAAGGCCAGAGCCCTCTGTCCTCGGCGGCGCTGTACGGTCCTAGCGACCGTCTGTCATTCGGTAACGAGCGCAGTCATCAAGGAGAGCCGTGCGGGTCTGCTTCGACTTTTACGCTGACAGCAGGGGCGCGTGGGGTGGCCGCCAGGCCGGCTTTCTCCGATTCACAGTCAGCGCCGTTCATTGGAGCGGCCGCCGAACATATCGCCTTGGTGAGAGCGTACTGAAGCCCGGCCGAAGCCGGGCTCCAGGCATTGGGCGAATGAATATGTAATTTACGGGGCAGTGGCCACCGGGACGAAAGAGCGGTTGTCGACCGCACCCGTTCGGTTGTATAGCGCGGTGACGGCAGAGGGCCTAAAGCCTTTGACGACCAGATAGACGCCGAGCGAAAACTCCCATATCGCGATAGGGATTGCGGCCAGGGCGACTGGAGCGGCAGTCCTACCGATGACGCCGAACAGCACGGCGGCGTCCGCAGTGATGAGCAGTGGCACTCCGATGAATCCGAGCACGGGAAGAGCCCGTGGCACCAGGCGCGACTGGTAGAGCAGGGAGCCCAGCAACACGGCGTTGACCGCCGGAATGAAGCTCCCTGAGAGGAGGAAGATGCGGTCGTAGAGAGCGACCAGGGCATGGGCGGTCGGCAATGCGCCTGTCCCCGCGCCTGCCTGGCGCAAGCTCACTACAGACAGCAGGAAGGCGACGCCCATGAAGATCCCGGCGGCCTCGAGGGTTCGCGACGCAACAAAGCCCAGCGCGCGTCCTTCGCCCTGTCTCTTGATTACTGAGTACAACGCGACTGCGGTGCCGATGCCGGTCAAGCCAACAATCATCTCCAGGATGGCGCCGATCATGACGTTGGTGTCCGGGCCAGGGCCGAGGATGTAGCTCGATGCGTGGATCGGGACATAGAGAAAGAGGGTCGGGATCGAGACAAACGTGAGTAGGTACATGACGCCCGCGACAAGTGAGTTCGTTCTGAACGTGCCAGGGTGCGCGGGCGCTGAATCCTCGATCGAGGGTTGTCCGTTACCAGCCAATACTGGTCGAGTCGGTTTAGCTATTGCTTGTGTTGCCATTAGGCATCCTCCAGTGTCTCCCTCGTCGATGCACCAACCAAGCTAAGGGAGAAAAAGTGACTCAGTGGCGTGCTTGTATAGCAGTCCTTCGACGATTCCGACCCGAACCAGATTGTGGGCGTCCTCCATCTGGATGAATTTGCGGTCGATCCCGCCTTTCATACGGTCGCCTGAGGTTCACGGGAAGGGTGTGCGACAAGGTCGGCGCTGACCCGCCAGAGCCTGGCGGCCGTATCCGGGTCGGACGCGATCTTGTTCGCGGTTTTCCGTTTGCTATCAGCGAAGAACTGGCCGGTGACGCCAGCCACCTCAGGTGAGGAGGCCAGATAAATCGATGTCTTCGCGCCCTGTGCCGGCGTCTTCAGAAACGGGCGGACTATGCCGCTGATCGCGGCGAAGAACATACCCTGGTCTTCGGCGCCGAAGTCGGTGAGCACGAAGCCGGGGTGCAGTGACGTAGCCGTGACACCGCTACCTTCGAGACGGCGAGCCAGCTCGTTTGTGAAAAGGATGTTGGCGAGCTTGGACTGACTGTAGGCGCGCTGTCCGGAATAGTTGCGAGCGCCCTGCAGGTCGGCGAAATCAATACGCCCCTCAGCCTGTACGTGGGAGGAAACGGTTACGACCCGCGCTGGTGCGCTGGCCTTGAGCCGATCCAGAAGCAGAAGGGTGAGCAGGAATGGAGCGAGGTAGTTCACAGCGAACGTGTGCTCCAGCCCGTCGGCGGTCGTGTGTCGGTGTGCCCAAAATCCGCCGACGTTGTTGACCAGCACGTCCAGCCGCGGGTAGGCGCCCAGGATGGCGGAGGCAAGCCGCCGGACCTCGGCCTGCGAGGACATGTCTGCGGCAAATGCATCGACGGCAGGGTTGCCTGAAGTCGTACGGATGTCGGCCGCGGCTCGCTCGGCACGTGGGAGGTCGCGACCCGTGATGCCGACCTGGGCCCCGAGGCCGGCAAGGCCGATCGCCGTGGCCTTGCCGATTCCCCCGGTGCCGCCGGTGATCAGAGCGACCTTGCCTGACATCGGTAGGTGGTCAGGCATGGTCTGCGCCATTGATGGTGATGACCACCGTTCCTCGGGCATGTCCGTCTCCGACATGACGGATTGCCTGGGGGACTGCACTCAGCGGGTACGTACCGTCGATGACAGGTGTGACCTTGCCCGACTCGATGAGCCCCTGGAGGATAAGCAGATCCGCTCGGTTCTGAAACTTGATGGCCGGCCCCAGCTGGTGGCGTGAGAACTTCGATACCGCGGCCGATTTGATCACTGTCCCCAGGGTGCCGAACCAACGACCGCCCGACGTCCCATTGTTGGATTGCAGCTTTCCAGTCGGAGTGAGCGCGTTTCGTGTATCTGACAACGAGTGGTTGGCCACGTTGTCGAGGATGAAATCGTAGCGCTGACTGCTCTGGGCGAAATCCTCACGCATGTAATCGATGACATGATCTGCGCCAATGGAGCGGACCATTTCCACGTTCTTGGTGCTGCATACGCCGGTGACCTCAGCCCCGAACGCCTTGGCGATCTGCACGGCGAACGTACCCACCCCGCCCGACGCACCGTTGATCAAGACCTTCTGGCCCGATTGGACTTCGCCTTGATCGCGCAGCAGCTGAAGGGCTGTCGAGGCCGAAACCCCTATGGCGGCCGCCTGCTCGAATGTGAGGTTGGCCGGCTTCCGAACGAAGTGGTCCTCTGGGGCAGACACGTACTCGGCAAATGCGGCGGTGCACCAGCCAAAAACCTCATCTCCGGATCGAAGCTGGGTCACGCCATTGCCGATAGCCTCGACAGTCCCGGCGAGATCGGAGCCGGGGATCGAACTCTTGGGCTTGGGCAGCCCGTAGGCTGGGCGCGCGATGAGTGGCACGCCGGTGACCAACATCCAATCACCGACGTGGACCGACGCTGCGTGAACGCGCACGAGCACCTCGCCGTCTTTGATCACCGGCTTGGCGACGTCCTGGAGTTCCAGGACCGCCTCGGGTTCGCCGTAGGTCTTTTGGACGATCGCCTTCATCAAGGCACCGGGAGCGGGGACGCCGATCTGGCCGGGTTCAACCGTTGCAGTGGGCGTTATAGCCATGTCTAGGCCTCCTGAAGTGAACGGTTGTTGACCGCCAGTCCTCGATAGGCCTCGGGCTGGAAGCCCTTGAAAAAGAGCCAGAACGGCAGCACGAGCTCAAAGAAGAAACCTGGAATCGTGAGATACAGGCCGATGTGGATCCCGAAGATCTCGGCGATGGTTCCTGTAACGAGAATCGGGTAACCGATCAATCCGGAGATCGCCAGCCATCGCGGGATCAGCCGGGTCCGGAACAACAGCACACACAGGACGACGGCGCCGACTCCGAGCGTCATTTCGCCCATCTGGTACGCCATGGCGTTCGATTGGACCAAGACCGAGCCGATGGTTTGCGCCCCGGCCTCGCCTGCATGCTTCGCCAACGGCACGATCATGAGGAGGGTGAGCACGCCAACGTCCAGCAGGACGACCTCGACAATCATCGTAGTCAGGTACGCCAGCGCGGTTCTCTTGCTGTGCTTCTCCAGGATCGGGAAGAACAGAATCCCTTTCCCGAGATCCACGCCTGTGTTCAGGAACATCAGAAAGGCGCCGACCAGCAGGAGAGTCTGACTGGCGGCAACTGCCGAAAGGAAATTGGAGCCGCCGACGAGGGAAGTGACCAGCCCAGAGCCGATCCCGTATGAGAGAAACCCCAGCAGGAAGAGCGCTCCAATCAGCCTCGAATAAATCATCCGGGACCGCGTCAGACGGCCGCGTTCCACTTCCGCTGCAAGTCGAGCCTGCGGGATGGGAGGCGCGTGGCCGTTGGTCGTCGAAACCGAGGCAGCCAGCTAAGAAGCCAGACCCTCAACGAGCGTGCTCCATCGCTCGTAACAAAGACCGTAACCCCTCTCTTGGCCACCGACTGGCTCCTTCCTTGCTTACCGGCTGCCCCCTCGGCACCGCCGTTTTGGTCATCACTCAGGCCGGCTCGGATCATTTAGGGTGGGCGTCCGCCGGACTTCGCTCTTCCGGGGGCCTGGAGCCAGGGCCAACGGTTTTCATAAAGCCCAACGGTTTTCGACCTCTTGAACGCCTCTGGCTCACCTCTTGGGCACCTCCTGAACACCTCTCTGAAAACGCGAAAATCCGGCCCCGAGGGACCGGATTCGTATTCAGAGTAGCGCCCGGAGCTGGACTTTTCCACAGGCTGCGCTGGTGGGCCGGGAGGGAGTCGAACCCCCACAGCTTTCGCGGCGGTTTTACAGATCGTGGAACGTGCGTTCGCCAGTGTTCGCCGAAGTTCGCCGGAAGACAAAGGTCGGCTTCGCGCGCGGCCTTCTGTTCGCCACCGTGCGCCCAAGTTCGGCCTAACCGCTGTCAAACTGCTGTCAAATTCGCCCGGAGGGCGATCCCTCCGGACGGATGGCCGGAAAACGCTACGGCCGGTGGTGGCGAGGAACTCGCTCGGGAGATGGCGAGGCGGCCATGGCCGAGCTCGAGGAGCTGGGCAAGCCGGCGGACGCGCTGCTCGACAGGTTGTCGATCCCAGGCTGACGGCCAGAGGTCGGGGGCGCAGCGGACTCGCCTGGCCCTAAACCCCCGCTGATGGTCGAATCAGGGCCGCGGCTCGCAGAGTGCAGCCGATGCCCGAATTCACCTTTATCCAGGCGGCGATCGGGCGGATGCTAGAGGACGCGTCGACGTCCGAGCCAAAGCGGCGGCACCTGGAGCGGATCCCGTTGGAGATCGAGGCGCTCGCCGTGAGGCCCGCCAGGACGCTACAGACCTGCAGTTGCATCGCAAGTGGTTTCCAGTCTGACCCCTACCAAGTGAGGGGCGAGGACTGACATCGTCCAGCGTTAATCGTGGTGAGGCGGCGGCGGCCTTCGTGGTGGAGAGAGAGGGAGCAGGCCAAAGCCGCCTCAAGTTCGGACTGCGGAACAAAGGAGGGGCCAGCGCTGGGAGCACTGACCCCCGTCAGGGAGGGCCTGATCGGAAGAAGCGATCGGCAAGGCTTAGCCTACGCGCCTGGCCCTCAATCTGTGCCTGACATTTCCGGAGTTCTCGAGCCTTCGTTGAGCTTGGCCTGAATCTCCGCCTTGAGCTCCA
>VBEO01000132.1:8724-21136 GCA_005881825.1 Chloroflexota bacterium | reverse complement strand
AACTCGAGCCCGGCTATGCCCTGGCGGAGGCTCTCAAGCGTCGAATCGAGCGTCATGCGCGACCTGGTTGCAGGACCGTAACTCGGCTTCCGACATCCCCAAAACCCTAGCCGCCAGCTCGTACTCCGCGGTGAGCGTGGTGGCGGCCACCGTCCGCGAGTCGGTGGAAATGGTGCAGCGCACGCCGGCACGCACCAAGCCCGGCAGCGGATGGTCGGCCAGCCTTGGCACCGCCTTGCACTTCCAGTTCGCGGTGGGGCAGAGGTCGAGCACCACGCCTTCGCTGCGAATGCGCTCAACGATCGCGGGCTCGCGCGCGCCGATCACGCCGTGCGCGATCCGCTCCACGCCCAGTCTTAGCGCTTCCTCGACCGAGGCAGGCTCACCCGCCTCGCCGGCGTGACAGGTGAGGTGCAGGCCGGCGGCGCGCGCCGCCGCGAAGGCCGGCCGCTGGGGCGCGGCCGGGTATTGCGCCTCGTCGCCGGCCAGGTCGAAGCCGACCACGCCGCGGCCCGCATAGCGGCCGGCCAGCCGCGCCAGCTCGACGTTCTCTGCAACCGGGTGGTGGCGCATGGCGCAGACGATGGCCACCGCTCGCAGCGGCGCCGCCGCCAGGCCGCGCAGGACGGCCTCGATGACCGCGGCCGGCCGCAGGCCGGCGGTGAGGTGCAGGAGCGGCGCCCAGCGGACCTCCAGGTAGTCGATGTTTTCGGCGGCGGAGTCCTCTCCCAACTCGCGAGCGGCGCGCTCCAGGGCGGCTTCGGTTTGGAGGACTGTCAGGGCGTCCGCGAAGTAGCCGATGTATTCGGCCTGCGACGCGCAGTCGGGCGGCGCCACCAGGCGCAGGTGTCGCGTGATGCCGGCGCTGCGCGCCAGCTCGGCGGCGGTGGCCGGCCGAACCGCACCGTCCAGGTGACAGTGCAGCTCGGCCTTCGGCCAGGCCGCGAACGGGGCCGGGCCTATCCCGTCGCCATGATGTCGTTCATCTTGGTGGCGGCGTCGTTTAGCCCGGTCTTCGGATCCTTGCGCAGCGCGGAGATGTTGTTCAGCTCGGTGGACAGCGCGTCGCGCTGCTCGTTGCTGCTGGGCACCGAGGGCAGCACGATCAGGTCGCCCTTGCTGAGCATTCCCGCGCCTACGCCCTGAGACGGGTTGGACGAGTAGAAGCTGCCCTGCAGCGTCTTGTACGCCGACTGCCGCACCGGCATGTAGGAGGTGTTCTGCGCCCAGGCGCTGGTCTGGTCGGCATTGGTGAGGTACTTGATGTAGAGGAAGGCGCCGTGCTGCACGTCTTTGGGTGACTTGTTGAAGACGCACATGTTGGCGCCGAACATCTCGTCCTTGGTGCCCTTGTCACCGGCCGGGAAAGCCGTCTCGGCGAACTTGAACTTGGTGCCGATGGGCCCCTTGATGAACTGGTAGCTGACCTGGGTCGAGATGTACATCGCGGTCTTCTGGTTCTGGAAGTCGACCTGGTCCGCGAAGTTGCCGGCCGGGATCGGCTTCACCGATCCGGCCTTGATGGCGTTGTACCAGAGCGTCATCGCCTTCACGCCGGCGTCGCTGTTGATGGTCGTCTTGGTGGGATGCGTGGGGCTGTCGTACATCTGGCCGCCGTACTCGTACAGCATCGACAGGAAGGTGTCGAGGGAGGGGCCTTCGGCACCGGTCACGCCCTTTCCGGAATCGGCCAGCTTGCCCGCGTCGGTGAAGAACTCGTCCCAGGTCGCGGGCGGACTGTTGATGCCCTTGGCGGTGAACATGTCCTGGTTGTAGTAGATGACCGTCGTCGACTTGTTGAATGGGAACTGGTAATAGGTGCCGCCGATCTTGGCGGCGTTGAGCATGACCGGGAAGATGTCCTTGAGGTCGCCGCTCGCCAGGCCGTCCTGGGCGTTGATGTACGGGGTGAGGTCGGCGAGCGCCTTGGAAGAGTTGTACTTCGCGGCGTCGGTCTCGATGCACTGCGCGAGGTCGGGCGGCTGGCCCGCCGCCAGGCCGGTCAGGATCGCCTTGTTGAGATCGGTGTAGGCGCCCTTGGCGACGAGGTTGACGTGCACGTTGCTCTGGCTGTTGTTGAACTGATCGGTGAGCGTGTTCAGCTCGGCCTGGAGGTTGCCGCTCAGCGCATGCCAGAAGGTGACCTGCACGGCGGTCTTCAGGGCCGAGAGCTGGCTGCTGCCGCCGCCGCCGGTGCCGCCGCCGCAGGCCACGATCAGGAACGCGGCCAGCAGGCCAGCCGATCTTCTGCCCGTCATTTCGAACGCACCCTCCTCTGGTGGAATCTCTATCCGCGAATGCCGCTGGCGGCGATGCCGCCCACGATCTGGCGCTGCGCCAGCAGGAACATGATGAGGATCGGAAGCGTCACCATCAAGCTTCCGGCGGCGTGGAGGACGGGGTTGGTGGCGTCGGCGTAGCTGAACGCCTCCAGGCCGACCTGGACCGGCCGGTAGGCATCGCTGTTGGTCACGATCAGGGGCCACAGAAAGGCGTTCCAGCTGGCCACGAAGTGGAAGAGCGCGATCGTGACCATGGGCGGGCGGGCCAGCGGGGCCGCGATCGACCACAGGAAGCGCAGGTGCCCGGTGCCGTCCAGCTGGGCCGCCTCCCAGAGCTCGTTGGGCAGGCCCAGGAAGAACTGCCGCATGAGGAAGATGCCGAACACGGATGCGCCGAAAGGTGCGATCTGGGCCTGGTAGCTGTCGATCCAGTGCAGGTCGGCCAGGATGATGAAGTTGGGTACCAAAGTGACCTCGGCCGGGACCATGTAGATCGCCAGCACGAGCGCGAAGATCAGGCGCTTGCCCGGGAAGGGCATCGAGGCGAAGGCGTAGCCGGCCAGCACGGAGGTCACGATCACCAGCGCCGTGGTGGCGGTGGCGACGACGATCGTGTTGAGGAAGTAGCGCGGCCACGGGATCTGCAGGAACTGGCCGGTGGAGGGATCGGGTATGAGGCCGACCGCCGACAGGTAGTTCTCGAAGTGGCCGAGGGGATAGAGGATGGGAGGGAAGACGAACACCGACTGCAGAGTTCCCAGCGAGAATAGAAGACCCGGCGCGAGATGACGCCCACCTGCAGTCCGGTGATGGCCAGGATGATCAGGAACAGCACCACTGAAATCGCCGCCGCGTAGCCGGCGTGGAAGAACGAAAAGGCCTGCACGTAGAGGTAGTAGCCGATGGTTTCGGCGGCTTTGTCAGGACCACCGCCGCCGGAGACCGCGCCGCTCACGCCGCCGGCGAAGATCAGGATCGGCTGCACGACTTTGAACGACGCGATCATGTTGACGAGCAGCACGAAGTAGGTGGTGGGCGAGAGCAGCGGCCAGGTGATGTGCCAGAAGCGCGTCCAGGCGCGCGCGCCGTCCACGCGGGCGGCCTCGTCCAGCTCCGGACCGAGGTTCGCAAGTCCGGCCAGGTAGATCACCGTGTTGTAGCCGGTGTGCTGCCAGACGCTGTAGATGATGATCGCGGGCATCACCGCGCGCGGTGAGTTGAGCCAGTTGATCTTGGGCAGTCCGAACGCGTTCAGGACGGCGTTCAGCACGCCCACGTCGGGGTGGTAGATGAAGCTGAAGATCAGCGCCGTCGAGACGATCGGCATCACGTACGGCGTGAAGATCAACGTCCTCAGCAGGTCGCGCAGCGGCATGGCGCGGTTCAGCACCACGGCCAGGAAGAGCCCGAGCGCCATGCTGGTCGGAACAGTTCCGACCACGAAATACACGGTCTGCCAGACGCTCTTGCGAAAGACGTCGTCGCGCAGGAGGAGGCGCTCGTAGTTGGCGGTGCCGATGTAGTCCGAGGCGCCGCTGATCAGGTCCCAGCGCTGGAAGGACAGCCAGAAGATCCACAGCGCCGGGATCAGCACGAAAACGATCAGGAAGAGCAGCGCCGGGGAGATCAGGAGGTAGCCGGATAGCTCTCGCTGCCGCCGGCCCGGCCGCCGCCTGCTGATCGCCATGCCCCGCATATGATGGGCGGTTTCCAGTGGGTGCCGAGACTCGACTGACGTTCCTGAACCTGGGCAATCCGACCGGTCTCAAGTTCACCGTCGAGCATGGCGCGAGCCGCGTCCTCTTCGACTTCGGCCTCGAGCATGCCCCCGGCCAGGCGCCCTTCTCCTTGGGCCTGGCACCGCGCGTGGGCCGCGAGCTCGAGGACCTGCTGGCGGTCGGCTCGGCGCCTCGCCTCGACGGCCTTTACGAGAGTTGGGACGGCCGCACCGCGGTCTTCATCAGCCACCTCCACCTCGACCACACCGCCCTCGTGCGCTTCCTTCACCGCGACGTTCCGCTGCATTACCCGGCGGCCATGGAGCCGCTGCGGTCGGCGGTGGAAGCCGCCGGCTACCTGCCCTGGCGGCACCCGCCGGGCACCCCGTTGGAGGACCGCCGGCCGGTCGCCTGGGGCGACATCGAGGTCACTCCCGTGGCCGTCGACCACGACCTGCCCGGCGCCGCCGGCTACCTGGTGCGCACGCCGGACCTGCGGCTCGCCTACACCGGGGATCACCGCTGGCACGGTCTGCACCCGGAGTTGACCGCGGCCTTCGCCGAAGCCGCACGAGGGGCCGATGTGCTGATCCAGGAGGGCGTGGGACTGGAGCAGGAGGTGCCGCTGCCGGCCGATGCGCCGCCTCGGCCGCCGCGTCTCAGCGAACCTGAGGTGCTGGCCGGTTTCGAGCAGCTGCTGGCGTCGGAGCCCGGGCTGGTGGTGGCCAACCTCTATCCCATGAACCGGGAGCGCGTGGCGCTGCTGGCGCAGGTGGCCGCGGCCCACGGCCGGCGGCTGGTGCTGGAACCGCAGTCGGCCACCGTCGCTGGACATCCGGATGTCCTCCAGGTCGATGAGGTGCGCGCCGACCCCCGCCGTTTCGTCGTCCAGCTGGGATACCAGAACCTGCCGCTGCTGATCGATCTCCGGCCGCCGCCGGGCTCCGCATACGTCCACAGCAACGGCCCGCCTTTGGGCGTCTACGACCCTACCTATCGAGTTATGGAAGCCTGGGTGCGCCAGCTCCAGCTGCGCTTCCTGCCCCTCGGCAGCAGCGGCCACTCCTGGCCTGCGGACATCGTGCGCATGGTGCAGGCGATCGATCCGGGGGTGGTGCTGCCCGTGCACAGCCGTGCGCCAGCAGCGTTGGCCGTACCGGGCGTGCGCGCGCTACTGCCGGAAGCCGGCCGGATCTACACGCGCAACGCCCTGCTCGACGAACGGTGATCGTGGAGGCCGCCGCTACTCCACGATCACCAACCCGGACCGGGCCATATCCTGGGTGGGCCCGGACTGGCCGCCGCGCTCGCGCTGAGTAACCGCGCGCCAGACGCGCGCCAGCTCGGCCATCCGGACCAGGTGCCGCTGGCGGTCGTAGACCGCCCTCTCCAGCTCGTACGGTGTCCTCATCAGCATGTGAGCAGTATAGCTAATGAGCAATATGGCAATCAAGGCCGCGCCGATATAGTTAAGAGGCTATCCCGCTCTTAGAAGAGGAGAACCCAGGGCCGACCGCCGCTGGCGGCTCCTCGTCCGTCACCCGGATAGACACCTCGATCCCGGTCGAGATCTTCTGGGTCGCCCACGGGCTGCGCACCGGCCACCGTTATCGCGACGTTGCGGCCCTGGTCAATCCACCCATCGGCTTAGTGCATCGCTTGAACGAGCTGTGGGGTTCCGGCGGCCCGTCGAGCTTTGGCGAGGCTCTGATCATCGCCGACCGGCTCGGCCTGCTCTTCACCGACTCGGTGGACGAGTTCGCCGCCGGCCTGCGCCAAGGCGTCCAGGTCGACCCCCAGCTGCCGCTGCGGTCGGAGACGGAGGAGGACCGGCGGACTTTTCTCGACCGCTGTGCCCGGCTGGCGGCCAACGCCGGCTTCCGGCGGCGCTATGCGGCCCTGGCCGTCGACGTCTGGTCCCTGGTCGCCGACATCTGGGAGCAAGCAGGCCGGCGCGAGGTGGAGACCATGGCCGACCGCCTGCGCCGCGAGGCCGAGCGCGCCACCAGCCTCGAGCCGCTGCTCGCCTCGCAGCACCTGCATGAGCCCTGGCTGTCCCAGGCGACGGCCGCCTTTGCCGCCGGCGGCCTGTCCATCGCAGTCAGCTATTTCGGGGGTAAGTTCCTGGCCTGGGACCTCGCCAGCACCTACTTGATCGGGGTCCAGGCTGCACCCCAGGACGACCGGACCAGGCTGCGCCGCGAGAGCCAGCGCCTTGCTTCCCGGCTCAAGGTGCTGGCCGACCCCACCCGGCTGGCGATCCTGATCTCACTGAGCCGCAAGGCGGCCACCGTTACCGAGCTGGCCCAGGCGTTCGGCCTGGCGCAGCCGACCGTCAGCGCCCATCTCAAGCTGCTGCGCGAAGCGCAGCTGGTGGACGGCGGCAGGGAGACCGGGCGGCCGGCCTACGCCGCCGACCGCAGGGCGGTGGGCCTACTCCTGAAGGAGGTCGAGCACCAGTTCGAGGACCGACACCTGCGCGCGGGCGGTCAATCCTCCAGCCACTCGGTAACGAAACGAGGGCTGGAATGAATGTCGATCTGGCGCAACCTGCCCTCGCCTGAGTTGACGAATTTGTGCGGGACTCCGGCGCGCACGATGACGATCTGGCCCGCCACGGCTTCGATGGTGTCGGGGCCGGCGGTGAAGGTGGCGCGACCCTCCAGGATCACGAACGTCTCCTCATAGGTGTGCCGGTGCAGGCGCGGGCCCTGGCCGGGTTCCATGTCGACGAAGATCAGGCAGACGTTGGCGCCGACCCGGTAACCCTGGAGCTCGGAGTCGGCGAGCTGGGCGCGCTCGATGACCTGATAACCGCTCATCGAGATGAACCGTACGCGGCCAGGAAAACTCGCACCGCGCCGTCCGCGGCGCGCTGCAGATCCGCTTCCGGCATGGGCTCCGCGATCGGGTAGAACATGCCGCGATCGAGTGGACTGCCCAGGATCAGCCAGGCGAAATGCTGCGCCGCCAGTTGGGGATCGTCGAGGTGGAGGCGGCCTCCATCACGCAGCGCCGAAAACACCGAGCTGAGCGCGTTGATCACGCGCCCAGGCACGCGTTCGTAGTAGGTGCGCGCCAGGTCGGGGAATCTTCCGGCCTCGCCCAGGACCAGCCGGCGCAGGCGCAGGACGTCCGGCTGCATGACCAGCCGCAGGTAGACCCGCGCCAGCTGCCGCAGCCCGCCTTCCATGTCGTCCCCCGCGGCCGCCACCGTGCGTGAGACGGTGGCCACGAATTCCTCGACGCGTTCCGCGTTGCCGAGCACGAGGTCCGCGAACAGGGCCTCCTTGCTGGGGAAGTGGGTGTAGATCGTCTGCTTGGAGACCTGGGCCGCGGCCGCGATGTCGTCCATGCTCGTGCCCTGGTAGCCGTTCTCCAGAAACATGGCGGCAGCCGCCTCGCGGATGGCCCCGCCGCTGGCCAGGCGCCCGGCACGCCGCGGCCTCACCGAGTCGGCGACCTGAGGGCTCATGCCGGCAAGGCTATCTCTTCAGTACTTGACTGTCCAGTACCACGCAGTTACAGTACTGGCCAGTCCAGTACTGTAAGGAGGTTCTGAGAGATGGATACGACTTACGCCGGCAGGAGCGACTGCAGCCGTGCGGATCGGGTAACCCGCAGCCTGCTCGGCTATGGGGTTCTGGCTGGTCCCTTGTACGTCGGGGTGGTGCTGGCGCAAGCGTGGCTGAGGCCGGGCTTCGACCTGGCTCATGACGACGCCAGCCTGCTCAGCAACGGCAGCCTGGGCTGGATCCAGGTGGCCAATTTCCTGCTCACGGGTGGCATGGTCGTCGCCTGCGCGGTGGGCGTCACGCGCGCACTGGGCGGCGTCCGGGCCGCAGGCTGGGGACCGCGCCTGCTGGCTGCCTTTGGGCTGGGGATGATGCTGGCCGGAGTCTTCGTGGCCGATCCCATGAACGGTTTCCCGCCCGGCACCGCGGCCGGGCGCCCGACAGCGATCAGCGCGCACGGCATCCTGCACATCGCGGCCGCCGGCATCGGCTTCCTCAGCCTGGTCGCCGCCTGCATGGTGTTCGCCCGCCGCGACGCCGCTCGACGCCGGCGCGCGCAGGCGGTGTTCTCGCTGCTGACCGGGATCCTGTTCCTGGCGGCCTTCGCCGGCGTGGCCTCCGGATCCAGCAGCTCAGCAGTGGTTATCGGTTTCTGGGCGACCCTGATCGTGGCCTGGGCGTGGATCGCGAACCTGGCGGCGCGGCTGTACCGCCAGGTTTAGGGCCTAAACCTTGAGCCCCCAGTCGTGCAGTGTGGGCAGCACCTGGTAGGCCGTGAGGTCAGCCCCCGCCAGCCAGTAGTAAGGCTGGCGGCGGGGGTCCTCGCGCTTCTCGAAGTCTTCGACGAAGGCCGACTCGCCCTGGCGGGTGAGCCGCACGCCCTTGATCCGCTCGGCCGGGAGGTTGGGGACGTTCACGTTGAGCAGCACGCGCGGGGGAAGGCCGCGCTTGAGCACTTCTCGCGCCACCTGGCGCGCGAAGCGCGCCGCGAAATCCCAGTACGGATTGACGAAGGTGTTGAGGGAGACCGCGATCGAGGGGATGCCGAGGATGCGGCCCTCCGTGGCGGCGGATACCGTGCCCGAATAGATGATGTTGGTGGCGGTGTTGCCGCCCAGATTGATGCCCGAAACCACCAGGTCCGGTGGCGTCTTGAAGAGCGTTCCTACACCAAGCTTCACGCAGTCCGCAGGCGTCCCGTTGACCGCGTAACCGGCCAGGTCGCGACCCATGCGGAACTCCTTGACGCGCAGCGGGGTGAGGGTGGTGATCGCGTGCCCGACCGCGGAGCGCTCGGCGTCGGGGGCCACGATCGTGGTCTGGCCCAGCTTCCTCATCTCCGCATAGAGCGCGTGCAGGCCCGGCGAGTTGACGCCGTCGTCGTTGGCGAGCAGGATGCGCGGCCGGTCGCCGTCGGCCTGGCGGCCACGGGTGCGGACGCGGGTCGCGGCTACGCTCATCCGGGGTCCCCGCAACACCGCAGGTCTTGTGGGGTGGTCAGCCGGACACCTGGAGGACGACTTTGCCGAACTGCTCTGCCCGGTCCAGATGTTCGAGGGCATCCTGCACGCGATCCAGCGGAAAGACGGAATCGACGACCGGCCGCATGCCGGCCTCGATCGCGGCCAGCATGGCGTCGAACTCGGGCGCGGTGCCCATGGTCGACCCCAGCAGGCTGGCCTGGCCGAAGAACATGCCGGGCATGAACACCTCCGCCTTGGTGCCCGAGGTCGACCCGCAGAACACGACGCGGCCGCCCTTGCGGATCGAACGCAGGGAGTCCGTCAGCGTCGCCGGCCCGACGTGCTCGAAGACCACGTCCACGCCACCATCCGAAGCCTCCTTGACCGGCTTCGCGAAGCCGCTGGAATCGAAGGTTTGCTCCGCGCCCAGCGCCTGCGCCCGCTCCCGCTTGGCCTCCGAGCGCGAGGTCGCCAACACCCGCGCCCCCAGGTGCTTGCCGATGGCGATGGCGGCGGCCGCCACCCCGGCCCCCGCGCCCACCACCAGCAGCGTCTCGCCGGGACGCAGGCCGGCACGCGTGGTCAGCATCCGCCAGGCCGTCAAAAATGTGAGCGGGAAGGCCGCTGCTTCCTCCCAGGACAGACCCGCCGGCTTGCGGCGCAGGTTTTGGGCGGGGACGTGGAAGCGCTGGCAGGCGGTGCCGTCGGTGTGCTCTCCGAAGATGCCGAAGTGCGGGCAGAGGACCTGCTCGCCGGCGCGGCAGTGCTCGCATTCCCAGTCGCAGGCGACCGGATAGAAGACCACCTCGTCGCCGGCCTGCCAGCCCTCGGCGGCCGACGCCGCGACGACACCCGCGCCGTCCGCGCAGAGCACGCGCGGGGGCTCGATGCGCTGGGCGCCCGAGACCATCCAGAGGTCCAGGTGGTTGAGGCCGGCGGCGCGGATGTCGACCGCCACCATGCCCTCGGCGGGCTCGGTGAGGGGCCGCTCTTCCAGCTTCACACCAGAGGGTCCGGAGGGCTCGCGGAACACCGCGCAGCGACCCTCGCTGAGCACCCTCACGATTGCTATAGTAGCCGCGCCCTCGGCCCTCACCCCGATCACTGGAGAGCCCACGTGAACTCCCGAAAGCACACTTTGCCGGCCTGTCTGGCAGCCTTCCTGAGCCTCGCCGCCGTCGCCTGCGGCGGCGCATCGAGCAACACTTCCGGGACCGGCGAGGAGGCCGCCAAGCCCGCGCTCGTCATGGCTTTCGTGCCCTCCCAGCAGGCGCAGACCGTGCTGGTTTCGGCCAAGCCGATCGCAGACTACGTGTCCAAGGAAGTGGGGGTGCCGATCACGGCGCAGGTGCCTACCAGCTACGCGGCGGTGACCGAGGGCATGACCTCAGGCAACGTCGACATCGCCTGGGTCGGCCCACTCGACTACGTGATCGGGCACGACAAGAACGGCGCCGAACCGGTCACCAAGTCTGTGCGCAAAGGCGTGGCCGGTTACAACGCCTTCATCATCAGCCGCAAGGGTTCCGGCATCAACGGCATCAAGGACCTGAAAGGCCACAGCTTCGCCTTCGGCGATCCCGTGTCCGCGTCCAGCAACCTCTACCCGAAGTACTTCATGAAGCAGAACGGGATCGATCCGGACAAGGATCTCACGCGCGCGGTCAACATCTCCAACCAGACCGCCATCGCGACCGCGGTTTGCAACGGCACCGTCGACGCCGGCGCCATCTATGACGACGCGCGCACCAATGCGGGCGCCGACACGGCGTGTCCGGGAATCATGGACAAGACGCAGATCATCTTCACGACGCCGCACCTGATCCCCGGCGATCCGCAGATCGTCCGCCATCCGATGAACTCGGCGCAGAAGAAGAAGGTCTACGCCGCCATGATCAAGCTGGGAACCGATCCTGCGATGGCGCAGTACCTGAAAGCGCTGTTCACGATCGAGAAGACGGTGCCCGCCAGCGACGCCGACTACAACGAGATCCGCAGCATCGTGAAGACGGTCAACCCGGGCCTCCTCACCGCCACGCCAACGCCGGCGTCCACGCCTTCGGCCTCGCCCTCGACCTAACCGCCTGAACCCGCTCATCCGCGTCGAGGGCCTGAGCAAGGTCTTTCGGGGCGGCACCCGCGCGCTCGACGGCGTGTCCCTGGATGTGCCCAAGGGCGAATTCCTGTGCGTGATCGGTCCCTCCGGCTCCGGCAAGTCGACGCTGCTGCGCTGCATCAACCGGCTGCTCGATCCCACCTCCGGCCGCGTGCTGCTGGACGGCGTCGACCTCACCCGGCTGCGCGGCGCCGACCTGCGCCGGGCGCGGAGGCGGATGGGGATGATCTTCCAGCAGTTCAACCTGGTCCGCCGCTCGACCGTCCTCAAGAACGTGCTCACGGGGCGCCTGGGCTACCAGGAGGGCTGGCGGACGCTGGTGCCGTCCTTCACTTCGGGCGATCGCCAGCTGGCCTGGAGCAGCCTCAACCGCCTGGAGATCGCGGAGAAGGCAGCGGTGCGGGCCGACAATCTTTCCGGCGGCCAGCAGCAGCGGGTGGCCATCGCCCGCGCGCTGGCCCAGGAGCCGGAAATCATGCTCGCGGACGAGCCCATCGCCAGCCTTGATCCCGAAACGGCGGTCGTGGTGCTGGACTACCTGCGCGACATCAACCGCTCGGACGGCATCACCCTCATGTGCTCGATCCACCACTTCGAGCTGGCCAAACGCTATGCAGATCGCATCGTGGCCATGCGCCGGGGTCAGGTCGTCTACGACGGGGCGCCCGGGAATCTGGACGAAGCCGCCTACCGCGCGATCTACGGACGCCTGGGCCGTGAGTAGCGACCTCGACCGCCTGATGGCCGAGACCGCGCAGCGCGCGCGGGTCGAGCGGATTCGCAATCTCCTGATCGGGGCCGGCTTCCTGGCCCTGGTCGCCAGCACCTACAAGGCCACCGAGTTCAGCCTCGGAGACCTGATCGGCAAGTCCCCGAACATGGCGCGCATCCTGGCCGGGTTCACCCATCCCGACTGGACGCTGGTGGTGGCGGCGCCCGACTCGCCCTTCTACGAGTTCGGCCCGCTCCACGTGCACGTGGGCCTGATCCCTCACTTCGCACTGGAGACGCTCGAGGTGGCGATCCTCGGCACCACCCTGGGCGCCCTGGTCGCCATCCCGCTCAGCTTCGTGGCCGCGGGCAACCTGATGCGCCGCAACCCGCTGGGGAGCGCCATCTACTTCCTGGTCCGGACGCTGATGAGCGTGATCCGCGCGGTGCCCACGCTCTTCTGGGGGATCCTCTTCGTGACCTCGATCGGCCTGGGCGCCTTCCCGGGCGTGATGGCGGTGAGCCTTTTCAGCGTGGGGTTGATGTCGAAGCTCTTCAGCGAGGCCATCGAGGCCATCGACTGGGGCCAGGTCGAAGCCCTAACGGC
>VBEO01000132.1:0-8613 GCA_005881825.1 Chloroflexota bacterium | reverse complement strand
TATTGACTATTCGTCAGCGACGATCCGGCGGCGGATAATCTGAGCATGCGGCGCCGGCGCGGCCTGCTCTGGCTGGGCGTGCTCCTGGTGGTGGCTTGCGGGGGGGCCAGTAATAATCCGCCTGCGGCCACGCCCGAGCCGGCCAAGACCAACCTGGTGATGGCGCTGGTGCCCTCCAACCAGGCCCAGGCCATCCTCACCAGCGCCCAGCCGATCGCGGACTACATCTCGCACGAGGTGGGGGTGCCGGTGACGGCTCAGGTGCCGACCAGCTACGCGGCGGTGGTGGAGGGCATCACCTCCAACAACATCGACATCGCCTGGGTGGGCGCGCTGGCGTATGTGGCCGCCCACCAGAAGAGCGGGGCGGAGGTGATCACCGGCTCGGCCCGGTGCTCGCCGACCTACACCAGCGCGCCGGCGCCGGCGGGGTGCACGCCCAAGCCGAGCTACCCCTCCATCGTCGTCTGCAACGCCAATTCGGGCGTGGGGGAGCTCAAGGACGGGGGAGACTGGTCGGCGCTGAAGGGCAAGAAGTTCGCGTTTGGCGACAGCATCTCGACCAGCTCCAACCTGTGGCCGCGCTACTACATGAAGCAGAACCACATCGACCCTGACAAGGACTTTTCCAAGGCGGTGTCGATCTCCAGCCAGAGTGCGATCGCGCTCGCCGTCTACAACGGCACCGCCGACTGCGGGGCCATGTTCGGCGACGCGCGCACGGGCGCCCTCAGAACTGCGCCCGACATCCTTTCCAAGACCAAGGTGGTGTTCATCGCTCCCCAGGAGATCCCGGGCGACCCGCAGATCGTGCGCCACAACCTGAACCCGACCCAGAAGAACAAGGTCAAGCAGGCGATGGTCAAGCTGGGTTCGGATCCCACCATGAAGAAGGCGATCAACGACCTCTATCAGATCGCCTCCATGGAGCCCGCCAAAGACACCGACTACGACTCGGTTCGAAAGGTGGTGGCCGCGGTCAATCCGGGCATAACCGGCGAGGTGATCGCCGCCCCCAGCCCCTCGCCTAGTAAGTAGGGGCGGAGCTTGCCCCGCCCTCGGAGGGCCGGGGAGGGGGTCGCGTTTCTTTTCATCTGCTAACCGAGGGAGCGGAACTCCGTACCGCTTAGCCCGGTTCAATCAGCGTCGCGATGGCAGCGCGGTACCGGCTCCTGCTCGCACTCTGCGTCGCCGCACTGGGGGCACTGGCTACCGCGCTGCCCGTTTCCGCCGCCGAGCCCAAGATGCCCGGCGGGCCGCCCGAGAAGCCCTACCACCGTTGGGAGTATCCCTCCCAGATCCCAGGCGGTCCCCTCGAGGAGGCGATCAGCGCCCCCCGGCCGGCCGCCGGCGGCGCCTTCTTGACCCTGCCTTTCGTCGGCCCCCACTACGTGACCTCGATCTTCGACCACTGCTCGCCCAACTACGTGCCGGACGGTCTGGTCTGCCGTTATGACGGCCTGACCAAGCTGGCGGGCGGCTTCGACGAGACCGGTCCGCCCTCCCAGGCCTGGCTGTTCTACGACGGCCACGACGGGCTCGACTACGGCCTCTACTACGAGAACGTGGTCGCCGCCGCGGACGGCCGCGTCGTCTACGCCGACTGGAACCGGCCCGGCTGCGCCACCTGCGGCTATGGGCAGGAGGTGCGGATCGACCACGGCAACGGGATCACCACCCGCTACGCCCATCTGAGCAAGATCCTGGTCGGCGACGGTCAGCAGGTGCGCCGGGGCCAGGTCATCGGCATCTCCGGCAACACCGGCGCCAGCACCGGCGAGCACCTCCACTTCGGCGCCTATCTCACCGCCGGCTTCATCCCACTCGACCCCTATGGCTGGTCCGGCGACGGCGCGGACCCCTGGGCGCACGACGTCGGCAACCTCTGGCAGGGCGGCGCCCCCCGCTACGCGGCCGTGGCCATGCCCGCCGTCCAGGTCAGCATCAACGCCCTCGACGGCAACCGCTTCGCGGTCGGTTGGAAGGGCGTCGGCGGCGGGGCCTATGACATCGAGGTGATCGAGGACCAGCGCCTCGCGCGGAACTGGGAGACGTCGGTGGGCGAGGGCGGCGCCACCTTCAGCGCCGAGCCCGGCCACTCCTACTGGTTCCTGGTCACCGTCCGCAACGACCTCGGCTGGACGGCAACTGCCAGCTCGGCCGCGGTCGCGGTTGGAGCCGGCCTCAACTCCTAGGCTGGTCAGCCAGCACTTATTTTGATAAGGTAGCTGTCACCTTATCCGTAACCGATGAGTGAGGATTCTGCGCAAAAATCCCGTCGCGTCGCCGAAGGGGCGCGGCAGCGTGAGTGGACTCAGCCCAGCTTCGGCAGAGAGCTGTTCCTGGGCCGGCTCCGTCTCGACCTGATCCATCCCTACCCACGACCACGACCCGAGGAGGTCGAGAAGGGCGAGGCCTTCCTGGGCCGGCTGGCCAAGTTCCTGGAATCCGTCGACCCGCTCCAGATCGAGCGCGACTCGAGGATCCCGGACCAGGTGATCAAAGGCCTGGCCTCACTCGGCGCGTTCGGCATGAACATCGCCGAAGAGTACGGAGGGCTGGGCCTGAGCCAGGTCTACTACAACCGGGCTCTGCAGCTCGCCAACTCCGCCCACGCCGCCCTGGGCGCGCTCTTGAGCGCCCATCAGTCGATCGGCGTACCCAAGCCGCTCAAGCTCTTCGGCACCGACGAGCAAAAGCACCGCTTCCTGCCCCGCCTGGCGCGCGGTGAGATCTCCGCCTTCGCCCTCACCGAGCCCGACGTCGGCTCGGATCCGGCGCGCATCCACGCCAGCGCGGTTCCCACCGGCGACGGCAGCGCCTACATCCTCAACGGGACCAAGCTCTGGACCACCAACGGCACGATCGCCCGCTTGCTGATCGTGATGGCGGAAGTGCCCGCGGGCGAGGGCCATCCCGGAGGCATCACGGCCTTCGTGGTGGAGAGCGACATGCACGGCTTCAAGGTCCTCCGCCGCAACGCCTTCATGGGCCTGAGGGGTATCGAGAACGCGGTGCTCGAGTTCAAGGACGTTCGGGTGCCGAAGGAAAACGTGATCGGGAAGGAGGGTGAAGGACTGAAGATCGCCCTGGTCACGCTCAACACCGGACGGCTGAGCCTGCCGGCGACCAACCTCACCGCGGCCAAGGCCTGCCTGCGCATCGTCCGCAACTGGGCCAACGAGCGGGAGCAGTGGGGCCGGCCGATCGGCAAGCACGACGCCATCGCCCAACTGCTCGCCGACATCTCCGCCTCGACCTTCGGCATGGAGGCGGTCGTGGAGCTGTCGGGCGCCCTGGCCGACCAGGAGCGCAACGACATTCGCCTGGAGGCGGCGCTCGCCAAGCTGTGGGTCACCGAGACGGTGTGGCGGACGGCGGATCAGACCATGCAGGTGCGGGGCGGCCGGGGCTACGAGACCGCCGAGTCGCTCAAGGCCCGCGGTGAGCAGCCGATCCCCACCGAGCAGATCATGCGCGACCTCCGGGTGAGCCGCATCTTCGAGGGCTCGACCGAGATCATGCGGCTGTTCATCGCCCGGGAGGCGGTCGACCGCCACCTCGAAGTCGGCGGGGAGCTTCTGGATCCCGAGCTCGACCTCAAGAAGAGGACGCGCGCCGCGGCCGGGGCCGCCGCCTTCTACGCGCGCTGGCTGCCGAGCCTGACCGTCGGCAAAGGGCGGGTCCCGACCTCCTACCGCGAGTTCGGCAAGCTGGCCCGCCATCTGCGCTACGCGGAGCGCAACGCCCGCAAGCTGGCGCGCTCGATCTTCTACGGCATGTCCCGGTACGGTCCCAAGCTGGAGTTCAAACAGGCCTTCCTGGGCCGGCTGGTCGACATCGGCGCCGAGCTTTACGCGATCAGCGCGGCCTGCGTGTACGCGCGGATGCTGGCGGAGGACAACTCCAAGTCCGGCAACGCCTACGAGCTGGCCGATCTGTTCTGCCGGCAGTCGGAACGGCGCATCGAAGTGCTCTTCGACGCGCTCTGGCACAACGAGGACGCCCGCAACTACAAGGCCGCCCAGAGCATGCTGGACGGGCGCTACCGCTGGCTGGAGGAGGGCATCATCGAGTCCTGGGGCGTGCTCCCGCCGATCGCGGAGCCGCTGCGCCAGGCGGGCTAGATCGTCCCCCTCCCCGACGGGGAGGGCTGGGGGTGGGGGACAATCGAGCCGTTGATCCGCGAAGCCTTTGCGGGCAAAACCGTCCTGATCACGGGCACCACCGGCTACCTGGGCAAGTCGCTGGTCGAGAAACTGCTCCGCTCCCTGCCCGAGGTCGGCCGCATCAACGTGGCCATCCGCGCCTCGGCCCGGCGCCCCGCCCGCGAGCGCCTGGAGCGCGAGGTGCTGTCCAGCCCCTGCTTCAAGACGCTGAAGTCGGAGATCGGAGAGGAGGCCTTCCAGAAGCTGGCCGCGGAGAAGCTCCACGTGGTCGAGATCGACCTCGGCCGCGACGGCCTGGGGCTGAGCGACGAGGGTAGAGCCGAGCTCAACGCCTCCGACATCGTCATCGCCTCGGCCGCGGCGGTCGAGTTCGACAACCCGGCCGACCTCTCGGCCCAGACCAACCTGCTGGGCGCCGCCCGCCTGGTCGAAACCCTGCGCGCCGCCGGGGCCCGGCCTCACCTCGTGCACGTCAGCACCGCCTATGTCGGCGGGATGCTGCGCGGCCTGGTCAAGGAGACGCTGCCACTGGATCCGGGCCTGAACTGGCGCCACGAAGCGGAGGTGCTGGCCGGCCTGCGACCTGTGGTCGAGGAGGAGTCGCGACGGCCGGAGGTGCTCAACAAGCTGCGCCGGGAGGCGCGCTCGCGGGTGGGTACGGCCGGGGTGCCGACCATGGCCCGAACGGTCGAGCGCCTCAGGGATCGCTGGGTGAAGGACCGCCTGGTCGAGCGCGGGCGCGCCCACGCTCGGGCCATGGGCTTCAGCGACATCTACGGCTTCACCAAGGCGATGGCCGAGTACGCGGTGGTGGAGCTGCACGGCGAGATCCCGCTCTCCATCGCCCGTCCGGCCATCGTCGAATCGGCGGCGAAGGAGCCCTTCCCCGGCTGGCTGGAAGGCTTCCGGATGGCCGAGCCGATCATCCTGGCCTACGGCCGCGGCGTGCTCCAGGACTTTTCGGGGCTGCCCGACGGGCTGCTGGACATCATTCCGCTGGACTACGTCGTCAACGCGGTCCTGGCCATCGCGGCCTCGCCGCCGCCCGCTGGCGAGCACCGCGTCTACCAGGTGGCCTCTGGCACCCGGAACCCGCTGCGCGTCCGCCGCATCTATGACGAGGCACTCGGGGCGAGCTGATGACGCGGGTCAGGTTCGGCATGCGCGCGGTCGAGGCCGCGCAGTGGCTGGTCGAGCGCGCGCCCGTGGGGGCCGCCGTCTCCAAGCTCTCCGACGATCTCACCGAGGAACGCAACCGCCTGGAGCGGGGCCTGAACCTGCTCGAGCTGTACGGCATCTACACCTCGGTCGACGCCGTTTTCGACACCCGCAACACCTACGCACTGTGGCAGCAGACGCCCGCCGCCGAGCAGAAGGTGTTTCCGTTCGACCCCGCGCTCTTCGACTGGACCAGGTACTTCCAGGACGTGCACATGCCGACGGTGGTGCGCATGGCGCGCGCCGACACCGGGCCGCGCAAAGGCGCTGGGCCCAGCGGCAGCACCGCGCCCAAGACCGAGGGCAACAGCGTCCTCAACGCGCTGCGCCGGCGGGCCGGCCGCGAGGATGTGCTGGCCGTCTTCGACGTCGACGGCACCCTGGTCGAGACCAATGTGGTCGAGTACTACTTCTGGATGCGCCTGAAGGCGCAACCGCTGACTGACTGGCCGGGCTTCCTGGCCGGGGTGGCGCGCAGCGCGCCCCGCTGGCTGTACCTGGAACGCCGCTCGCGGGCCGAGTTCCAGCGCAGCTTCTACCGCGCGTACGACGGCCTCAACCCCGACGAGATGCGCCGCTTGGGCCGGGAGGCCCTCAACGAGGTGACTCTGCGCCGGATCTACCCCGAGGGCATGCGCCGGATCCGGGAGCACAAGAGGGCGGGCCACCGGGTGCTGCTGCTGACGGGCGCGCTGGACCTGGTGGTCGAGCCGTTGGCCGAGCTCCTCGAGGTGGAGGTCGACAGCGCCCATCTGCTGGTCCGCGACGGCCGCCTCACCGGTGACCTGGAAAAGCCGCCGCCGGCCGGTGAAGCCCGCGGCTTCCTGCTCGAGGAATACGCGCTGGCCAACGGCGTCGACCTCGCCGAGAGCTTCGCCTATGCCGACTCGCTTTCCGACCTGCCGATGCTGGAGATGGTGGGCACCCCGGTCCCGGTGAATCCCGACCCGCGGCTCTCGCAGCTGGCCGGCCAGCGGGGATGGCGGATCGAGCGGTGGCAGATGGCGCCCGGCAACTGGCACCTGCCGATGCCCGATCCGCGGTCGGCCGAGTACCGCCAGTACAGCGGGAGCCGCTAGGCCGCGTGCTCGCGCTGAGCTTCGCCCGCTCGGTGCCGCGGTATGCGCTGGTGAAGGCGGCCGGAGGCCGGCCTTCGGTGGCGACCAGCCCCTTCGCGCCGCTCTTCCTGGACGACGTCGAGGAGCCGGCGCTGCCGGGTCCGGAGTGGGTCCGCGTCTTCCCCCGTGTGTCCGGGATCTGCGGGTCGGACCTGAGCGCGCTGGGTGGCCACGCGTCCTACTACCTGGACGCCCTCACGAGCTATCCCTTCATCCCCGGCCACGAGATGGTGGCCGACGCCGACGGCAGCCGCGTGGTGGTCGAGCCCGCGCTGGGCTGCCGCGTGCGCGGTGTGGAGCCGCCCTGTCCGCGCTGCGCCGAAGGCCGGCCTGGTCTCTGCCAAAACCTGACCGAGGGCCCGATTGAGGTCGGGCTACAGACCGGCTACTGCCAGAGCACGGGCGGGGGATGGGGCGAGGTCGTGGTCGCCCACCCCTCGCAGCTGCACCAGGTGCCTGAGGCGCTCCCCGACGAGGCGGCGGTCCTGGTCGAGCCCTTCGCCTGCTGCGTCCACGCGGCCCTCCGCGCCGGCGCTACGCGGGACGACGTGGTGCTGGTCTTCGGGGCCGGCACCATCGGGCTGCTCACGATCGCGGCCGTTCGCCGGTTCACGCCGCCCAAGCGGCTGATCGCGGTCGCCAAGCACGGCCACCAGCGTGAGCTGGCGAGGGCGCTGGGCGCCGACCAGGTGGTGCCGCCGGACGAGGTGTACCAGCGCCTGCGCTTCGCCACCGGCGCCCGCCGGCTCGAGAGCCTGGACCGGCCTCTGCTGCTGGGCGGCGCCGACGTGACCTTCGAGTGCATCGGCCGCGCCGATTCGCTGAACGACGCGGTGCGGGTGACGCGCGGCGGCGGCAAGCTGGTGGCGGTCGGCATGCCGGGCGCGGAGAAGGTCGACTGGGCGCCGATCTGGCAGCGCGAGCTGACCGTCATGGGCGCCTACGCCTACGGCACCGAGGCTAGCGGCCGCAGCACCTTCGAGCTCGCGCTGGAAGCCGCGCCCGAGCTCCGCCTGGACCGCTTGACAGGCCCCTTGTTCGCTTTGAGCGAGTACCGCGAAGCCATCGAGTACGCGATGCGGGCGGGCGCGCTCAACGCCGTGAAGGTCGCCTTCGATTTGCGAGGATTGCGATTGTGAACGCTGCGTTGCGCTCCGCTTCGCGGGAAGAACCTGCGGTTCCTCCCGCGGACCTACCTCCCTCTGGTGTCGTGCAGCGTCGCCAACGCCTGGATCACCGACTCACACGGGCCGGCAAGCCGGCCCTTACGACGACGCTGGTCCTCCTGTGAGCCGCCCGGGCGCCGTCGTCGAAGTCGACCGCAACACCCCCCCGACGCTGTTCCACTTCGGCGAAGGATTCCGGCTGGAGTCGCTGCCGTTGGGCGCGCGCATCCTCTATCCGCCCGATCCCATCGACCCCATTCCGCACCCCGAGCGTGCGATCCGGCGCGCCTTGACGAAGCCCCTCGACGACGACCCGCTGAAGGGCCTGCTGCGGCCGAACATGAAGCTGACGATCGCCTTCGACGACCTGTCGCTGCCGCTGCCGCCGATGGCGGCGCCGGACGTGCGCCAGCTCGTAATCGAAGAGGTCACGCTCAGCCGCCGCGCGGCGGAATCCGACCTCGTGATCTACGTCAATCTCACCCTGGTGCCGATGGACGGCGGCCACAAGTCGATGGCGACCGGCCTGGGCAGCTACCGCAGCGTGCGGCCGCACCACAACGTGAAGACGCTGCTGGCATCGCGGTCCTACATGCATCCGCCGGATTCGGCCCTGCACCACTCCTGCATCCGGCAGGGGCAGCTGATTGAAGACGCGGTGCGGGTGTTCCACATCGAGACCAGCGTCAACAACCACGCGTTTCCGGCCATCGCCAACTTCTTGCAGAAACGCGAAACCGATTGGACGACCTCGGACCAGGTGCAGTTCCTGGCCATGAAGCAGTTCACCGACTACGCGCCGCCCTCGTTCAAGCGCACCATCTTCCACTCCATGCGCGCGCCCTACGGGCTCACCGGCGTACACGCGGGCCAGGTCGACGCGGTGCACGACAAAACGCTGGAAGCGGTGCGCCGGCAGATGACCGTCGAGGTCGACGGCCA
>VBEO01000131.1 GCA_005881825.1 Chloroflexota bacterium | reverse complement strand
GCTGGCGCTGTTCTGGCGGGCGCCCAGCTGGAGCTTGCCCACGAAGAGCTTGACCAGGATGGTCCCGTCCGGCCGGACGTAGATCTCGAACTCGGTGCCTCGCGCCTCGGCGTCGATGCCGTGGCCTTTGACGCCGAACTGCCCGCCGCCGATCAGGCCCTGGACGGTGGACAGGGTTCGCCCCGCCTCCTGCTGGAGGTTGGCATGGTGAAGCTGCCCGTGGGAGTCGAGGGTGGCCTGGGTGATGCCGACCTGCGTGCTGGTCGCCAGCCGCGTGATGCTGCCGTCGGGGAAGTTGATGGCGCCGCGGCCCGCCTGGTCGGTCTTGACCCAGGTGCCTGGGGTCAGCGTCTTGCCGGTGGTGCCGCCGGTGTAAGTGCCGTTCTGACTGCTGCTGACTTCCGCGTTGGGAACGAAGACGCTGAGAGTGGTCGGGGTGTCGGAACCGGCGCTGGCGGGGAGGATGGCGAAGAAGAAGATGGCCGCCGCCACCAGGACCACGATCAAGAGGATCGCGAGCAGGGAGCCGCCGCACCCGCAGCCCAGGCAGCCGCGCCGCTTTTTGACCGGCGCCGCCGGGGGTGCCTGCGCCTGGGCCATTGGGCGCGCGGGATAACCGGCGCCCGGAAGCGCGGCCAGGAGCGTGTCACGGGTAAATTGACGGCGGCCTCAGCGCCGAGATGGCGGAACCGGCAGACGCGTCGGTCTCAAAAACCGATGAGGGCAACCTCGTGGGGGTTCGACTCCCCCTCTCGGCACCAACCCGATCTGAACTCAAATCGAGGCTGATCAGGCCTCGCCGCGGGCGGTCGCAATGCTTTCCGGCTCCCGACATGACTGGCAAACCGACTGGCAATCCCGATGCTTTAGCCCATCTCAACGCGGAGGTGCGACAGATGGCACGGAGGGCAAAGGGAGAGGGCGCCGTCTACCTGCGTGGCGATAGGCGCTGGGAAGCTCAACTCAGATTGGGCGTGGGGAGGCGGAAGTCGGTCTACGGCCGGACCCGCCGGGAGGTGCTGGGCAAGCTCCGAGAGGCGCGCTGGAGCCTGAAAAGAGGGTTGCCAGTCAGTTCGCGAAAATTGACACTCGCCGCCTTTCTGGAGGGCTGGCTGGAGGTGGTCAAAGGGCGCGTCCGGGCCAGCACCTACGAGAGCTACGAGCTCAACGCCCGACGCGTCAGCGCCGAGCTGGGCGAGGTGCCGCTGCAGAGCTTGAGCCCGGGTTTGATCCAGGCCAGCTACCAGCACCTGCTCCGGCGAGGCCTGAAGTCAGCCCAGGCCGGCCTCGCGGCCGCGAATCGCGGCCTGGGTCCGGTCGACAACGTGCAGCTTGGCGAGCACGTTCGAGACGTGGTTCTGGATAGTCTTCAGCGAGACGCCGAAGTGCGCCGCCATCTCCTGGTTGGTCACCCCACGAGAGATGAGGTCCATCACCTCAGTCTCGCGGGCCGTCAGCTCCGGAAAAGGAGCGGGCCCCCGCACCGGGGAGCCGGTGCGGAAGAACGACGCCAATCGCTCCGCCACCGCCGGGCCGAAGATCGCGTCGCCGCGCACGATGGCCCGGATGGCTCGGGTAATGTCGTCCGACTCGGCGTCCTTCAGCAGGTAGCCGCGGGCGCCCGCGCGTACGGCTCCGAACACGGAATCCGGTTCCTCGTACATGGTCAGGATCAGCACCCGCGCAGATGGGCACACCTCGAGAAGGGCCCGCGTCGCCTCGATCCCGTTCATCTTCGGCATTCCGATGTCCATCAGGACCACATCGGGCGTCAACTGCCGGGCCAGCTCAACGGCCTCCTCACCGGTTGAAGCCTGGCCAATCACCTCGAACCCGGCGACCGATTCGAGCAGGCTGGACATGCCGTCGCGGAAGACCGGGTGGTCATCCACGATGAGAACCCGGATCCCCTCGGTCACCTCAACCATCCATGGCGCAGGGAAGAAAGGCGGCCAGGCGCGTGCCGCCGCCCTCGGTGGTGTCGACGTCGAGGCGGCCGCCGAGCTCCTCTGCCCGCTCGCGCATCGAACTCAGCCCGATTCCCGCCGGTGCACCAGCGGGGATCCCCGAGCCGTCATCTGACACCTCCACCCGAAGACCGCCTCCTGCCACGGAAAGGGCGAGCCGGCAGTGCCGGGCGCCTGAGTGACGAACCACGTTGTTGAGGGCCTCCTGCGTGATCCGGTAGGCCGCGACCTCAACCGCGGCCGGCAGCGACGGTAGCTCCTCCGGGCGGGCGTATTCGAACTGCATGCCGTCAGCCACCGCCTGCCCCGCCTGGCCGAGGGCGTCCACCAGTCCCAGCTCGTCGAGCGCCGGCGGCCGGAGGGCATACACCAAGCGCCGGACGTCGGCGATGACGGTGCGAGTCTGGCCCGCGAGCTCCGCCAGAGTCCCCTTCAATTCCTCGTCCCGCCCGGCCCGGTTCCGTTCTGCCTCCAGCTTCAGAGCCAGGCTGACCAGCTGCGGTCCGAGCCCGTCGTGGAGGTCGCGGCGGAGCCGGCGGCGCTCCTCGGCCCGGGCGTTGACCAGCCCCTCCCGCGACCTGCGAAGCTCCGCCGCCAGCTCCACCGCTTGGGCGGCCACCGCCACGTGCACCGCGAGCTCCCGCAGGAGCTCGAGATCGGCCGGGGAGAAGGGATCCCGCGCGCCTCGGGGCGCCAAGCGCAGCTCTCCAACAGCCTCGCCTTGGTGGGTGAGGGGCAGGCTGAGAACGCCGCCCTCTTCGGGCTGAGTGCCCGCGCTGAAGATTTCGCCGGCGCGAAGCGCGACCGCGGCATAGGGTAGGCGGAGCGCAGAGGCAAGGGTGTTTGCGATCCGCTGCAGGAGACCGTCGCCGGCCATGCTCTCGTCGACCGCCCGGCCGAGCCGGAGGAGGACGGCCCGCGGGTCGTCACGCTCGCCGTACATGACGCGGTTGACGACCTGTTGGACGGCGAGGCGGAGAGGCTGGAACGCTACCGCCACCAGGCCGGCCGCTGCCAGCGAGAGAAGAGTCTGGCCGCGCCCGGCGAAGACGGCATTCGCGCCGAGGTTGATCGCGAGGTAGGCGGCTACAAGGATGACCGTGACCGCGCCGTAGACGACGGCGCGGTTGATGACGACGTCGATGTCCCACAGCCGGTACCGCGTCACCGCGATCGCGATCGAAGCAGGAACCGCAAGCCAGGCCGCCGATGTGATGACGAACCCGGTGAGCCCACCGTTGCCGGGGAGCGCGAAGGCCGGGATGAGAGTGAAGATGATGGCGATAACCAGGCCGAGCAGGACCCAGCGGGTCTGGGCCCTAGCCACCTGGTCGGACGACTTCCGCCACCGCCACACCTGGGCGGCGACGCCGCCGAAGAAGCCCGCCGCGATCAGCAGGCCCAGAATGCCGGGCGGGTCCCCGCCTGGTGGGTAGATCGCCGAGTTGAGGATGACGGCGAGCGTGGCAACGGCCCAGGCCGCGAAAGGAAGGGCCGCCCATCTGGGCATGGGTCGGCTGGTCGGAAAGATGACCAGGAACCAGACGACGAATGCGACCAGGAGAAAGTTCCCGAATCGGGCGGCCACGAACAGTCCCGGTCTCGCCGAAAGCGGGTCGGTGTAGGGAGATCCGGACCCGCCGATCACCGCCAACATGACCGCGGCGTAGCGGGCAAGAGGGTCTCGACCCAGGATTGCAACGACGGCCGCCATGCCGAAGCAGCTGACCGTGTAGACGAGCATGGTCACGGTCGCGTAGGTCGCGTACCCCGGCCGCGCACTCGCGACGAGCGGCAGGCCGAGCAGGAAGAGCAGGCCGGCCAGCAGTGCGCAAAGCACCCCGCCGGCCGTCACCGCCCGCTGCAGAACGAGGCTCACGCCGGAATCATGACCCCAGTTGCCTGGCTCGCGGCTGTCCGGCGGAGGACGAGAGCAACGCCGGCGGCCGGGATGTAGAGCAGGCTGAGCAGTTGCGCGAGCTGTCCGAGGTTGGTGGGATCGAGCGTTCCGGCCAGACCGATGACTGCGACCGCGACTCCCGTCCAGCCGAGCCAGGCCGGGAAGGCGTGAGTGCGTAGGGTACCCACGGCGAGTGCGCCGAGGAAGATCCCCATCGCCGGCCAGCTCATGACGTAGCCTCCCCAACCCAGGTAGGCCAGGGTGATCACGCTCTGGCCGTCGAGGCCGTGGCCGGCGCCCGCATAGCGCGCCGCCATGACCCCGAAGGAGGCGAACACCAACCCGACGTTGATGGCTCCAGACACCAGTGCCGACCTCGCGATCAATCCCTGTGCGTCAGCCGCACGGACGGCGGCCGAAGCGCGGACGACGAAGGCGAGCAGAGCCACGGTGGCGAGCACTTCGATGCCGAAGCCGACCCAGACGCCGACCGGCATCGAGGTGGCCGCGGCTCTGGCAGCCGTGGCTGCCGACGGAAAGGTGTCGAACTGCACGGGGTTCGACATACCGCCGACGATGACGCCGGCCACCTCGAACAAACCGTAGGCGACGCCGGCGAGGGCGCCCAGGGCAAGAAGCTTGCGGTCGAACATTTCGGAAATCTCCTCCTCGGAAATTTGGTGGTGCCGTCTTCTATTGAGCGGCGCTACCGAGGGTCGCTGAGAAGGATTTCCCGAGTCATCGGCGCGCTTCCCGAGTGGCAGGGAAATCAGCCGGGAAATCTCCTGCGCCGTCCTTGAGCAATTCCGAACCCGCCATCGGCCGGGTCGTGCTGAAACTGGGCGGGTCCAAGGTACTCCGAGCCGCCGGCCTCGATGACGACGACCACGACATCGTCACGAGGGCGCTAGCCTATCGCCAGATGTCTGAACGCGTCCTGAGCCGGATCGGCGCTGCATCGGGAGTCGCGTCGGTCGTGGTGACCTTCGTGGGCTTTGGCGTGCACGGCGGCTTGCCGTCGGCGACGACGGCAGGCGCGATCAAGAGCTACGTCAGCGGCCTGAGCGCCGGCCAGACTGGCCTCGGCAACTATCTCGAGTTGCTCGGATATCTGCTGTTTCTCGCGTTCGCGACATATCTCTATGCGGTGGCCCGTGCAGTCGGCGCCGACCGTTTGCACTGGCTCAATGTGCTGGGCTTCGCGGCGGCCATCACCTACGTTGCGGTTAGCGCCCTCGCCATCGCGGCCCAGCAGGTGATAGTCGAATCGGGCAAGGCTGGGGTCGACGCCAACACCACGCTGGGTTTTTACATCCTGGACAACGACGCCTTCACGATGAGCTTCGAGATCGCGGCCATGTTCGCGATCACAGTCGGCTTCGTCCTGTTGACCGGCGGATTCGCGTTGCGCGCGATTGGCGCCGCCGCGATCTTGGCCGGTG
>VBEO01000139.1 GCA_005881825.1 Chloroflexota bacterium | reverse complement strand
GGCGCCATTGCCGGCCCCTGCGCTGCCGAGCGTTCCGTCCGTCGCCGTACCCGACACGCCCATCCAATCCGCCATACCCGACACGCCCATCCAATCCGCCATACCCGACACGCCCATCCAACCCGATTTCGCTGCGCCCCCGGCCGGCGTGGATGGGGCGGCCTTGGGCCAGCCAGGTCAGATTGAGAGCAGCGGTCCACCACCGGCCGCGCAGGCGGCGACCTCAGACCCGACGTTCGCAGCATCCGCACCTGCCGTGCAGGGATCACTGGCCGCCGGCCACGCGCCCGTCGCTGACCCGGCCCCGCCCGTCTGCACTTCGGTGGCCTTCGCTCCGCCCCCCGGCTGCCCAGCCATCCCGGCTGAGATCCAGCAGGCGCTGGGTCACACGGGCCTGCCTTTGAGCGGTCTGCTCATAGGCGTCGCGATGATCGTGCTCGGACTGACGCATGCCCGCCGAGCAAAACCCGACCCGATCGAGCTACCTACCCAGAAGCCGCGATAACCCGCTTGATTTCCAGGATGCTCACCTGCTGAGCCAGGGAATCCCCCGCCTTGTCGCTGCCAGGGGCCACGACCGCGATCACGAGGACCGGACCGATCGCCCTGACCACGCGAGCCGTCCCGTCGGGGGGGATCCCGTTCATGGCGACCGCCGACTCCGCCGCATCGTTCGCGGTGGGGTACACGACGGCGATGCTCTCGACCACCGTCCCCGTCGTAGCTGATGTAAAAACCGCATCCCAGCCAGACGCATCCGCGCTCGCGGGGCCCAGCAGCGCGGGTGTCGCTCGAACAAGGCTGTACTGCGGACCGAGATCGCCGGCGGAGAGCACGAGGATCTGCGCGTTGAGAGGGGACGGCGTGGGGGCGGGAGTGGACGGCGCGGGCGTAGCAGGTCTGAGTATCCCGCTCCCAGGAGTCGGGGCGGGCGCCCAGAGAGCCTGGCTCGCGACGAGCCCCAAGATGAACAGGCCGGCGACCCCCGCGCCGGCGGCCGCCCACCGAATCCGCGTCTGCGGAAAGCGGCGCTTCGCGGGGGCCGCGTCGGCGGTGAGAATCCGGTAGGCGGCGGTCGCGCGATCCAGCGCGATGCTCTTGCCTTCTGCCTTCAGCAGCCGCGCAAGGGCCTCGTAAGCCGCCCGCACCTCCTCAGGGCTGGCGTCCAAACTGACCCCCAGCTCGGCGCGGGCTTCGAGGTCGGCCTGGGCGTCCCAGCTCATGCAAACGAAACCCTTGATACCGATGTATACGCGGCCCCGGCCGCCTTGCAAACCGGGCGATTCTCGAGGAGCTGGCGGCTCAGGGCGGCTTCGGCTGCCCGGGCAGCGGCGCGTCGTTGGGCGGCGGCAGCCGGCCGCCACCGCGGAGCAGCACCGGTGGGGTGGGCACCGCCGGCCCCGGCGGTGGCGGCGGTGGAGGGTTGGGCCGGGGCGCCGGACTCGGCGGCGGCGGCAGCTTCAGCGGCTGCCCGAACGCCGGCGGCGGCGGATTGTGTCGGCCGGCGTCGACGCGGTCGGCCAGTCCGCGATCGGCGTCGACGCGGGGCACGCCCAGGGCCGGTAGGCCGAGCAGCTGCATCGCGGTCTTGGTGATGCTCACGTGGGAGCACCAGCGGCTGTCGATGCCGGGCTGCACGGGGCCGCCGAACATGATCAGCGGCACTCGCGGGCCGTAAGCCAGCTGCACGTTGTCGGGTGTGTACTCGACCGCGGGCGTGCGCACGTGGTCGTCGTAGCCGCCCCAATCGTCGTAGGTCAGCATGAACACGGTGTCGTCCCAGGCACCGCCGCGCACCGCGGCGTCCACCGCCTGCCAGGTCGCCCGCATCCCGAGGGTGACGTCCACCGGTGGGTGCTCGTCCTGGGGACTGTCGTGCCAGAGCAGGGCCAGCTCTGGGAGCCGCCCGGCCTTGGCGTCGGTGACGAAGTCGGTGCCGGCCGCCAGGTTGGGCGACCCCGCCAGCTCCTTGTAGAAGTGGAGGGGATAGCCCCCAAGGGCCGTGTAGCCCTTCCAGGTCAGGCCGTGAGCAGCGGCCAGGCCGGGCAGCGACGGCAGGTCCCAAACCGGCGGGGCAATGCGTGGCGGGTTGCGGAGGGTTGGCGACTGGCCGCCCACGATCAGCAGGTGGTTGGGCGTCGAGTTGGTGCCGAACCCAGAGCAGTGGTTCTCGAAGAAGGCGCCGGTCAGCGCCAGGTAGGCGTAGTAGGGCAGCAGCGTAGCGGTGTCAAACTGGAGGTGCTGGACGGTTTTGCTCTTGCCGGTCAGCCACTCGAAGTAGGCCTTGCGGTCGTGGGGGTGATCGGCCCTGGGCGGGTTGGGGCTAAGCGGCCAGTCGGCCGCGACGTTGGCGCCGTAGGCCGCCAGCGCGCGGAAGTAGTTGTCCACGGTGTGGTTCTCCTGGACCAGGACCACCACCCGGTGAACGGTGCCGGCCATGCGGCTCGGTTATACCTTCCTTAAGTGATCGCGGCGGTCTACCACGGCCGGAACCAGGTCCTGGTCGAGGAGGTGCCCGACCCGCCGGCGCCGCCGCCTGGCTGGCTGCAGGTCGACGTCGGCTGGTGCGGCATCTGCGGCACCGACCTGGACGAGATCCTGCACGGGCCGGTGCTGGTGCCGCGGACGCCGCTGATCCTCGGCCACGAGGCGGCGGGCCGGGTGGTCGCCACCGGTGAAGGCGTGGCCCTGGCGGTGGGCGCTCGGGTGGGGCTGGAGAACAGCCTCGGCTGCGGCCGCTGCGCCCGCTGCCGGGCCGGCGACCCTCAGCTCTGCGCGGAGCTGGCGGTGATGGGCCTGATGTTCGACGGGGCGCTGGCGACCCGCGTCAACGTGCCGGCCTCGATGTGCGCACCGCTGCCGGAACGGCTCTCGGAAGAGGCCGGCGCGCTAGCCGAACCGCTTTCAGTGGCGGTGCGCGCGGTACGCCGCTCCGGCGGCGTGCGCGGCCGTCGGGTCGGCGTCGTGGGGGCGGGCACGATCGGACTTCTGGTGGCAGCCGTGGCCCGGGCCCAGGGCGCGGCGGCGGTCTGTGTGCTGGAGCCGAACGCCGAGCGCCTGGCCCGCGCCGTCGCCGAGGGCTGCGAGCCGGCGTCCGAGAACCCCGAGCTGGAGGTCGTCTTCGAATGCGCCGGCAGCAGCCCCGGGTTTCAGGCTGCCCTGGACGCCACCGCCAAGCAGGGCACCACCGTGGTGGTCGGCATCCACGCCGAGCCGCGCTCGCTCGACGTCACCGACCTGGTGGTCGACGAGCGGGCCATCGTCGCGTCCTTCTCGCACAACCTCAAGGACGACTACCGGACCGCCCTGGACCTGCTCGCCGCAGGCGCGATTGACGCGGACCTGCTGGTCACAGATCGGGTGCCGCTGGCTGAGGTGATGGAACGCGGCTTCGAGCCGCTGATGCGGGAGCCGGCCCGGCATTTGAAGGTGCTCGTCGACTGCCGCGCCGGGAGATAATGCCGCTCGTGCCCGGCTGAGTCCGAGCCCGGCTCCTGAGCCGGGCTGCCGTCCTCGCGCTGTTCCCGGGCGTCCTGGCTGCGCTGGTCGAGCCGGGACTCTTCCTGCTCGGCGACGCCGGGCGACGGCGCCTGATCGTGGTGGCCGGCGGGATCGCCTTCGCGCTCGCGATCGCGTTCACGGCGCTGGCCTCGGGCTTTCTGTGGCTGCTGCTGGCGATGACGGTCATGTACCCGGCCTCGGGCGCCTTTGTGGCCCTGTCCCAGGCGTCGCTGATGGACCTGGACGCCGAGCGCCACGAGGTCAACATGGCGCGCTGGACGCTGGCGGGTTCGGTGGGCGCAGTGCTGGGGCCGCTGGCCCTGACCGCGGCCATAGCCTGGAGCCTGGGCTGGCGCGGCGTCTTCGCTGTCTGCGCGGCGGCCATGCTGCCCCTGGTCCTGGGCGCGCGCTGGGCGGGCCATGGGGCGCCGGCCCACGAATCGTTCGCCGGCGCGGTGCGTGGCGCGCTGGCGGCGCTCAGGCGGCGCGAGGTCTGGCGCTGGCTGCTGGCGCTGGAGGCGACCGACCTGATGGGGGACGTGCTGGCCGGCTTCCTGGCGCTCTACTTCGTCGACGTGGCCGGGGTGTCGCTACTGGTCGCGGGTGGGGCGCTGGTGGTCTGGACGGTGGCCGGACTGGCCGGCGACGCCCTGCTCCTCCTGATCCTGCGCCGGGTCCCCGGGTTGAGGTGGCTGCGCCTGAGCGGCTGGCTGGTGCTGGCGGCCTATCCCGCGCTGCTGGTGCTGCCCAACCCGATCCTCAAGCTCGCGCTTCTGGCCGCGATCGGGGTTCTTCGCGCCGGCTGGTACTCGATCCCCCAAGCGCGCCTCTACAGCGCTCTGCCGGGCTCCGCCGGGACCGCCGCGGCGCTCACCAGCGTGGCGGGCGGTGCCGGCTACCTGGCCCCGCTGGCGATCGGCATCCTGGCTGAGCGATTTGGCCTGCAGCCGGCCATGTGGGCGCTCCTGCTGGCACCGGCCGCACTGCTCCTGCTTGCCAAGAGCCACCAGAGTCCCGTAGAAAACAAGTAAGTCTCGCTATCACATTTTCTGCCCGAGACTTCTGGAGAGCCAAGTGCCGATAAGCCGCTGGTGCCTACTCGCCGCCGTGACCGTGGCGGTGCTGGGCCTGATGCTGTCGCCGGGCGCGGTGGTCGCCGCGCAGTTCCGGACCGCCTGCCAGCTGGCGGGCGCCGCCAGCTTCGCACAGGCGGCCACGAGCCCCGATGTCTTCACCTACAGCTTCCGCGGCGCTCTCAACGGCTGCCGGAGCCGTGACACCGCGAGCCCGCCCACCGGCACCGTCGAGGCGGGCCAGACGATCACCGTCCCCTACTACTGGTCCTACGTCGATGCCATGACCGGCGCGACTTTCTCGGGCAATGCCTACGCGACCTACCAGGAGCCGATCCCTTCCGGCACCGGCGGCTGCTCCGGCAGCTCCGGCACCGGCTCCGCGCTGGTGACTTGGGCCGATCGCTCGACCACCGTGCTCGCTTTCCGCAGCGGCGGTTCGGCGGCGGCGATCGGCCTCAACGGCACCGTCCTGCCCAGCCTGGGCCTGGCCCTCACCGGGTATACGGGTCCGGCCCAGGCGCCGCCCGGCGCGACTTACGTGGTGACCAGCACCCGCTTCGCCAGTGAGAGCCTGCGCGGCGTGCTCTTCTTCGAGCCTCCCAACCCCATGCTTTGCAACCACCTGCGGCGGGCCCAGGGACCGATCGGGGGCGAGGTGGGCCTGGGTACCACGGGTTAGAGTCAGCTCGTCGGCCGGCGGGTCTGGGTGGAGGTGCAGCCATGGTCACCAACGAGCACGTGCTGGAGCGGGGCAAGGTCCATTACAAGTGGGACCGCAACCAGCCCCCGGCCATCGAGATCGAGGCCGGCGACGTCGTCCATTTCGAAACCGAAGAGGTCAGCGACGGCCAGATCCGTCCCGGCTCGCCGGCGTCGGACCTGGCGGGCATCGACTTCAACCGCCTGTACCCGTTGGGCGGGCCGGTGTTCGTCAAAGGCGCCGAACCCGGTGACGCATTGGAGATCGAGATCCTGCAGCTGCGCCCGATCGATTGGGGCTGGGCCGCCATCCTGCCCGGCCTGGGCCTGCTGGCCGAGGACTTCACCGAGCCGTACATCCGCCACTTCGACCTCAAGAACGGCGAGTACGCCAAGCTCCGCGAAGACATCCGGATCCCCATCCAGCCCTTCTGCGGGACCATGGGCGTGGCCACCGACGACGCCGAGCCGCTGGCCGTGCTGCCGCCGACCAAGGGCGCGGGCAACATCGATACCCGCCACCTGGGCGTCGGCGCCAAGCTGCGCCTGCCGGTGTTCGTGCCGGGCGGCCTCTTCTCGGCCGGCGACTGCCACGCCGCGCAGGGCGACGGCGAGGTGTGCGTCACCGGCATCGAGTGTCCGATGGCCTTCAGCCTGCGCTTCAACGTGATCAAGGACGCCGCCCCCAAGCCCTGGAGCTACTCCTTCACGACGCCGCCCGGCTCCCTGCAGAAGCGCTCTGACGAGAAGGGCTACCTGGCCATGACCGCACTGGGACCGGACCTGATGGAGAACGCCAAGAACGCGGTCCGCTACCTGATCGACTGGCTCGGACGTGAGAAGGGCCTGGGACGCGAAGACGCCTACGTGCTCTGCAGCCTGGCGGCCGACCTCAAGATCAGCCAGATCGTCGACCAGCCCAACTGGGGCGTTTCGGCCTACCTGACGCTGAGCGTGTTCTGACCGACCGGCTCCTCGTACTCGTCTACCACCACACCCATTGGGACCGCGAGTGGTGGGCGACGTTCCAGGACTTCCGGTTCCGACTGGTACAGACGGTGGACAGCCTGATCGAGGCGCTGGAGGCGCGGCCGGAGTTCTCCAGCTTCATGCTCGACGGGCAGAACATCGTGCTCGAGGACTACCTCGAGGTGCGGCCGGACCACCGGGAGCGCCTGGTCCGCCTGATCCGCGAGGGTCGCATCCACGTCGGGCCCTGGTACGTGCTCGCCGACCAGTTTCTGACCAGCGGCGAAGCCGCGGTGCGCAACCTCTGGCTCGGCGAGCGAGTGGCCCGGCGGCTGGGCGTCGAGAACGCGCGGGTCGGCTACCTGCCCGACCAGTTCGGCCACGCCGGCCAGATGCCGCAGATCCTGTCGGGCTTCGGGATCCCGAGCGCGGTGGTCTGGCGCGGGTTCGGAGGAACGCCGCCCGAGATGCGCTCCGAGTTCTGGTGGGAGGCGCCGGACGGCAGCCGGGTCTTGGGGATCTATCTGGCCCGCGAGTACCACCGGCCGCACTACCGGCCTGAGGACACCGCCGACCGGCTGCGCGAGTTCGTCGAGTACATGCGCCCCTACGCGACCGGGGCGTTGGTCCTGGAGCCGTACGGCGGCGACCACCTGCCCGTCGACGCGGCGCTCGCCGATCACGTGGGCAGGGTGTCCGAGGCCCTGGCGGACGCCGGCATCGAGTACCGCATCGGGTCCCTCACGGAGTACGTCGAACTGGCACGCGCCGGCGCGCCTGCGTTCGACGTGACCTGGCGTGGGGAAGCCCGCGCCTTCGGGCGCGGCGCCAACGTGCTGCCGGGCGTGCTCTCGACGCGCCTCTACTTGAAGCAGGCCAACCGCGATGCCCAGTCGCTGCTGGAGCGTTATGCCGAGCCCCTCCAGGCACTGGACTGGATGCTGGGGGGCGCGTACGAGCAGGAGTACCTCTGGACGGCCTGGCGGCTGTTGCTGGCGAACCACGCCCATGACTCGATCTGCGGCTGCTCCATCGACCAGGTCCACCGCGAGATGCTGCCGCGCTTCGCCCAGGCTCGGCAGATCGGCGAGCTGCTGGCGCTGAGCGCGTTGGAAGACGTCGCGGCGCGGGTCGTGGAGCCGGCGGCCGGCGAGCCGGTCCTGGTCTTCAATCCCCTGAATTGGGTTCGCTCCGAGCCGGTCTCCGTGCTGATGAACCCCGACCTCGGCCTTGAGCCGGGAAGCTGGGTCCTGCGCGATCCCGCCGGCCACGAGGTGCCGTTCCAGGTCCGGCCCGCGCGGCGCTTCTTGCGCTACTGGCGCGAGGACTGGACCGAGGTCACCTTTGTGGCCTCAGAGATGCCAGGCCTCAGTTGGCGCCGCTACGTGTTGGAGCAGTCCCCCTCCCCAACGGGGAGGGAAGGGGTGGGGGAGTTGGAGACCGAGTCTTTGAAGGTCACAGTTGAGCCGTCGGGCACCCTGACGGTCGTCGATAAGACCAGCGGCGCCGTTTACTCCGGCCTCAACGGCCTGCGCGACGTCGGCGACCGCGGCGACACCTACAACCACGACCCGGTGCCGGGCGACCGCCCGCTGGTGCACAGCGGCGAGCACACCGAGATCTGGATCGAGCGCGGGCCGGTGCGGCGGACGCTGCGGGTGACGCGCGAGTGGTCGCTGCCCGTGGGTCTGCGCGAAGATCGCGCCGCGCGCTCGCCGGAGCAGGTACCTCTGGTCGTCCACAGCGACATCTCCGTGTCGGCCAGCTCGCGTCGGGTCGAAGTGCGCACCTGGTTCGACAACCCCGCGCGCGACCACCGGCTCCAGGCGACCTTCCCTCTCGGCGCGCCGGTGACCGCCACGAGCGCCGAGGGCATGTTCGAGATCGTGGAGCGCCCGACCCAGCTTCCATCGCCGGTACCGGGCGCAGGCGAGCAGGCGGTGGCCGAGCAGCCCCAGCAGTCGTTCTGCAGCGCGGGCGGCTTGACGCTCGCCAACCGGGGGCTGCCTGAGTACTCGTGCAGCCCGGACGGGGTGCTGGCCCTGACGCTGGTGAGGGCGGTGGGCTGGTTGTCGCGGGCCGACCTCGGCAGCCGCGCCGACGACGCCGGCCCCAGCCTGACGGTGCCCGAGGCGCAGATGCTGGGGCGGGTCGAGGCCCGCTACGCCATCGTGCTTGAGGCGGGGGCGCTGCGCGAGGCGCTGGCCTTCAACCACGAGCTGATGGCCGTCCCCGCGCGCCCGCAGGGTGAGCCGCTGCCGCTGCGTCTCGAGCGGCCGCGAGAGCTGCCGCCGGAAGGGAGCCTGGTGGACGTCGAGGGCGAGGTGGTGGTGACCGCCGTCAAGCGCGCCGAAGATTCGGAGCGCCTGCTCGTGCGCGTGCTCAACCAAGGAGCGGTTGCGCAGCGGGTGAGCGTGCGGCCGCGCCGGTCATGGAGCGCCGTGCAGCTGGTCGACCTGCGCGAAGAAGCGGTCGAAGATCTTGCCCAGCCCGAGCTGGAGCTGGAGCCCTGGCGGCTGGCGACGTTCGCCTTCAGCTTCTAGGTTCTAGTCGGACTTGAGCCAGGGGTAGCGGTAGTCGCGCGGGGGGACCAGGGTTTCCTTGACGGCGCGCGGGCTGGCCCAGCGGATGAGGTTCCACATCGAGCCGGCCTTGTCGTTGGTGCCGGAGGCGCGGGCGCCGCCGAACGGCTGCTGACCGACCACGGCACCGGTCGGCTTGTCGTTGATGTAGAAGTTGCCGGCCGCGTTGACGAGCGCGCTTTCGGCCTCCTGGATCGCGGCGCGGTCGCGCGCGAAGACGGCCCCGGTGAGCGCATAGGGCGTGGCGCGGTCGATGAGCTCCAGGGTGTCGCCCCACCGCTTCTCCTCATAGACGTAGGTGGTGACGATGGGCCCGAACAGCTCCTCCTTCAGGAGGCGGAAGTCCGGATCACGGGTGACCACCACCGTCGGCGCGACGAAGTACCCCTCGCTGTCGTCGACCTCGCCGCCGACCAGGATGTCGGTGTCGGCGTGCGCGCGCGCGTCGTCGATTGCCTGGCGGTGGCGGTCGAGCGCGGACTGCTCGATCACGGCGCCCATGAAGTTGCCGAAGTCGCGCACGTCGCCCATCCGGATGGTCGAGACCTCCTCGGCAATGCGGCCGCTGACCTCCCGCCACATGGGCGCGGGCACGAAGACGCGCGAGGGCGCCGAGCACTTCTGTCCCTGGTACTCGAAGCCGCCCCGGACCACGGCAGTGACCAGCTCTTCGACGTCGGCGCTGGGGTGGGCGACGATGAAGTCCTTGCCGCCGGTCTCGCCCACCAGCCGCGGATAGACCCGGTAGCGCTCCAGGTTTTCGCCCACCCGCTTCCACATCCAGCGGAAGACCTCGGTGGAGCCGGTGAAGTGAATCCCTGCCAGCTCAGGATGGTCGAGCACCGTCTCGCCCACCACGGAACCCGGGCCGTGCACCAGGTTGATGACGCCGTCGGGCAGGCCGGCCTCCTGGAGCAGCTTCATGAAGTAGTGGGAGGAGAGGGCGGCGGTTTCGGCGCCCTTCCAGACCACGGTGTTGCCCATGAGGGCGGCCGAGGTCGGCAGGTTGCCCGCGATCGAGGTGAAGTTGAAGGGCGAAACCGCGAACACGAAGCCTTCGAGTGGCCGGTACTCCATGCGGTTCCAAACGCCGGGCGGCGACATCGGCTGCTCGGCGTAGATCCGCGCCATGTACTCGACGTTGAAGCGCAGGAAGTCGGCCAGCTCGCAGACGGCGTCGATCTCCGCCTGGTGGACCGTCTTGGACTGGCCGAGCATGGTGGCCGCGTTGAGCACGTCGCGCCAAGGCCCGGTGAGCAGGTCGGCCGCCCTCAGGAAGACCCCGGCGCGGTCGGGCCAGGGCGTGGCCGCCCATTCCCGCCGGGCCTCGAGCGCGGCGCCGATGGCCTGCCGGACCTCGGCCGGCCCCGCCAGGTGCACGTCGCCCAGCACGTGGCTGTGCAGGTGCGGCATCACCGCCGGCGACAGATTGCCGGTGCGCAGCTCCTGGCCGGCCACCACCGAGGCGATCTCTACCCGTTCGCCGGCCATCCGCTCGATCGTGCGCCGCAGGGACGCCCGCTCCGGAGAGCCCGGGGCGTAGGCCTTGACCGGCTCGTTGTAGGCGGCCGGCGGCACCGGCGCGGAGGCCATCGCGCTCGATTGTAGGGGCGCTACACGGCCGCCTCCAGCAGACCCTCGAGGAGGCTGTCGTCGACCTCGAACATGTACGTGTGGCCCTTGCAGGGCAGGGGCGTGGGGAGGGGACGAGCGCCGGCCAGCTCATAGGCGAACGCACCCTGCTCGGGCAGGTCGGCGAGCGAACGCTTGCGGTCGGCCGCCGCTGCCGGCCGGCAGCCGGTGAGCTCGACCACTCCGATGATGGCGCCCCGCCGGGCGGAATCGGGCGCCGGAAGGCGCAGCCGGCGCTGGCGGAGGTCGTCGAACGCAGCGCGCTGGGCGGGGCCATAGGTGGCCGAGGCGTGGATGGCGAGCGGGCCGCGGTGACGCGTGGAGTGGCCGCGGAAGTCGATGGTCTTGAGACCGGCCACCACCGCGTCGGCGAAGGGCTGTCGGAAGGAGAGGGCTTTCATGGGGGCAGCATCTGACGCGCCCAAGTCCGAGGGGAACGTCACTTGTTAAGAGCGACACCCAGGTAAGGCCCGGCTTGGCCGGGCCGTTTGAGTTGGTCTTCGAGGCGTTGGGGACAAGGCGCGGCGGCGTACGCCGGAAGGGGGCACGCGGGGGGACCCTGGAAGGGTCCAGCCCGCGAAGCGAAGCGCAGCCAGCGCAAAAAAGTGACCCCGACGGATCGCCTCTCCGGCTCCGGCTTGCGCCGTCTCCAGAGCTCGTGTCCCTCGGGGCCGTCCCCAAGACTAAGCGACCGTCAACCGCCCGCGCAACAACAAAATTTCCGGCGTCGCCAGGCTACCGGCCATAGCCGCTAGAGGCTCGTTCCCAGGCCCTCGAGCAGGCGCTGGACCAGGCGGGTCGGGAGGCCGATGACCGTCTCACGGTCGCCCTCGACGGCGGTCACGAAGCGCACGGCCTCGCCCTGCAGGGCGTAGGCGCCGGCCTTGTCCATGGCCTCGCCGGTGCCCAGGTACCAGTGGAGGTCGGCGGCGCTCAGCGGCCGCAGCGTCATCCGGGCGGTGTCGTGGGCGACCAGCGACACGCCGCTGGCCGCGTCCAGCGCCGCGACCGCCGTGAGCACCGTGTGGGTGCGTCCGGAGAGCCGTTCGAGCATGGAGCGGGCTTCCTCCAGCGAGCCGGGCTTGCCGAAGACCGCGGCGTCCAGGACCACGATGGTGTCGGCGCCCACGACCACACCCGACTCGAGCCGCGCGGCTACGTCGCGCGCCTTCAGGAGTGCCACCGAGCGCGCATAGTCGGCCGGCAGTCCGGAGACGTAGCGCGGCTCCTCGGCGGCGCTGGGCACCACCCGGAACTCCACCCCGGCGGCGCGGAGCAGCTCCGCGCGCCGGGGTGAGCCCGAAGCCAGTACTAAACGGTTGTCGAAATGCTTTCCCGAGCCACCGGCTTGAACACGGACATGCGCAGGAGGTAGTAGATGGCGGCGGACAGGATGAAGTCGATCACGAAGGTCATGTCGCCGATCTGCGGGTAGTGGAAGGCCACGTAACCCACATACACGGACTGGTCGGCGAAGAGCCAGATCGCGATCGCGCCGCCCACGAACATGGCGATCGGACCTGCCCAGTTGGCGTAGGCGCGCTCATAGAAGATCGCCTCGTCCCCGAAGTTGCCGCGACGCATCCAGTAGTCGGTGAGCACGACTCCCAGCCAGGCGCCGATCCAGTAGGTAATGACGAGCAGGAAGCCTTCGTACTTGCTGCCCGGCCCCACGTTGGCCTGGGCCGCGAAGCCGATCACCAGCCCAAGCACGCCTGCGCCCGCGGCGACGATGGCGCGCCGGATGTGGGAGGGGATGTTGATGCCTAATGTGAGCACCGACATCGATCCGCTGTAAATGTTGATCACGTTGGCGGCCACCGCGCCCAGCGCGATCGCCACCAGGGTCGCGTAGTAGATGACCGAGGGCATGGTGTTGACCATCTGCGCGGTGGGGATGTCGTTGGGTCCCCACTTGGTGCCGGCCGCCGTCGCCAGCGCGGCGCCCATCAGCTCCAGCACGATGCAGGAGAGGAAGATCCCGAAGCCGGCCCAGAAGCCGACCATGGTCCGGTTGGTGTCCGGCCGCTGGTAGCGCGTGTAGTCGGACGCGTAGGGGTTCCAGCCCACGGCGTAGCCGAGCGCGGTGCCGGCGGTCAGCATGAAGGCGCCGAAGTCGCCGCCGAAGGCCAGCGGGGCCTTGGCGTTGAAGCCGACCCCCTGGAGATGGGTGAAGGTGAAGATGGTGGCCAGGCCGAAGATGATGACCAGCGGTACGAACGCATAGCGCTCGAACACGTGGACCAGGTTGTGGCCGAAGAAGGCCACCAGCACCTGGGCCAGCACGATGATCGTGAAGGTCACCACGAAGGGCAGCGCGCCGTTGGTCAGCGCGCTCAGGGCGAAGGCGCCGCTGACCGAATTCACGATGAACCAGCCCACGTTGGCGGTCAGCGAGTTCAATCCGGCGGGCAGGATGTTGCCCCAAAAGCCGAAGCCGCCACGGCTCTGGACCATCTGGGGGACACCGAATCTGGGACCCCAGGAGGAGAGGATGCCGTGGGTCAGCGAGCCAATGGCGGTACCGACGATGATGCCGAGGGCCACGCTGAGGAAGCTGCCGCCGAAGACGGCGATGCCCAGCACGCCCACGTAAATGGTCGCGAACTCCAGGTTGGGCGACATCCAGGTCCAGAAGAGGTCGAGCGGCCGGCCGTGCCGCTCCGCGAGCGGGATGTACTCGACGCCCCCCGGCTCGATCGCGGCTACCTTCTCGCCGTACTCGCCCTCCCGCACGGGGACATGGACGTCCACCTGCTCGAGTGTTGCCATACGCGATAACCCCCCTGTGTCTCCCGGTTAAGCGATTGCGAGAGGAAGTTTATTAGCCTTCCGGCAGCGTGCTCGACCTGCTTTTGAAGGGCGCCCGGCTCCCGGGCGCCGACGGCCTGCGCGACCTTGGGGTGCGGGATGGGCGCTGGGCCGAGCCGGAGCCGGAGGCGGCCGAGGTGGTCGAGCTGGGGGGCGCGCTGGTCACGCCGCCCCTGGTCGAGCCTCACATCCACCTCGACGCCGTGCTCACGGTCGGCGAGCCGCGCTACAACCTCACGGGGTCGCTCTTCGAGGGCATCGCGATCTGGGCCGAGCGCGTCAAGGACCTGACGGCCGAGGACGTGAAGCGCCGGGTGCGGCAGGTGCTGCGCTGGCAGCTGGCCAACGGTGTCCAGCACGTGCGCAGTCACGTCGACGTCTGCGATCCGCAGCTGACCGCGCTGCGCGCGCTGGTCGAGCTGCGCGACGAGGTGCGCGGTCAGATGGAGATGCAGCTGGTCGCCTTTCCGCAGCAGGGCATCTACAGCTTCGACGGCGGCGAGGAGCTGATGCGCAAAGCGGTGCAGGCGGGAGCCGATGTGGTCGGCGGCATCCCGCATTTCGAGATCACCCGGGAGTACGGCGAGCGCTCGGTGAAGTTCGCGATGGCGCTGGCCGCCGAACACGGCCTGCGCGTCGACATCCACTGCGACGAAACCGACGACGACCACTCCCGCTTCAGCGAGGTCATGGCCGCGGAGACCATCCGCCTCGGGCTGGAAGGCCGGGTCACCGCGAGCCACACCACCGCCATGCATTCCTACAACGCGGCCTATGCGTTCCGCCTGATCAACAACTTGCGCCGCGCGCGCATGCACATGGTGACCAACCCGCTCGACAACTCGGTGCTGCAGGGACGTTTTGACGCGTACCCGATCCGTCGCGGACACACGCGCGTCAAAGAGCTGCTGGACGCGGGCGTCAACGTCTGCATCGGTCACGACTCGGTCATGGATCCCTGGTACCCGCTCGGCTACGGAGATCCGCTGCAGGCCGCGATGGTGCTTGCGCACTACGGCCAGATGTCCGGCTACGAGGAGCTGAAGACGCTGGTGCGGATGATCACGGTGCAGCCGGCGCTGGCGCTCGGCCTTGAGAACTACGGGTTAGAGGTGGGCCGCCCCGCCGGGCTGGTGGTCTTCGAAGCCCCCACCGAAAGCGACGCCATCCGGCTGGTCCCGCGCCGTCGGCTGGTCCTCAGGGCGGGCAAGGTCGTGGCTCGGACCGAGGCCGCGCGGACAACCGTGGTCTGGGACGGCGTCGCGGAGCAGGTCGACTTCCTCAAAAAGTAAGCTCGATCCGCAGTGGGTGCGCGGATCGCGGTGATCCCCGGCGATGGGGTGGGCAAGGAGGTGGTCCCGGAAGGCCTGAAGGTGCTGGCCGCGGTGGACGGGGAGCTCGAGTTCCGCGAGCTGGATTGGGGCTCCGACCGCTACGCGAGAACCGGCGAGATGATGCCGGCCGACGCGCTCAGCACTCTGGCCGGCTTCGACGCCATCTACCTGGGCGCCATCGGCTGGCCGACAGTTCCCGACCACGTGAGCCTGTGGGGCTGCCTGCTGCCCATCCGCAAGGCCTTCGAAACACCGAGGGCGAGTACTCGGGCACCGGCGGCCGCGTGCACGTGGGCCATCCCCAGGAGCTGGCGGTGGAGACGCCGGTGTTCACGCGCCACGCCATCGCGCGCTGCGCCGCTTATGCGTTTCAGCGCGCGCAGGAGCGGTCGCGCCGGCTGATCAGCGTCACCAAGTCGAACGCCTCGCGCTACACCTACGTCCTCTGGGACGAGGTGGTGGCGGAAGTGGCGCGCGACCACCCGGCGATCACGGTGGAACGCGTGCACGTCGACGCCATGGCCGCGCGCATGGTGCTGCGCCCCGACAGCATCGACGTGGTGGTCGGCTCCAACCTTTTCGCCGACATCCTCACCGACCTGGGCGGCGCCCTCCAGGGGTCGCTGGGACTGTGCGCTTCGGGCAACCTCAACCCTGAAAAGCACTGGCCCTCCATGTTCGAGCCGGTGCACGGGTCGGCCCCCGACATCGCGGGCCAGGGCCGCGCCAACCCGATGGGCGCCATCTGGTCCGCGGCGCTGATGCTCCGCCACCTCGGGGACGAGACAGGGGCCGGCCGGATCGAGCGGGCGATCGACGCCGTCTGCGAGGACGGCAGCGTCCTCACCGGCGACCTCGGCGGCGCCGCCTCCACGAGCGAGGTCGGCAACGCCGTCGTGGCCGCCCTCACCTAAAAAGTGCCCGCGCCCTGGTCCTACGAGCCCGCCGGCCGCTGGGCCGAGCACCAGGTGGACAGCGCCCTCCTGCGCGGCAACCCTCTCGGGGATCCGCACACGCGTCCGCTGTGGGTCTACCTACCGCCCGGCTACGACGACGACGAAAGTCGGCGCTACCCGTCGGTTTATGTGATCCAGGGCATGACCGGCCAGCTCGACATGTGGCGCAACCGCACCGCCTTCCGGCGCAACTTCCCCGAGCTGCTCGACGAGCTCTTCGCCGACCAGGGCTGCCCGCCGGCGGTGGTCGTCTTCGTCGACTGCTGGACCTCGTACGGCGGTTCGCAGTTCCTCGACTCGCCGGGCACCGGCCGCTATCACAGCTATCTGTGCTCGGAAGTGGTGCCCTTCGTGGACGCCGAGTACCGGACCATAAACGCGCCCGCGCACCGCGGCATCATGGGCAAGTCGAGCGGCGGCTACGGGGCGATGGTGACGCCGATGCTGCGCCCGGACCTCTTCGGCGGCCTGGCCACGCATGCCGGGGACGCGCTCTTCGAGCTGTGCTACCTGCCCGAGTTCGGACCGGTTGCGCGCGCCCTGCGCGACCATTACGGCGGCGCCTACGAGAGGTTTTGGGCGGACTTCCGCTCCCGGCCCGCCGGCTCGGGCAAGGACGACGACTCGCTGGTCAACGCGTACGCGATGGCCGCCTGCTACTCGGCCGACGCGGACGGTACCGTGCGGCTGCCGTTAGACCCGGCCACCGGCATGCTCATCCCCGAGGTCTGGGAGCGCTGGCTGCGCTGGGATCCCGTGCGCATGGTGCCCGGGCACGCGGAGCAGCTGAAGAGCCTGCGCGCGATCTACGTCGACGCCGGCCGCCGCGACGAGTACTTCCTCGACCTGGGCGCCGAGGCCTTCCGGCGTGCGCTCGCAGGGGTCGGCGTCACCGACGTCCATTTCGAGCTCTTCGACGCCGGCCACGCGATGATCGAATACCGTTACCCGATCGCCCTTCGCTACCTGACGGAGCGGCTCCGCCCCGAGTCCTGATGTTCGCGAGCAGCAACTACCCGCCCGACCAGCAGGCCGCTGACGAGTTCGTCGCCCAGATGCGCCACGGGACCTTGATCGCCTGCCCGCCCGGCGGTCACCCGCAGGTTTCGATCCTGCCCTTCGTGCGTGGCGGGGGCTACATCGAGCTGCACTGTGTGCAGGGCGACCCGACCCTCGATGCCGTGCGCGCCAACCCGCTGGTCACCTTCTTCGTGTCCGACTTCCTGGCCTGGTCCCCGCATGACTGGGTCGACCCTGTCGACGCAGGCAAAGCCACGCTTCACTTCCGGGCCGTTGCGTTCGAATGCGAGGCCGAGGGTGTCTCCACCGATCCCGCAGCCGTGGCCGGCGCGCTGCGCCGGCTGCTGGCTGCCTACGAACCCGACCGCACCTACGAGCCGCCGGCGCCAGGGGACTTCTACGGGCCGCGCCTGAACCGGCTCGCCACCATGCGCTTGCGCGAGCTGCGCCGGCACGTCAAGTTCAAGACCGGCCCGGCTGCCACGCCCGCGGCGCGCCAGCTGGTGGCCGATCACCTGCGCGCTCGGGGCGAACCCGGCGACGCGCGCGCCGCCGATGTGATCGAGCACTACCTGAAGCGCTGATCAGACGGGCGGCACCCCGTGCCGGCGATCGGGGGGAGGCTCCCACCGGGAGGCGTAAGCCCGAAAGCGCAGCACCAGCTGCTCGCGCAGCCGCCCGGGCTCCACCACGTCGTCGACGATCAGGTTGCCGGCCAGCTTGTAGAGGTCGACGTCCGCCCGGTACTCCTCTTCCAGCTCCTGGCGCCGCGCCGCCCGCTGCTCCTCGGGCAGCTCGGCCAGCTTGTTGAAGAAAACCGCGTTGATGGCCGGCTCGGGGCCCATGACCGCGATCTGCGCGGAGGGCAGCGCGAGGACGGCGTCGGAATCGAAGGCCGGGCCCGCCATCGCGTAGAGGCCGGCGCCATAGGCCTTGCGCACGATCACCGAGATCTTGGGCACGGTGGCCTCGGAGACCGCGGTGATCATCTTGGCGCCGTGGCGGATGATGCCCCGGCGCTCGACGTCGGTGCCGATCATGAAGCCGGGCACGTCGGCGAGGAAGAGCAGGGGGATCCCGAAGGCGTCGCAAAGCCAGATGAAGCGGGCGGCCTTGTCCGCGCTGTCATTGAAGAGCACGCCGCCCTTCTGCATGGGCTGGTTGGCAAGCACGCCCACCGCCATCCCGTCCAGGCGCGCGAACCCGGTCAGCAGCTCCTTGGCGAACAGCTTCTTGATCTCCATCCAGGAGCCCTCGTCGACCAGCGCATCGATGACCTTGCGCATGTCGTAGCCGCGGTTGGGCTCCGCCGGCACCACCTCGGCGATGGGCTTGGCGTCTGGGCGCGGGGGCCGCGGTTCCGCGGGCATGACCAAGCCCCGATGGTTCTGGGGCATGTAGGCGAAGTAGGCCTGCGCGTACTCGATCGCCTCCCGGTCGTCCTTGACCAGCGCGTCGCCGCAGCCGCTCTCGGTGCAGTGCATGCGGGCGCCGCCCAGCTCCTCCAGCGTCACCTTCTCGCCGACCACCACCTCGACCATCCGCGGCGAGCCCAGGTACATGGAGGCGTTGCCTTCCACCATCACGACCACGTCGCAGAAGGCGGGGATGTAGGCGCCGCCGGCGGCGCTGGGGCCGAAGAGCAGGCAGATCTGCGGCACCCGACCCGACAGCCGGACCTCGTTGAAGAAGATCCGCCCCGCGTGGCGCCGGCCCGGGAACATCTCGATCTGATCGGTGATTCGGGCCCCGGCCGAGTCGACCAGGTAGAAGAGCGGGACGCGCAGGCGGCCGGCCGTCTCCTGGATGCGCACGATCTTCTCGACCGTGCGCGCGCCCCAGGAGCCCGCCTTGACGGTGGGGTCGTTGGCCATCACGGCCACCTGGCGGCCGCTGATCGTGCCCAGGCCGGTGACCACGCCGTCGGCGGGCAGGTCCGCGGCCAGCACGTTGGCGAAGAGGCCGTCTTCGACGAATGAGCCAGCGTCGAGCAGCAGGTCGAGGCGCTCGCGGGAGGTCAGCTTGTTCTGCTCGCGCAGCTTGGGCAGGTAGCGGGTTCCGCCGCGAAGAGCCTTCTCGCGCAGCTCCTGCTGCCTGTCGCCGGTCACCTAGCTGCCCTTGAAGTCCGGTTCGCGCTTCTCGAAGAACGCGCGCACGCCCTCGCGCGCGTCCTCAGTAAGGGTGACCAGCGAGAGCTGGGCCTGCAGGTACTCGAGCGCCGACCGGAACTCCATGTCCTGCTGGCGATAGAAGGAGTCGCGGCCCAGCCGCAGGACGCTCGGCGACTTCTTGGCCAGGGCCCGCGCCAGCTCGCCGGTGACCGCATCCAGCTCGGCTTGATCGGCGACCACCCGATTGACCAGCCCCACCTCCTTCAGCTGCGCTGCCGACCAGCGCTCCCCCAGCAGCACCATCTCCAGCACCACCTTCCGAGGCAGGTTGCGGGCGAGCACGGCCTGGATCATCGCCGGCCAGACGCCGACGTTGATCTCGGGCGTTCCGAAGGTGGCCGACTCGACGGCGACCAGCAGGTCGCAGCTGCAGGCGAGCCCGAACCCGCCGGCCAGGGCGTGGCCGTTGATCCGGCCCAGCAGAGGCTTGCCCAGCTCCTGCATAAGAAGGAAGAGGTCGACGAACCCATGGCGCCCGTGGTGGCGGGCCAGCTCGGGAACGTCGGCATTGAACGAGGCCAGGTCGGCCCCGGCACAGAAGGCCTTGTCGCCGGCGCCGGTCAGGACCACCACGCGCACCTCGAGCTCGTCCCGACACCAACCAAGGGCACCCCGAAGGTCGGCGATCATGGCCGCCGACAGCGGGTTGCGCTGCTCCGGCCGGTTCAGGGTGACGGTGGCGATCCGCTCCTCGACGGCGACCAGGACCTGTTCGAACTGGGGCGGCATCGCGGCTAGCCTAGTGGAGAACCCCGGCGGCCAGCGCCAGCCCGACCAGGATCAGCACGGCGCCCCCGGCTTCCTCGGCGCGCCCCTCCATCCGCTCACCCAGGCGGCTGCCCAGCTCCAGCCCGAGGAGCGACATGCCCACCGAGACCACGCCCATGGTCAGCGCCGCCAGCACCACATTGACCCGGTAGACGCCCAGCGCGAAGCCGACCACCAGGTTGTCGATGGAGAGCGCGACCGCGGTCATGGCCAGGGCGCGGGCGTCCATGGCGATCTGCCGGTCGCCCCGGGCACCGGACCGGTGGCCCTGCCAGATCGTGTAAGCGCCCGTCGCCATCAGCAGTACCGCGCCCACGTAACGGCCGAGGCTGCCCAGGCGGCCGGCCAGTGCTGCCCCGAGCAGCAAACCGAGCAGGGGCATGCCGGCTTCGAACAGGCCGAACGCAACGCCCACCCGCAGCCGGGTGCCGCGGTCGACACCCGAGAGGCCGATGCCGATGGCCCCGGCGAAGTTGCTGAGCCCGACCGAGACGCTCACCAGCAGGAGGCCGGCAAGCGCGGACACCTCGCAACTATGCCAAGTGCCGGCAGTTGCCTCTAGATGAGGCGGTCACAGGCACCAACTGCCGGCACTTGCCCGCGGGTCTGGCGGTTAGCCGACCTCCGCGAAGTGCGGGAGCAGGTACTCCTGGGCGTCGAAGAGCACATCCAGCACCCGCGATGCCTCGCGGGCGCGGTTGCGCAGGAGCGCCCGGTGCAGCTTGGGATCGACGTCGCGAAGGAATGTCCCGATCTCTTTGACCAGCGGCTCGGGTACTGTGCGCTCGTCGCCTTCCAGCATGCCTTCTACCGTGTTGAGCCAGGAATCCAGGAGCCGGATGTCCGCGCGCCGGGCCAGCAGGCGCTGCTCGCGCTCCCGCTGCTCCCGGGTCTTCCGATGGATCTCTTCTACTGCTTCGCTGAGCAAGCCGCCCCTCCCGCAGCGGGTTCGTCTCCACCCGCTGATCGGTAGATATTAGTGATAACGGCAATGTAGATTTTGTTAGCACCATTGTCAAGGGTTATCGACCCGTCTTCGCTACGTCGCTACACGGCCGGCGTCCTTGAGCCGTGGTCGCCGCTGCTGGTCAGCAACCGAGCGCCCTATGAGCCCGGCCCGGGCGGACGCCTGCGCCGGGGGGCCGGGGGCGTGGTCACCGCCCTGCTCACGGTGGCCGAGGCGACGGGCGCCCCCTGGGTGGCCTGCGCACGCACTCCGGCCGAACGCGAGCTGGCGGCCACCGGCGGCCCCGTCGACCTGGGCGACATGCAGCGGCCTATCCGGCTCCACTACGTGGCGAGCGACTCCGACCGGTACCGCAAGTTCTACTCCGTCATCGCCAACCCGCTGATCTGGTTCCTCCAGCACTACCTCTGGGACCTGTCGCGCGAGCCTCTGATCAACGCGCGCTACTGGGATGCCTGGGAGGACGGCTACGTGCGGGTGAACCATGCGGTCGCGGAGCGCGCGGTGGAGGTCGCCCGCGAGCTGCCCCGGCGGCCGCTCATCCTGACGCAGGATTACCAGCTCTACCTAGCGCCCAGCCGGATCCGCGAGCTGCTGCCCCAGGCCACGCTCCAGCAGTTCATCCACATCCCTTGGCCGACCCCGCACTACTGGAAGGTGCTGCCCCAGCAGATGCGCGACGCCATCCTCACCGGACTGCTCGCCAACGACGTGGTCGGCTTCCAGACCAACTCCGACGTGCGCAACTTCCTGGTTTCGGTGGAGGAGCTGCTGGGCTATCGCGTCGACCACCGGGAGCGCGCAGTGATCCACCACGGCCGCGTGGTCTGGGCTCGCGCCTATCCGATCTCGATCGACGTGCCCGCCATGGAGCAGCTGTCCACCACGCCCGCGGTCGAACAGGAGATTGCCGGCCTGCAGCAGCGTCGCCCCGAGAAGCTGATCGTGCGCGTCGACCGCACCGATCCCGCGAAGAACATCGTGCGCGGATTCCTGGCATACGAGAGGCTGCTGCGGCAGCGGCCCGAGTGGCGGCGGCGCGTGCAGTTCTACGCCTTCCTGCAGCCCTCGCGGCAGGACATCACCGTCTATCGCGACTACCTGGCCTCGGTCAAAGCCACCGCCGAGCGCATCAACCGCGATCTGGGCGAGCTCGACTGGGAGCCGATCCGGTTGGAGTTCGGCGAGAACTTGAGGCGCGCGGTCGCTGCCTACTGCGAGTACGACGTGCTATTGGTCAATCCGATCTACGACGGCATGAACCTGGTCGCCAAGGAGGGCGCCCTGCTGAACCGACGCGACGGAGTGCTCGTGCTTTCCGAAAACGCCGGCGCCCACGAGGAGCTGGGCCCGTGGGCCATGACCATCAACCCCTTCGACGTCGACGCCACCGCCGATGCCCTGCACGTATCGCTGGGCGCCACCCAGCCCACGCGCCGGAGGCTGGCCAGGTTGCTGCGCGAGCAGGTCAAGACCCACGACATCGGGCGCTGGATCTCACTCCAGGTCAGGGATCTGCACGACCTCGTCTACGAGCAGCCGTCGCCAGCTCGCTGAGAAAAGCGGCCGCCGCTTGCGGTCCTTCGACGACCAGGTCACAGGCCGCAAAGATCTCGGCCGGCGTCTCGGCGCTGGCCACGCCGACGCCGAGGTGTGGCAGCTCCAGCCTGGCCAGGTATTCGAAGCAGCCGCGGTCTCCGTAATCGTCGCCCAGAAAGACGACCCCCTGGCAGGCGGTCTCGGCGACCAGCGCCTGCAACGCCCGCGCCTTGTCCCAGCCCCGAGGCAGGATCTCAACCACCATGCGGCCCGGGCGGACTTCCAGGCCGGCCTTGGCCGCCGGCACCGCCACAGCCCGCAGGACCTCGGCGGCTGCCGCCGGCCGCTCCCGGAAGTGAACCGCGAGCGCGCCGGGCTTGACCTCCAGCCGCGCGCCGGCGACGGGTTCCAGCAGCGCCTCGAGTTCGGGACGGAACCGCGCCAGGGCGGGGTCGGGCGGCCCGGCGGCGGGCTGCCCGTAGTCGCCGAGCCGGCGCACGCCTTCGAGATCGACGAGCCGCTCCAGATCGGCCTGGGCGCGGCCGCTGATCACGGCCAGCGCGGCCACGGTCGCCCGCAGGTCGTGCAGCGCGTCCAGGGCCGCGGGCAGCAGGTGAGCCCGATCGGGCTCGCCCACGATCTCGGACAACGTGCCGTCGAAGTCACTCGCCACCAGGAGTCGGGACGGGTGGACCGTACCCAGCAAGCGTTCTATGAGCGTGGGGATGAGACCTTTACCGATCCTTAACTTGTCCCGTTCTTGGGATCATTTATGATATCGCCGTGCTAAGCATTCGTGGACATCGCTTACGCACGTGGGGGGGACGGGTCCGGCGTTCGCTGGAAGGTCTGCTGCCCCACCTGCGGCAGGACGCGGACGCGGCCCGGAGCGGCTTGACTTCGATGGCGGGTGCCGTGGGGCACCAGTACCGGCTCTCCCGAGATTCCCGCCTGTTCAGCGAGCCGGCTCGGGACGGCCGCGGCCGCCGGCTGCGGGCCAGCGCCCACGGGACCGGGCCCCGCTTCACGCGCGGGTCGGGCTTTGGCATCGAGGCGCCGCGCGACCTCAGCGCCTGGGTGCCGCCGGTGGCCAAGCTGACACTCGTTTTCGTGCTCGCCGCCGGCGCCTTCCTGGCCAGCTCGCAGGCCTACATCGACTTCGCGGCCAACCTGCCCGACGCCCACGCCATCGCCGCCACCCCGCTGCAGGAAGACACCCTGATCTTTGCCAGCGATGGCAAGACGATGCTGGCCGACGTGCATCCGGAGGGCGTTCAGCACTACTACGAGCCGCTCTCCAGCATGGGCCACTGGCTGCCGGACGCCAGCGTCGCCATCGAGGATGCCAACTTCTGGCACGAGCCGGGCATCGACCCCATGGCCATGGCCCGTGCGGCCTGGGTCGACTGGCGCGAGCACCGCACAGCCCAAGGCGCTTCCACGATCACCCAGCAGCTGGTCAAGCTGCGCCTGCTGGACAGCTCACCGACCTACGAACGCAAGCTCAAGGAGGCGTACCTGGCCATCCAGGTCGAGCGCTCCTATTCCAAGCCCCAGATCCTGGAGATGTACCTGAACACGGTCCACTACGGGAACAACTCGCAGGGAACCCTGGCGGCCTCGCGCATCTACTTCCACAAGGAGACCAAGGACCTCGACCTGGCGCAGGCCGCGATGCTGGCGGGCATTCCCCAGAGCCCGCTCTACAACAGCCCCTTCAACAACTGGGGCCAGGCCAAGGCTCGCCAGCAGTCGGTCCTGGACGCGATGGTGCGCGCCCGCATGATCGACCGGCCACTCGCCGACCAGGCCTTCGCGGAGGACCTGAGTCCCCGCAACGGGAAGATGTTCGGGCCCGGCCCCCAGGTGCTGGCAGCGACCGGCTTCGCGTACTGGGTGATGGACCAGATCTCCGCCAAGTACGGCGTGAAGGTCCTGCAGGGCGGTGGCCTGCGGGTGGTGACGACGCTCAACACGACGCTCCAGGGCATCGCCGAGAAGGCCATGATCAACCAGCTCAACGACCAGCGCTGGCGCCACGTCAGCCAGGGCGCCCTCACCGCCATCGATCCCCACACCGGCGCGGTGGTGGCGATGGTGGGCGCCGCCGATCCCGGCGGCCCCGACAACAACAACAACTTCGCGGTCTGGCCGCCGCGCAACCCCGGATCGTCGTTCAAGATCTACAACTACACGGCGGCGATCGCCAGCGGGAAGTTCACGATGGTTACGCCCATCGTCGACAGCCCGATCACGATCACCAACCAGAACCCGCCCTGGCAGCCCAAGAACTACGACATGAAGTACCACGGGACCTGCCAGCTGCAGCAGTGCATGGGCAACTCGCTGAACGTGCCGGCGGTCAAGGTCGAGCTCGGCAACGGCGTCGACAAGGTCGCGCAGATCGCGCGCGACATGGGAGCGCCGCCCTGGATCCCGCAGCCCAACGGCAAGTTCACCAGCGATGACCCGCTGAACGCGTTCGGCCCTTCGCTGACGCTCGGCGGCTACGGCGAGACGACCCTGCAGATGGCAACCGGGGCCTCGGTGCTCGGCGCGCAGGGCGTCCTGCACCCGCCGTTTGCGATCAACAAGATCACCGCCAGCGACGGCACCGCCATCTTCACCGCAGATCCGGGGCCGCAGGCCAAGCAGGTGCTCGACCCCAAGGTCGCCTTCATCATGGAGCAGATCATGTCCGACGACGACAACCGGGCCATGATCTTCGGGCGCGGCTCGCCGCTCACGCTCCCGGGCCGCCGAGTCGGCGCCAAGACCGGCACCACCGACGACTTCAAAGATGCCTGGACGGTCGGCTACACGCCGGACCTGGCCGCCGCGGTCTGGTTCGGCAACCCGGACTGGTCGGCCATGGTGCAGGGCTCCGACGGTGTGTTTGTGGCTGCGCCCGGCTGGCACAACTTCATGGAAGGCGCGCTGAACGCGATGGGCGCCAACCCCGCGACCTGGTTCGGAGAGCCGGCCGGGCTGCAGCACTTCAGCGTGTCGGGCAAGACCGCCTGGTTCCTGCCCGGCACCAGCCCCAGCACGCCGGCCCCGCCGCTGCCCAGCTGGGCCAGCACCTCCAGCGCTCCCGCTCCCAAACCCTCCGGTTCCCCGACGCCGGGTCCCACGCCGCCGCCCAAGCACGGCTGATCTCGGTCTCGAGAGCCTCGGGCGTTTGTTCGGCGTTCCTTTACATTCGTACCTTGCGGGTATCCGCTTGACACCCCACAATCCCCTCGGAAACGTAGGCCCGGTCCTGTCACGTTAAGCGCGACGGGAACTGACTCGAAAAAGGGCCCCAAAAGGAAGGACCGATGAAGACCAAACCTCGAGAAGTCGTCACCTTGCCGTCTTCGGCGCCGCCCGATGGGCCCAACCTGGACCGCCCGATCTACACCTTGAGCGTGGCCTCCGAAATCCTGGAGACCCATCCCCGGACGCTCATGATGTACGAGCACCTGAACATGATCAAGCCGAAGCGGACGGTCACCAACCGCCGCCGCTACTCCCAGCGCGATCTCATGAAGCTGCAGGCCATCCAGACCCTGACCCGCAAGCACGGCGTCAACCTGGCCGGCGTGCGTTACATCCTGGCGCTCATGAAGCGCCTCCAGGAAGTCGGCATCGAGTCTCCCGACGGCCTGCGCGATCTCGACGTCTCCCTTCTCGACGTCTAGGCACCAGCAACTCGGCGCTACCACCGCGGGGGTGGGCAACTAGCCCATAAGGTGATAGCATTGATAGTACTTTGTCTAACTCCGGGGGCTCCGAGATCGATGCGGCCCGGATGCGTGAGCTACTCGCCAACATCACTTGCCCCCTCTGCGGCGGAACCCGGTCCGACACCCTGCTGGTGGTCATCGACGGCCCCGCGCAGATCACAACCGTGCGCGCGCAGTGCGTGCGCTGCCATCTCTTCTGGTCCTTCACCCTCGACAGCCAGCTCAGCCTGAGGGCGCCCGTCGCCACCCGCGAAGAGCACGCCACCGGCCCCATCACGGCCGACGAGGTGATCGAGGTGCATCGCCTGCTCAGCGGTGACGCGCCCCTCGGCGAGCTGCTCTACGGACACGCGAGCTGATGTCCAAGAAGCGGCGGCGCCTGGAGATCAAGGTGATGCCGCTGCCCAACGCCTACATGGAGGAAACGGCGTCCTGCCCGGTCTGCGGCCGCGACGCCAGCGCCATCGGCCGCCTGGCCATGCAGATCGTGTTCCGCTGCGAGAAGTGCAAGGTGGTCTTCAAGCGCAGCCACGCGTCGCCTTTCGATTGGTAACGACCTTGCATTGCGAAGCGAGACGGTCCCTCCCCTGAGGGGAGGGATATAGGGAGGGGTACCGTAGGGCCGTGAAAGCCAAGGTCGCGCGTGGCGTAGTCTTCGGAATCCTCTCCGGCATCGCCGCCGCCGCGGTCATGGAGGCGACCCGCCCCCTGGGCGGCCAGGCCTCGGTCATCGACTGGGACGCGGTCCGCCGCCACGCCCGTCGCCGCCTCCGGCAGGACTGGCCGATGGAGCCGGCCGAGCGCAACCGCCTGGCCGACCGCTACGCGGCGCTGGCCGCCGACATGCGGCAGCCGCTCTTCGACGTGGTCGGCGGGCCGGCCTTCGAGATCGCGCCCTTCCAGCCCCTGGGCCGGATCGAGTGGATCGACCTCAACGTGGAGATCATCCGCCGGGTCCTCGATCCGGTGATAGCCGAAGCCGGCATCCCGCGGTCCCGGCTGACCGACACTGGTCAGGCCGCGATCGACCGCTATACGGGGGGCATGCTGTCTTTCCTCAGCTACCGTGTCTTGGGCCAGTTCGACCCCCAGCTGATGGGCAGGGAGCCCGTCGCCCCGACGGGCCTCTACCTGGTCGAGCCCAACGTCGCCCAGTGGGAGCAGGAGGCGGAGCTGCCGGGCGACGACCTCCGGCGCTGGCTGATCTTGCACGAGACCACCCATGCCTGGCAGTTCCAGGCTCACCCCTGGCTGATCCAGTACATGAACAGCGCGCTCGAGGAGCTGCTGGCACTGGCCGGCCATCGCCGCCAGGGCGCCGCCCGCCTGATCAGCCTCACGGTGGGGCTGCCCAGCCAGTGGGCCACCGTGCGCCGCATGCAGGCCACCATGTCCCTGATCGAGGGCTACAGCAACCTGGTCATGACGCTGGCCGGCCGCCGCGTCCTCGATTCCTATGACGCGCTGGAGGCCGCCTACCGCAAGCGCAGCGACCAGAAGAGCCCGCTGGAGGCGCTGTTCTGGAAGCTGACGGGGCTGGATCTCAAGCTCCAGCAGTACCGCAACGGCGAGGCCTTCTCACGCGCGGTCTACGAGGCCCATGGGATGGCCACGCTGAACCTGGCCTGGGAATCTGCGGCCAACCTGCCGCGCGCCGACGAGCTGGCGCGACCGGAGAAGTGGGTGTCTCGCGTGACGCGGGGGAACGTAGGGGCGAGGCTTGCCTCGCCCGGGAGGCGCAAGCCCCTCCCCTACGGCTAGTCCCGCACCTCCTCCTGCGCAGTCTCCTCGGAGATCGGCAACACGGCCACGGGCAGCTCCGAGATGTCGAAGTAGCGAATCGGCTTGTTGAGGCGCTTGGCGATTCCGATCTGCACCTTCACGCCCAGCGAGATGCGCCCGAAAACCCAGCATTCGTCGCAGCGCGAGAGCAGGTTGTTCATGGCGTCGCGCACGGTGTTCTTGGGCACCGTGTGTAGGAGGTAGTAGTCGAAGAGCATGAAGGGGCTTACCGGCACCATCCCTGAATCGAGGATGAATTTCTGGATGTGGGCGCGCCAGAAGTAGTTGCGGTTGGACATGGCGGCGTAGACCAGCTTCTTCGGATGCCGGAGAGTCTCCTCGGCCTGGTCGAGAGCGCTCGGTTTGGTGGTGGGCTGGAAGATGCGCTCGAGGATTTCCTCGGCCGCGGTCCCGGAGACCAGCTCGGTCAACCGAAATATGCTAGCAACGAATGCCCGATTTCGATCTCAGCGGCCGGGTAGCCATCGTCACCGGCGCCAGCCGTGGACTGGGCACCGCGATCGCCGAGGGACTTGCCGAGCAGGGCGCCCGGGTGGTTCTCAGCAGCCGCAAGCAGGACGACCTCGACCGCGCTGCCATCGGCATCAACCAGCGTTTCCCGGACCGCGCCCTCCCCGTCGCGGCTCACGCGGGTCGCGAAGAGGACCTGAGGCGGCTGGTCGAGACGACCATGGCTCGCCACGGGAGGATCGACATACTGGTCAACAACGCGGGCACCAATCCCTACTTCGGCCCCCTGATCGAGGCCGATTCCGGCGTCTGGGACAAGACTTTCGACGTCAACCTGAAGGGATACTGGCTGCTCTCACAACTCGCCGTGAAGGCCTGGATGGAGGAGCACGGCGGCGCCATCCTCAACATCGCCAGCACCGGCGGCCTGCGTCCCTCGGTGGGGCTCGGCGTCTACGACCTGACGAAGGCCGGCGTCGTGATGCTCACGCGCCAGCTGGCGCGCGAGCTGGGCGGCAAGGTGCGCGTCAACTGCATCGCACCGGGCTTGTTCAAGACCCGCTTCGCCGAGGCTCTTTGGGCCAATGAGGAGATCTACAACCGCGTGGTGGCCAACAACCCGATGGGGCGGATCGGGCGCCCGGAGGAGATCGCGGGCGCGGCCTGCTTCCTGGTCTCGGACGCCGCCAGCTACGTCAACGGGGCCGTGCTGGTGATCGACGGGGGCGGGACCGAGGCCGGCTAGCGTCACCTCCCCGCTCGTGGGGAGGTCCCTCGCGGCCTGCCGCGAGGGGGTGGGGCTGTCCATCTGGCTCCAGGCGCCGGGACCGGATGAACTCCTCCAGCTCCTGCTCGTACTGGTAGCCGCTACGCTCCGGCTGGAACTGGATCACGCGCCGGCTCTGCACGTACCGCTGAAAAGCTTCATTGGTGTCGAGGCGGGCCCGGAATCGCAGCTCGCGCTCGGCCTTGGCCGTGCTCAAGGTGCGGCCCCAACGCAGCAGGTCCAGCAGCTGAGGAGAGAGAAAGGCCAGCCCCAGCCGCTTCAAGGCGAACGAGGCGACGTCAAGGCCGTATGGCGGCAGCAGGGGCGCGTGCAGCTTGCCGGCCGTGTCGAGCAGAGCGGTCAACGGGGCCGGCCCCGCCGCCGCCACGTTGTAGGCGCCGGAGCGGCCGCTGAGGACGGCCAGGCGCATGGCCTCCACGCAGTCGTCGCGGTCGATCAGCTGCATGACGGGGTCGAAGCCGATCACCGTCGGCACCAGCTCGAGGTCGAGATAGCGCGCCAGCGGCTGCGGCTCGTCGGCGTTGAGGCTGTTGGCGAAGCGCAGAACCACCATCCGCACCTCGGGGTTTCTCACCGCGAAATCGACGACGTAGGACTCGACCTCGACCATGTCGCGCACGAACGCGTGGGGGGAGTCGGAGGCGAGCCGGCGATCTTCGCGCAGGTGCGCGGGCAGGTCGTGGCGCGACCCGTACACGTGGCCGGACGACTTCAGGATGAAGCGGCGCACCGGGCTGTCCCCGCCGGCGCAGCCGGCCAGCAGGTTGAGGGTGCCGATCACGTTGGTCTCGTGCGCGCGCCGCGCATCGAGGTCGAAGGAGTCGATCGTGGTGCCGGTATGCACCACGGTGTCGATGCCGACCGCGCGCACCAGCTTGCCGATCAGGGAATGGCGGATGTCGAGCTTCAGGAAATCCGCACGCCCAAGGTCGTAGTGAGGCTCGCTGGTGTCGATGCCGATCACCTCGGCCACCTCGGGCTCGGCGACCAGGCGCTGCACCAGCAGCGCTCCCCACCAGCGGGCCACGCCGGTGACCAGGATCCGCCGCTTGCGGGCCATGCGCCTCCGAGTCTAAGTAGTGGGCCTTCACCCGAGCGCCGGCGGCGGAACGGTTTTCGGAGCTGATTTTGGTTCCGGCGCCGGCGCTCGGCCGATCGGGCCTCTAGGTTTGTAGCGGTGATCGCGGTCGTGTCCGACGTGCACGGCAACCTGGTCGCGCTGCAGGCGGTGCTCGACGACCTCGAGCGGCTGGGGCCGGACCTGGTCGTGCACGGCGGCGACCTGGCGCTGCACGGCTCCCGGCCGGCCGAATGCGTCGACGCCATCCGGGAGCGCGGCTGGCCCGGCGTCCGCGGCAACACAGACGAGATGCTGTGGACCGGTCCGCCGGGCGGGCTGCCGGTGCCGGTGGAGTCGATCGGCTGGACCGCCGACCAGCTGGGTCCTGAACGACTCGGCTGGCTTCGGGAGCAGCCACTCGAGTGGCGCCACGGCGCGCAGGTCGCACTCGTGCATGCGACACCCGGCGACTTGTGGGCCAACGTCCGCACCGACGCGCCGGATGGCGAGCTGCGCGGGATCTACGAACCGCTGGGCGCGGCGGTCGCCGTCTTCTGCCACATCCACCGGCCCTTCGTGCGCGTGCTGCCCGAGCTCACGGTGGCCAACTCCGGCAGCGTGAGCCTTTCACTGGACGGCGACCCGCGGGCCTCCTTTCTGACGGTGGACGAAGGCATCGCAACCGTCCACCGTGTGGCGTACGACTTACAGCGCGCGATCGCAGACGTGTTGGCATCGAACAATCCCAGCCGCGAATGGATCGCGGAGCGACTGCGGACCGCCCGCCCGGTCCCTAAGTCCGCTTGATGACGTCGCGCTCCATCTTCTCGACCGCCGCCTTGACGACCGGCGCCAGCGGCAGCTGCATCATCTTCAGCGCCCACTCCAGCTGGCGGAGCAGCGAATACAGGCCTTTCATGGCCTTGATGGCGTCCCCGATGTCGACGTTGGGCGGCAGCGGGATGGCGTCCAGCGGCTCGCCGGATGCCCAGCGAAACGCGAAGTCGATGAAATCGTGCGAGGGCGGGCGCAGGTTGGGCTCGTCGAGTCCCTGCTCCAGCTCCGAGAAGCGGAAG